>CAZBXO010000005.1:0-7014 GCA_964495645.1 uncultured Phenylobacterium sp. | reverse complement strand
CCGCGGATCACCTGGCTGAAGAACGGGTTGGAGATGTCCGGCACGGTCACCAGGATCTTGCCCGTCCGCGCGGTGCGCAGCGTCGAGGCCGCGACGTTCGGCGCGTAGCCGAGCCGCGCCACCGCCGCCATCACCCGCTCGCGGGTCGCTTCCGCCACCACGTCCGGCGTGCTCAGCACACGGCTCACGGTCGCGGTCGAGACCCCCGCGCTCAGCGCCACGTCGCGGATCGTCGCCATGGGCCCCGTTGCACTCCGACATTTTCCATGTAATCGATTACATCGCGAGCCTGGACCCGTCGAGAGTCTGGCCGCGGGGAGGATCGGGATGGGCGTCCGGGCGCGGCTCTTCGTGATGATGGTGCTGCAGCTGGCGGTCTGGGGCGCCTGGGCGCCGAAGCTGTTCCCCTACATGGGCTTGCTGGGGTTCGAGGCCTGGCAGCAGTCGCTGGTCGGCAGCGCCTGGGGCATCGCGGCCGTCGTCGGCATCTTCTTCTCCAACCAGTTCGCGGACCGAAACTTCGCCGCCGAGCGGTTCCTGGCGATCAGCCACGTGATCGGCGGCGTGGCGCTGCTGGGCTGCGCCTTCCTCACCGACTTCTGGCCGTTCTTCGCGGCCTACCTGATCTTCAGCTTGCTCTACGTGCCGACGCTTTCGGTCACCAACGCCATCGCATTCGCCAACCTGAAGGACCCGGCAAAGGACTTCGGCGCCATCCGCATGGGCGGCACGGTCGGCTGGATCCTGGTCAGCTGGCCCTTCATCTTCCTCCTGGGGGCGCAGGCCACACAGCTCGAGGTCCGCTCGATCTTCATCGTCGCGGCCATCGTCTCCTTCGCGCTCGCCGCCTACAGCCTGACCCTGCCGCACACGCCGCCCAAGCGCGGCGAGTCGGCCACGGACCCCCTGGCGTGGCGCGAGGCGCTGAAGCTGCTCGGCGTGCCGTTCGTGGGCGTGCTGTTCCTTGTCACCTTCATCGATAGCGTCATCCACAACGGCTACTTCGTCATGGCCGACGCCTTCCTGACCAATCGCGTCGGGATCGCCGGCAACCTCTCGATGGTGGTGTTGAGTCTCGGCCAGTTGGCCGAGATCGTGACCATGTTCATCCTCGGCGGCGTGCTCATCCGGCTGGGCTGGAAGGTCACCATGCTGATCGGCATCCTGGGCCACGCCGCGCGCTTCGCCGTCTTCGCCTTTGCGGCCGACAGCGTGCCGACCATCGTGGCCGTCCAACTGCTGCATGGCATCTGCTACGCCTTCTTCTTCGCCACCGTGTACATCTTCGTCGACGCCGCCTTCCCGAGCGACGTGCGCTCCTCCGCCCAGGGCCTCTTCAACCTGCTGATCCTGGGCGTCGGCAACGTGGCCGCCAGCTTCCTCTTCCCGGCGCTGATGGCCCGGTGGTCCGACGCCGCCGGCGCAGTCGACTATCAGCGCCTTTTCCTCGTCCCCACCGGCATGGCGCTTCTCGCCATGTTGATCCTGGCGCTCGCCTTCCGCCCGCCGGAACGCGCGCCGACTTCTGTCGCCACCGCATGACCCTCGGAGCCGCCCCATGCGCCCCATCGATCGCCGCAGCCTGCTGGCCGCCCTCGGAGCCGCCGCGGTGAGCACGCCTGCCGCGGCCGCCGCGCCCTTCTTCCAGCGCCACAAACTGCCGATCGGCATCCAGCTCTATACGCTCGGCCCGGATGCGGCGAAGGACCTGGACAGCACGCTGAGGCAGGTGGCGGCGATCGGGTACAAGACCGTCGAGCTCGCCGGCCTTCTCGGCCGCACGGCCGCAGAGATGCGCGCCGCGCTCGACCGCGCCGGGCTGGCCTGCCCGAGCGCCCACATCCAGGCCAAAGGCGGCAACGGCGCCTTCGACGGCGACCTCGGCAAGCTCGCCGCCGACCTCAACACCCTGGGCGTCAGAACCGCGGTCATGCCCAGCCTCCTGATCCCGGACCGCTTCGGCGGCGTGCAGGGCGGCGAGGGCATCGGCGGCTACCTCAACCGCGTGGCCTCCGGCATGACGATCGACGACTGGAAGGCCAACGCCGACTACCTCAACGCCAAGGGCAGGGCCCTGAAGCCGGCCGGCATCAAGGTCGGCTACCACAACCATAACTTCGAGTTCCGCCCGCTGGGGGCGACCAACGGCCTGGAGGTGCTGCTCGCCAACGTCGACCCCGCCCTCGTCACCCTGGAGGCCGATCTCGGCTGGGTAGCCGCCGCCGGCATCGATCCGATCAAGTTCCTGGCCGCCCAGAAGGGGCGGGTCACCATGGTCCACGTGAAGGACATCAAGGAGAGCTCGAAGGCCAACTACAGCTTGGCGATGGACCCCACCGAGATCGGCTCCGGCAAGCTCGACTGGGCCAAGCTGCTGCCGGCCGCCTACGCAGCTGGCGTACGCGGCTTCTACGTGGAGCAGGAACCGCCCTTCGCGCGCCCGCGTATTGAGGCGGCGAAGATCAGCCACGACTACCTGGCGCGCGTGCAGGCGTGAGCGGACGCGGCCCCGTCCGGTTCGCCATGGTCGGCGGCGGCCCGGGGTCGTTCATCGGCCCCGTCCACCGCATGGCCGCGGAGCTTGATGGGCGCTTGCAACTGGTCGCCGGGGCCTTCAGCCGCGACGCCGCGAAGAACGCCGCGGCGGCCGAGGCCTGGGGCGCGCGGGCCTATCCGGATTGGCGGGCCCTCATCGCCGGCGAGGCCGGGAGAGCGGACGGGGCCGAGCTGGTCTGCGTGGTGACGCCCAACGACACCCACTTTCCGGTCTCCGCCGCGGCCCTCGAAGCCGGCCTCCACGTCATGTCCGACAAGCCGGCGACGCTGGATTTGGCGGAGGCCCGCCGGCTCGACGACGTGGTCGCCCGAAGCGACCGCCTCTACGGCCTCACCTACACCTACACCGGCTATCCGATGGTCCGGGAGGCCCGCGAGATCGTCGCCCGCGGCGATCTGGGCGCAGTCCGCAAGATCGTCGTGGAGTACGCGCAGGGCTGGCTCTCCCAGCCCTCGGATTCGCCGCAAGCCGTCTGGCGTGGCGACCCGCACCTGGCCGGCGTCGGCGGCTGCAGCGGCGACATCGGCGTTCACGCCTTCAACCTGGCGGAGTTCATCGGCGGCGCGCCGGTGACGCGGATATGCGCCGACCTGGCCGCCGTGGTCCTGGGCCGCGAGCTGGACGACGACTGCAACGTCCTCCTGCGCTTCGAGGGCGGCGCGCGCGGCGTGCTGATCGCCAGCCAGATCTCGGCCGGCGCGCGCAACGGGCTGAACATCAAGGTCTACGGCGAAAGGGGCGGCCTCGCCTGGAGCCACGAGGACCACACGACCCTTCGGATCGACTGGATGGACCGGCCGAGCCAGACCCTGCACGCGGCCTCGCCCTACCTCTCCGCGACGGCGCAGCGCGCCTCGCGCATCCCGACCGGCCATCCCGAGGGCCTCATCGAGGCCTTCGCCAACCTCTACCGCGACCTCGCCGACGCCATCGCCGAAGGCCGCAAGGATGCGGGCCTCGTGCCGGGCATGACAGCCGGCCTGCGCGGCATGGCGTTCGTCGAGACCGCCGTGGCGAACAGCGGCAAGGGTTGGGTGGAGCTGGCCGCATGAGGACGATCAAGGGCCCCGGCATCTTCCTCGCCCAGTTCATCGGGGCCACGCCGCCGTTCGACCGGCTGGACACCATGGCCAAGTGGGTGGCCGACCTCGGCTACGTCGGCGTGCAGATGCCCACTGGAGGCCCGGACAGCTTCTTCGACGTGCGGCTCGCGGCCGAGAGCCAGGTCTACTGCGACGACATCGTCGGTGTGCTGGCGGAGCACCGCCTCGTCATCACCGAGCTCTCCACCCACCTGCAGGGCCAGCTGGTGGCCGTGCATCCCGCCTACGACGCCCTCTTCGACGGTTTTGCGCCCAAGGCCGTGCGCGGCAAGCCCGCGGAGCGCCAGGCCTGGGCCGTCGAAGAGCTCAAGTGCGCCGCGAAGGCCTCGCGGCGCCTCGGGCTGACCGCGCACGCCACCTTCTCTGGCGCGCTCGCCTGGCCCTACGTCTATCCCTGGCCGCAGCGGCCGGCGGGCCTGGTGGAAGAAGCCTTCGCCGAGCTCGGCCGCCGCTGGCGGCCGATCCTCGACGCCTTTGAGGAGGCGGGCGTCGACGTCTGCTACGAAATCCATCCGGGCGAGGATCTGCACGACGGCGCCACCTACGAGCGTTTCTTAGGTGAGGTCGACAACCACCCCCGCGCCTGCCTGCTCTACGACCCCAGCCACTTCGTGCTGCAGCAGCTGGACTATCTCGACTACATCGACCGCTATCACTCCCGCATCCGCGCCTTCCACGTGAAGGACGCCGAGTTCCGGCCCACTGGCCGCTCCGGCGTCTATGGCGGCTATCAGGGCTGGGTGGACCGGCCGGGCCGCTTCCGTTCGCTGGGCGACGGCCAGGTGGACTTCGGCGCCATCTTCTCGAAGCTGGCCCAGTACGACTATCCGGGATGGGCGGTGCTCGAGTGGGAGTGCGCGCTGAAGCACCCCGAGGACGGCGCCGCCGAGGGCGCGCCCTTCATCCGCGATCACATCATCCGCGTCACCGACCACGCCTTCGACGACTTCGCCGCCTCCGGCGTCGACGCCCAGGCCAACCGCAAGCTCATGGGGCTCTGACCATGGCCAACGTCGCCACCAAGGGAAACGCCGCACAGACCTGGGACGCCATCGTCGTCGGAAGCGGCATGAGCGGCGGCTGGGCCGCCAAGGAGCTCAGCGAAAAGGGCCTGAAGACCCTGGTCCTGGAGCGCGGGCGCATGGTCCGCCACGTCAAGGACTACCCGACGGCCGGCACGCATCCCTGGGAGACCAAATACCCGCGCGGCAGGATGCCGGACCAGATCATGAAGTCGATCTATCCGAAGCAGGATCGCACCGGCTACGCGCTCACCGAGTACAGCCAGCACTTCTTCGTCCGCGACGACGAGAACCCCTACTCGGAAACCCGTCGCTTCGACTGGATCCGCGGCTATCACGTCGGCGGCCGCTCGCTGATGTGGGCGCGTCAGAGCTACCGCCATTCCGACATCGACTTCGAGGCCAACGCCCGGGAGGGCGTCGGCGTCGACTGGCCGATCCGCTACGCCGATATCAAGCCCTGGTACGACTACGTAGAGCGCTACATCGGCGTCTCCGGCCAGGCCGAGGGCCTGCCGCAGCTCCCTGACGGCGTCTTCCAGCCGGCCATGGAGATGAACTGCGTCGAGATCGACCTGAAGAAGCGCTCCGAGGCGAAGTTCCCCGACCGCCGCATCACCATCGGCCGCGTCGCCCACATCACCCAGCCGACGCCCGAGCAGACGGCGCTCGGCCGCGGCGCCTGCCAGCACCGCAACCTGTGCATCCGCGGCTGCCCGTTCGGCGCCTACTTCTCGTCCAACGCGGTGACCCTCGTGGCCGCCGAGCGGACGAAGAACATGACGCTGATGCCCAACGCCATCGTCATGTCGGTGATCTATGACGAGAAGCTGGGCAAGGCGACGGGCGTGCGGGTCCGCGACGCCGTCACCGGCAAGGACACCGAGTACTTCGCCAAGGTCATCTTCCTCTGCGCCTCCGCGGTGGCCTCGGCCGGCATCCTCTTGAACTCCAAGAGCAAGCGCTTCCCCAACGGCCTGGGCAACGACAGCGACCAGGTCGGCCGCAACATCATGGATCACCACCTCGGCGTCGGCGCCGCGGCCGAGGCGCCCGGCTACGAGGAGATGTACTACTCCGGCCGCCGCCCCAACGGGCTCTACATCCCTCGCTTCCGCAACCTGCCGGACAACCCGGCCTCCAAGCGCGCCGACTACCTGCGCGGCTTCGGCTACCAGGGCGGCGCGGGCCGCCCGAACTGGGACCGCGCCGAGCCCGGTTTCGGCGCCGGGCGCAAGGCCAGGCTCAGTCAGCCCGGCCCCTGGCTGGTCCGCCTCGGCGGCTTCGGCGAGATCCTGCCCGACCCCAAGAACCGCATGACGCTGAACCACGACGTCAAGGACAAGCACGGCTTGCCCACCGTCACCTTCGACGCCGACATCGGCCCCAACGAGCGCGCCATGCGCAAGGACATGAAGGCGGCCGCCGCCGAGATGCTGGAGGCCGCCGGCTTCAAAAACGTCCGCGAGCTCGACGGCGACTACGGCCTGGGCCTCGGCATCCACGAGATGGGCACGGCCCGCATGGGCCGCGATCCCAAGACCTCGGTGCTGAACGCCTTCAACGCCATCCACGCCTGCAGGAACGTCTACATCACCGACGGGGCGGCGATGACCTCCGCCTCCTGCGTGAACCCGTCGCTCACCTACATGGCGCTCACCGCCCGCGCTGCCGATCACGCGGTGCAGGCCGGCAAGCGCGGGGAGCTCTAGAGATGACCCTCAACCGCCGCGACCTCACGCTCACCTTCGGCGCCGCCTGGACCGCCCTCGTCCTGCCGGCCGGCGCCGCGGCCCAGACGACGCTCAACTGGGCGCCCAAGGCCCTGACGCCCACCCAGGCCCGCACGCTCGACGCCGCCGCCGAGCTGATCATGCCGGCCACCGACACCCCCGGCGCCCGCGAGTGCGGCGTACCGGCCTTCGTCGACCGGGCGGTCAGCAACTACTGCACCCCGCGCGACGCCGCCTCCATCCGCGCCGGCCTCGACCGCATGGAGGCCGACGCCAGGGCCGCCCACGGCAAGGGCTTCGCCGCCTGCACGCCGGCGCAGCAGACCGCGCTGCTTGAACGCTACGAGACCGAGTCACGCGCCCCGCGCACCCCGTCCGCCGCCGTTGGCCGCGGCGAGACCGAGACCGGCCTCTCGAACCAGCCGCGCTCCGCCGTCGAGCCGCCCAAGGGCCCGCCCTTCTTCCCGGTGCTGCGCGACCTGGTGACCGTGGGCTATTTCACCTCCCGTCCGGGCGCGACGAAGGCGGCGCGCTACGACCCCAACCCCGGCGCCTATAGGGGCTGCGTGCCGCTCAAGGATATCGGACGCGTCTGGGCG
>CAZBXO010000004.1:0-60770 GCA_964495645.1 uncultured Phenylobacterium sp. | reverse complement strand
GCAGCTGACTCTTAATCAGCGGGTCGAGGGTTCGAATCCCCCAGCACCCACCATCACGTGAGCGCCTGCGCAGGACCCCGGCGTCCAGCAAGGCAGTCTCAGGTCGGTGACAGAAGCCCGAGGCTGGCGACGTCCGCCAGGTTCGTGGGCAGGCCGGCCGCAACCGCCGCGGCCGGGATGCCGGTCATCGCCGCAACATCGATCGCAAGCGCCTCCTGGTCGCGCGTCCCGTCCAGCAAGGTCAGCACCTTGAGCGTCGTGGTGTCGCCGATCTCGACGACGCGATGGCGCCGGCTGGTCAGGCGGGTCTGCCCGGCTTCTGCCTGAAGCCGCACCAGCGGGCACACTTGCGGCCGTGCGCCGGCCCCGGTCGCCAGGGGCAGGGGCTCGACCCTGAGCTCGATGAAGCCGCCGGCCCAGAGCTGCAGGATCGCCCCGGCGACCGCGGGCGTCGCGGCATCCAACCGGGCGGCCTGCGGCCAGGCTTCGTGCAGGGTCCGCAGCAAGGGCATCAGGCGCGGGTCGCCAATCTCGGCGCGTGCGCCGTCGGGGCCGGCGACGGTAAGCGAGTTCCCTGCATCGGCCGCCAGCCGGTGAGCCAGGGCACCCCACAAGCCGGAAATCCGGGCCAGGTCGAGGCGACGGTCCGCCTCCGCGGGGCGCCGGGTCAACAGGGTGTGCCGGAACGCCCAAGGCGCCAGGTAATCGCCATGCTGGGCCCGGCGGACCGGATCCACACGCTCCTGCTCGTCGCGCGCCGCGTCGGGCGCCTCGTCGGCGAGCCAGGCGGGCGCGGCGTCGCCGAAGTAATGCAGTCCGTGCCGCGAGGCGTGCGCCGCCACATCCCCGACGAAGGCGGGGTGGTACTCGGGTCCGAGCTCGTCGTGGAACAGGACATTCGGGTCACGGGCGAGCATGCGCTCGCATTCGTCCTTAAGCGCGGCGGGAAGTGGCTGTTGCGCATCGAAGCCGCGTATCAAGTCGGCGAGGACGCCGCGCGCGCGGTCGATCCGCTCGCCGATCGACGCGGCGCCGGCGACTTCCCGCAGCAGGATCTCGCGGAGCACGACGCGCAGGGCGCAGCCTGGAAGCGCGTTGTAGCTGATCATGGCTAGGCCGTCGTGGCTGAGGCATGCCCCCGTCAGGGCCATCGCGGCGTCGGCTACGGCGGGCGGGATCCAGGCGTATAGCCCATGCGCCAGGATGTAGTCGAACTGTCCGAGTCGCCCCGGCCCGTCGCAGACGTCGCGGACCTCCAGACGGATGTTCGACAGCCCGAGCCTTTCGATGACGGCCTGCCCGCGGCCGACCGGCTGGGGCGCGTAGTCGATGCCCACGAAGCGCGCGTCCGGCGCGGCCACCGCCATCGGGATGAGGTTCGATCCGTCCCCACACCCGAGCTCCAGGACCGCGGCGTTCGACGGTGGCGCGAAGGGAAGGCCGAAGAGCGCCTGCTGGCTCGCCAGCACCGCAGGGTGGATCCGCCGGTAGACTGCGCTGGGGTACGGGACTTCATCGTAGGCCGTCATGTGCGCTGCATCCCGCCGAGCCGCGCCTTCATGCGCGACCTCCGCTTCTACCGTTAATCGCGGCGAGTCGCGCCGCTGCGCCCGGCTCAGAGCGCTGTGGACCGCGCCTTGTCGATCTCGTTCTTCCGGGCGAGGAAGGCCGCAAGGACGTCCCCGGACAGCCGCTGGGCCTCGCCCATCTCGAAGGAGAGCGGGTCCACAGCTTCGTTCGCACGGTAGACCTCGTAGTGGAGATGCGGGCCGGTCGAGGTGCCGGTGTTGCCGCTCTTGGCCACCTCCTGGCCCTGCCGGACGTTCTGCCCCTGCGCGACCGAGAACTGCGACAGGTGCGCGTAGGCGGTCGACAGCCCGTTATTGTGCCGCAGGAGCACGTAGTTGCCGTGACCGCCGTGCGGCCCGGCGGTCTCCACGACCCCCGCGGCCGCCGCGAACACCGCCGTCCCGACGGGGACGCCAAAGTCGATCCCCTTGTGGACACGGGTATAGCCCAGCACTGGATGCAGGCGCGGACCGAACGTGGACGTCACGCGCGCCCCCTCGACCGGGGTCCGCATCAACTGGCGTTGGGCGCTCACACCGTCGGCGGAGTACCAGCCGAGGTCGTCCGCCGGCGGCTGGAATCTGTAAAAGGCGCGCGACCTGACCCGTGCGGTGAGCGCGACGTAGAGCAGGCGCGGCTCCCCTTGCGGCCGCCCGTCCGCCGTCACGTCCTCCTCGTAGACCGCCTCGAACTGGTCGCCCGGGTTGATCTCCCGCTGGAAGTCGAAATCGAAGGCGAAGGCCTGGGCGAAGGGCGTGATCAGCCGGTCGGGCACGCCGGCGCTAACCGCCGCGGCGTAGAAGGTCTCCTCGCCCATTTCGCCGCGTGCGACGCGCGTGCGTTTGGCAAGTTCACTTCGCAGGACCTCCAGGCGAAATCCGGCGCCCTCGGCCGTGAGGCGCGCCCCGGCGCCGTCGGAGTGGCGCGCCTCGAGAAGCTGCAGCCTGACGACGCCGGCGGCCGACCGGGTGACGAGCGTGAGCTGCAGCGCCCGCCGATCCCGCCCTAACGCCTCCAGGAGGCGCGTTCCGGCTGCGGAAGCCTGTTCGTCCTGGACGCCGGAGGCGCGCAGGATGTCCGCCACCTGGCTGACGTCCGGGGCGGCGACGGTGCTGCGGGCCTCCAGCGCGCCGCCCGGATCGGCTGCGCCCGACTCGTCCTTGCGGCGCGTCATGACCGCGCCGCCCGCTGCCCCGAGCAGGACGCCGCCGGCGGCCAGCCCGACCAGCAGGCGGCGCCGGGCGGGAGGCGGCGCGGGCGCGTCCGTCGATTCGCCGTCCCGCCGCCAGGTCGCCGGATCGAAGGAGGTGGACGTGGGCCGGCGGGTCTCCACCGCGGGCTCTTCGGGGCGCGGACGAACCCAGGTTCGCGGGTCCAATCCCGGCTCCGGCTCGCTGGACGGCGGCTTGTCTTCACTCATGCGGACGTTCCAGCAACTGAGAGTCCCAGAACTCGCTGAGTCACGGCTTCTGGGACGGCGCGCAGCATGCTTAAATGATTTCAAGGGTACGGGGCAGAGTGGTCGGGGGTTGGAATGGCGGGCGCGAGCCGGGTGGCTTGGCGGGAGGGGCTCTTTCTCCGGCCCCAGCACTTCCAGCAGCAGGACCGATACTTCGATGCTCTGCAACGGGCTCGCGCGTCGGCCCTCCAGCCCTATGCCTGGGGCCTGACGGAGATCGTCGTCGACGAAGGTCTGGCGCCACACGCCAAGTTCGGAGTCGAGCGTTGCGCCGGAATCCTGCCCGACGGCCTGCCCTTCGCCCTCCCCCAGGAGGCGCCGCCGCCGCCGCCGATCGACGTGCCGCCCGACACCCGGAACGCGATCGTCTACCTCACCCTTCCGCCTGAACAGATAGGCGCGCCGGAGTTCAGGTCACGCGCGCAGGCCGATGCGGCGACGCGCTACCTCGTGGACGAAGCCGACGCCTATGATGCGTTCGCTCAGGACCGGCAGTCCGAGCGGATCGAGGTGGCCACCCCCAACCTGCGATTCGGGATCACTCGCGAACAGACCGAAGGGCGGGTGAAGCTCGGGCTCGCGCGAATTCGCGATGTCGACAACGGCCGCGTCCATCTGGATTCCAGCTATATTCCTCCGACCCTGGACGTTCGCGTCTCGGCGCGGATGGTCAGTTGGCTGGCCGACATCCTCGGGCGCTCGGGCCAACGGGTGGACGAGCTCTCGCGGCGGGCGGCGGAGGCCACCGACGGCGGTGCGGAGACCTTCGCATCCTTCTTGATGCTGCAACTGCTCAACAAGTGGTCGCCGGCGCTTGCCCACATGAAGACACTGCCCGATGTCCATCCCGAGCGGCTCTACGAGAGCCTGCTGTCCATGGCGGGCGAGCTCTGCACCCTGACCCGTGAAGAGCGGCGGCCCCCGGCGTTTCCGGACTATGAGCACGAGAACCTGCAGGCCTGCTTCGAGCCGGTGATCGATTCGTTGCAGACCTCGCTTTCAGCGATGTTTGACCGTGCTGCAGGACAATTGCGTCTGCAGAAGGTGGGGCCGGGCGCGTACACCGCAACCATCACCGACCACTCGATCTTCGAGACATCGAACCTCTACCTTGCCGTCTCGGCGGTCAACAGCGAGGAGGTCAGGGCGCGCTTCAGCCAAATCGTCAAGATCGGCACCGTCCCGGACATGCGCGATATCGTCGCCAACGCCCTCCAGGCCGGCGTGAAGGTCATCCCGACACCGACGCCGCCTCCGCAGCTGCGAATCCTGCCCGGCTACGTCTATTTCGAGCTCGATCGAAGTTCAGACTACTGGCGCAAGTTCGCGACCGCCCCGGGTATCGGGCTGCACGTCTCCGGTGATTGGGCGAACCTCAAGCTCGAGTTGTGGTGGGTGAAGAGGGCCCGTCGATGAGTGATCCCAATGGCGGGGGCGGATCCAATCGCACGGTTTTCCGTCCCTCGCCGCTAGAGCGGATGCGCGAGGAACAGCGCCAGGCCGCCGCCCCGCCGCCCATCAGCGCACCGGCCCGGCTGGGCGCGGTTCAGGATGATGTGCCTGAGCCACCGACATCGTTCCAGGGCGTCAACCCCCTGATGACCAGCGCCGGCCCCCTGCTCGCCTTGCTGGCGAGCCTGCGGGCCGGACGCGCGCAGATGCCGCTGCCCCAGCTGCATCACACGGCCAACGCGGCGATCGCGGATTTCCAGACGCGCTTCAACGGCCGCCTCTCGGAGGAGCACCTGCGGCGAGCGGTCTACGCCCTGGCCGCAACCGCCGACGATATCGCGCTCAATCTGCCGGGCCAGGGCGCAGAGGCCGCGGAGTGGGCTCGCCGCAGCCTGGTGGTGCGCTACTTCCAGGAGGCGATCGGCGGAGACCGGTTCTGGCGCCTGCTCGACCAGATGGTAGCGCAGCCGTCCGGCCACGAGGACCTGCTCGAACTCTATCACGCCTGCATGGCCGCCGGATTCGAGGGACGCTACCGCGTGGCCGAACACGGCCGTCAGCTGCACCGGGAACTGCTGCAGCGCGTCTACCAGGCGCTGCCGTCGCGCGGCGGACTCTCCCGGCTCGAGCTGGTGCCGAACTGGCGCGGCCTGGAGGCCCCGGCCGAGACCGTGGGCATGTGGGGACCGGTGGCGATGGCGGCCGCCATTGCAGCGGGCTTGCTGCTCGTCATCTACATCGTCCTGCGGATCGTTCTCGCCCAGACCGGTGCACCGGCGCTCGCCGCCCTCGACGCGATAACGCCGAACGCGCCGCTGCGGCTCTCGCGGGAGGCGCCGCTGGCGGCGGCTCCGGCGGGGGCCCAGGCCGCCCGGATCCGCACCTTCCTGGCGCCGGAGATCGCGCAGGGTCTCGTGGTGGTCATCGAGGATCCCTCGACCGTGCGGGTGCGCACGACGGTCGGGCAGCTGTTCAAGTCGGGGTCCGATCAGCTCCAGCCGGAACGCGTTGGGCTGTTCGGCCGCATCGCGGAGGCGCTCAACACCGAGCCCGGTCCGGTGCGGGTCGAGGGCTACACCGACGCCGACCGGCCGCGGGGGCTCAGCTTCCCCGACAACCTGGCGCTCTCGCAAGCTCGCGCCGACATGGTGGCCGAGTTGATCCGCCGGCGCTTGGCGGACCCAGCGCGGGTGTCGGCCGAGGGGCTCGCGGAGGCCCAGCCGATCGCGCCCAACGACACCATGGAGGGCAAGTCGCGCAACCGCCGCGTGGAAGTGGTCGTGAATCGGGTGTCGTAAGGATGGCGTTCCTGAAGAAGGTCTTCGGCAACTGGTGGGTGACGTCCCTCCTGATCGCCGTGGTGGTGGCGCTGCTGCTGTGCCTGGTGCTGCCGATCGTGGTGGGCCCGCTGCGGCCGCTGTCGTGGCGGCTGGGGCTGCTCGCGCTCGTGGCGCTCGTCTGGGGCGGCGCGACCCTGTCCCGGCAACTGCGCCGGCGCGCGGCTGCCAAGCGCCTGGAGGCCGAGCTCCTGCAGGCGAGCGATCCGGAGGGCCAAGCCCTGGCGGGCCGGATGAGCGAGGCGCTGCAGACGCTCAAGTCCGCCTCCGGTAGCAAGCGCGACTACCTCTACGACCGTCCGTGGTACGTGGTCATCGGTCCGCCCGGCGCCGGCAAGAGCACGGCCGTCCAGGCCTCGGGCCTGCGCTTCCCGTACTCGAACGCCCTCAAGGGTGTCGGCGGCACCCGCAACCTCGACTTCTGGTTCGCCGACGAGGCCGTCCTGGTCGACACCGCCGGCCGCTACACCAGCCAGGACTCGTCCACAGAGCGGGATCGCGAAGGCTGGACTAGCCTGTTGCGGCAGCTTCGCCGCAACCGCCCGCTGCAGCCGATCAACGGCGTGGTCGTGGCGTTCGGCCTGGACACGCTGATGGCCGGGGATGTCGCTGCGCTGGACGCCCACGCCAACACAGTCCGACGGCGGTTGGCCGAACTGCATCAGGCGCTTGAGATCACGCCGCCGGTCTACGTGCTGTTCACGAAGGCCGACCTCCTGGCCGGCTTCCAGGAATATTTCGACGACCTGGACGTGGAGGGCCGGCGTGCGGTGCTGGGGCATACCTTCCCGCTCGACGCGGTCCCGGACGCCCGCACTCTGGCCGAGGCGTTCGACGAGGTCGCGGACTCGATCAATGCGCGGCTGTCGTCTCGGTTGAACGCCGAACTCGATGCGCGGCGCTTGAGCCTGGCGCTGGGGTTCCCCAGCCAGTTCCTGAGCCTGAGGGCGAGGGTCGCGCGCTTCCTCGAAGGCGCCTTCCCGCAGGGAACCGCCGATGCGGGGGGGCATCTGCGCGGCTTCTACCTGACCAGCGGTGTGCAGCAGGGCACACCGATCGACCGGCTGCTCGGGGTGGCGGCCGGCGGCGCGCCAGCGGCCACCCCGCCGGGCGGCGCGGGGCGGGCCTACTTCATCAACCGCCTCCTGCAAGAGGTGATCCTAGGCGAGGCGGGCCTGGTGCGCGCCACGCCGGAGTCCCTGCGCCGGCGACGGACGATGCTGACCGCCGCACTCGCGGGCATCGCAGCGGTCACCCTGCTGGTGCTGATGGCGTGGACCGTCAGCTTCATCGCCAACCGCAACTACCAGGGCGCGCTGTTGGTCGCGGCGAACCGTGTGTCCCAGGAAACGAAGGATGCCGGTCTCGACCTCGCAGAGGTGCGCGCCAGCGATCCCGATCTCGAGGCGGCGCTGCCCGCGCTGGACGCCCTGCGCGGTCTCCCACAGGGCTACGCCGCGCGCCGGGCGGGCGGCGCACCAATCTATATGCGCTTCGGGCTCTTCCAGTCGCATCTGAGCCGCAGCGCCGAGCAGGCCTATCTCGAAGGCCTGAACCGTGTCCTGTTGCCTCGGATCCTCCTGCGCATCGAGGACTACATCCGCCAGCATCCCACCGACCCGATGGCGGTCTATGAGCCGCTGAAGGGCTACCTCATGCTTGGCGGCCACCACGCCCTCGAAGCCAAGGGTATCCGCTCCTGGGTGATCTCGGACTGGAGCTCGGACTCGCTACCGGGCGCCGACCGCGAGGATATACGCAAGCGCCTGACGCAGCATCTTGACGGCATGCTGGCCGACAAGGGGTTCGGGCGCGTCTGGGCGAACCGGGTCGCGCCGCTCGATGCGACGCTGGTGGACTCGAGCCGCGCCCAGGTAGCGACGCTCTCGATGGCGGATCGGGCCTACGCGCTCCTGCGCCAGAAGGCGTCGATCAGCGGCGGGCCGGACTGGAGCGCCGGACAGGTGCTGGCGGTGGGACAGCTGCAGGCGTTCGCGAACCCGGCGGCGGCCCGGGCGCTCAGTGTCCCGTATTTCTACACCAAATCGGGCTACGAGCGGGCCTACCGGGTCGGCCTCAACACGGTGCAGAAGGACCTCCAAAACGACCTCTGGGTGCTGGGGGATGACGCCAACAAGGAAGGCGTCCGGGCCCAGATGCAGGGCCTGCGATCGGGCGTCGCCAACCGCTATGCGTCCGACTACGTCGCTGCTTGGCAGGGCGTTCTGCGCGAGTTGCAACCGGCCGACTACTTCAGCGACCCTGGCGCGGCGAGCGCCGTGCTCGCGGGGCCGTCGCCGCTGAAGGTCCTGCTGCTCGCGGTCCGCCGCGAGACGACGTTCCAGCCGGACCGCGCCGACAAGGCTGCCCAGGACCTGGCCAAGCGTTTGCCGGGCGCCGCCTTGCTGGGACCGGTGTCCCTGGGCGGGGATGCGGGTCAGCAGATCCAGCAGCAGTTCCAGTCGGTGCACAATTTTGTCGGCGACGGACGCGCGCCCGGCCCGCTCGACGACTATCTCGCCAAGCTCAAGGCGGCGCTGGACGCCAAGGCGTTCCTGGACCGCGCCAGCGGAGGCGCTAGCGCCGACATGGCGCGGGCGACCGCGGATCAGGCGATGGCGGCTCTGCAGGGCGCCGCTCAGCAGGCGCCTGGAGATCTGCAGGCCTTCGTCGGCCGCTCGACCGAACAGGGCGACGCGGCGCGCGTGAAGGGCGCGGCCGACGCGGTGGTGCGCGACTACGAGGCCGCGCTGAAAGGGCAGTGCGTGGCCGTGACCGAGAACCGCTATCCCTTCGTGCGCGCCGCCTCCTCGGACGCGCGGGTCGGCGATCTCCTGCGGCTGTTCGGCTCGGGAGCTCCGCTCGACACATTCCGCGGCCAGCTTTCCGGCTACATCGACCAGCTGCAGGTGAAGTGGCGCTGGCGGACCGACAATCCGATTGCCGCGGCTTTCGATCCGACGAGCGCGGAGGAGTTCCAGAAGGCCTCGGTGATCCGCGACCTGCTCGACACCGGGGTGCCGATGCAGGTGGAGGCGGTCGCGTTCGGGGCCGGAGCGACGGCGGCGGAACTGAGCATCGGCGGCGCTTCGAAGCGGTTCGACAAAGGCCAAGGCGGCGTCCAGCCGTTCCAGTGGAGCCGGCAGGGCTCGCCCGAGGCGCGCCTCACCATCACGACGGCCCAGGGTCCGCGCACCTTTTCCTACAGCGGGCCCTGGGCGGTGTTTCGCCTGTTCGACCAGGCCCGGCTGGAGAATGCGGGCGAGACGGCGTTCAAGGCCACGTTCGGCGACGGCGCTGCCTTCGCCACGCTTCGGGTCACGCTCGACAGCGAGATGAACCCTTTTAGCCGAGGAGGGCCCTGGTCGTTCCGCTGCCCGCCGAAGCTGTGACCCCCGCTGCCTTCCTGTTCGGCAAGACACCCGCCCTGGGGGACTTCGTTTCGCGCGGCCTGGAGCCGGCGGACGAACAGGCGTGGGACGCCTGGGCGGCGGGAGAGCTCGAGGCGGCGGAGGCGGCTCACGGCGAGGCCTACGTCATCGCGCACGGCCGCGCGCCGCCGCTGCGGTTTGTGGCCCCGGCCGCGGACGGCTGGCGCGCCGGCGCGGTCAGTCCCTCCATCGACGCGGCCGGCCGCCGCTATGTGCTCATCGCGGGCGTCAGGGGGCTGTCCCCGGCTACCGCCATCGCCCAGGGCATGGGCATCGCGGCCGGCGCCGAGGACGTGATCTACGGCATCCTCGGCGAGGCGCTGGCGCTCGATGCGGCGCTAGACCGCCTGGAACGGCTCTCGCCCAGCCCGGCCGACGCCGCGGCCGCGGCGCGGCTGGTCGGCGAACCCGCCGCCGAAGGCGCGTGGTGGAGCGTGGACAGCGAAGCGCTCGCCGCCTCCGGCGCGGCGGCCGATGGCCTGCTCACGGCCGCGATCGCGCTGGCGGCCGGCGAAGCGGCCGCGGCCGCATGAATCGGAGTTTCCGCCATCGACTCGGCGCCCGCAGCGACAAGGGCAGTCGCCAGGAGAACGAGGACAGCCACGTCGTTCGCGAGAACGACGACGTGTGGGCCGTGGCCGACGGGATGGGCGGCTACGAGAACGGCAAGTGGGCGTCACAGACCGTGATCGACGCGATCAGCGCGGCCGGCCTGACCGGGCGCCTGGAGACCGATTGCGCCATCCTGGCCGACGCCATCCTGGCCGCGAATACGGCGATACATGAAGCCGGGGCGCGGTCCGACCGGACGATGGGATCGACGGCGGTGATCCTGGCGAGCCGCGACGACCGGTTCGTCTGCCTGTGGGTCGGTGACAGCCGCGCCTACCTTTTGCGCGGCGAGCACTTCGTGCAGCTGACGCGAGACCACACCCAGGTGCAGGACATGGTGGAGCACGGGATGCTGGACGCCGCCGCCGCGCGCGCCCATCCGCTGTCGAATGTCCTGTCCCGCGCGATCGGCGTTCAAGCCGAGCTCAGCATCGACGCCGTCCAGGACCAGATCGCCGCCGGCGACGTCTTCCTACTCTGCAGCGACGGACTGACGGGCGTTGCGGCCGACGCCGAGATCGCGCTTCGGCTCTCCACCCTGCAGCCGGAGGCGGCGGCCCAGGATCTGGTGGATCTGGCCCTCGATCGCGGCGCGCCGGACAACGTCACCGTCATCGTGGTCGCCTGCGACGAGGTGACCCGGGCGCCCGAGCCCGCGGGCGCCCGGTCATGAGCGGCGATCCGAAGGACGGGGGCGGCGGCGAGCGGACCAACATCCAGCCGGGCGCCGGCGAGGGCGCGGGCAAGGACGCCTTCGACGACTGGTTCAAAGGCGGCGAGGCGTCGCCACCGCCCCCGCCCCCGCGGCAACCGCCGCCGGCCCCCGTCGACTGGACCGATGCGAACCGGGGCCAGGCCGCGCCGCCGCCGCAGGACGCCTGGCCGGAGCCGACCCGCTACGCCCCGCCGCGCGAGCCTCGGCCGCCCCCGACCCATGCGCCGGGCCGCGGCGGTGGCGGCCAGATCGCCATCGGCTCGCTGCTGAACGGGATCTACGAGGTGAAGCGCTTCATCGCCCGCGGCGGAATGGGCGAGGTCTACGAGGGGGTGAACGTCAACACGGAGGAGCGGGTGGCCATCAAGGTCATCCTGCAGCACCTCGCCGCCGACCCGAACGTGCGCCAGATGTTCCTCCGCGAGGCGCAGACGCTGACCAAGCTCGGGCACCCGGCTCTGGTGGCCTATCGCCTGGCCGCCCAGGAGCCGACGCTGGGCGTGTTCTACATCGTCACCGAGTTCGTGGACGGCAAGTCGCTGGCCGACCTGCTGGGGACGATCAAGCCCACGGACGTGGAGCTGATCGCGCTGACCAAGCGGCTCGCGGAGGGGCTGCGGGCGGCCCACGACTTCAAGGTCTACCACCGCGACATGTCGCCGGATAACGTCCTGTGCGTCGGCGGCCGGCTGTCGGAAGCCAAGGTCATCGACTTCGGCATCGCCAAGGACGCAGGGACCTCGCACGCGACGATCGTCGGCGACGGCTTCGCGGGCAAGCTCAACTACGTGGCTCCGGAACAGTTCGGCGACTACGGCCGCGAGATCGGGCCGTGGACCGACGTCTACTCTCTGGCGCTGGTGATCCTGGCGCTGGCCAACGGCAAGGCCGTGCCGATGGGCGCGACCCTCGTGGAGGCGATCGACCGGCGCCGGGCCAAGCCCGACGTCACGGTGGCGCCGGCGCGCCTGCAGCCAGTCCTCGGCAAGATGCTCGAGCCGAACCCGAAGGATCGCTACGCCAGCATGGGTGAGGTGATCGAGGCGCTCGACAACCTCAGCCACGGCGCGCGGCGCGCCGAAGACCAGCCAGGCGCCCCGCCCGAGCAGAGGAAAGCCCCAAGACCCAAGACGCCGTCCGGACCCAGCCCGCTCCTGCTGATCGCTGGCGGCGTCGGGGCGCTCGCCGTGCTGGCCGGTGTGGGCTTCCTCGCCAGCCAGGCTCTGAAGCCGAGCCCGGAAGAGGCGGCCGCCGCCGCGAACGCGGCGGGGATCCAGGCCGCCGCGGTGGTGGAGCGCACGCTGCCGACCATCGCCTGTTCCTGGCTGGAGGCCTCGAACTTGCAGGAGGCCGACGGTCGGGTCTCCATGACGCTCACCGGCGCCTCCAGCGAACCCGCCGCCGCCGAGAAGACCATCCGCGACGCGCTGAATGCGGCGAAGGTGGGTTCCGTGACGACCGACACCACCGGCGTCGCGCGGGTGCCGGCCAGCGCCTGCGCGGCGCTGGACGCCTTCCGTGCGGTGCGCGCCCCGGAGGGTGGGCGCCGCTGGGTGACGCCCCAGGCGCAGGAGTTCCACTTCCAGCCCGTGGCGGCCTGCGGTGACGACCCCAAGCTGGCCGCCGCGGTGATCGAGGTGGAGAAGCCGACGGCGCCGGGCGAAGAGCTGATCGTCCTCGGCATGGAGGAGAACGGCGCGCTGCAGATCCTGTTCGCCGGCGAAGAGGGGCTGCGGCGAATCCAGGGGCAAGCCCCGGACCTCTTCGTCGACCAGGGCCGGACGCTGCAGATCATCACCTGCCAGGACAAGGCGCTGGCCGCCAGCCTGGTGGCGGTCCGTGGCCGCGGGCCCTTCCCGCTGGACCTGCCGGACGTCGGCAAGGAGCAGTACGTCGGCCGCGTCGTCGACGCCGGCTGGCGCTCGCGGTTCGAAGCCATGGCCCGCCAGCAGGGCTGGAAGGCGCAGATGGCCTGGTACCGGGTGGTGGAGAACTAGATGCTCGAGGTCGGACGCAAGTACGTCGTCAGGGACACGGCGATGAACCGCAAGCACGGGCTCATTCCGGGCAAGGATTGTTACATCGCCTACCTGTCCAGCGCCGACGTCTCGCTGCGGGTGTTCCAGAACGGCGGCGAGCAGAAGTGGGTGGTCCCGCTCGCCCTGTTCGGCAGCAACTTCGAGCAGGACCCGTACGGGATCGGGCCCAACGCCGGCTACGCCGCGCCGGGGCCGTTCCTGACGCCGCCGGCGAAACGGTTCGGCTGAGCGGGCTCAGCCCGCCGCCGGCCGCGGCCCCTGGTCGATGGCCAGCGCGCCACCCTTCAGCGCGTAGCGGATCGAGCCCTGGCCGTCCTCGGTCTCCACGACGTAGCTGTCGATGTCCTTGAACCACTCGCCGAGCCCCTCCGGCTCGACCAGCGGCATGTAGACCCGGAACACCCGCGGGTCCCAGAACCGGAACAGCACCGGCCCCGACCCGTCCGGCAGCTTGGCCATCGTGAAGTGCCGCAGGCGCCGCCGCACGGTCGGCAGGTCCGCCTGCGACGACAGCAGCAGCCCCCAGTTCTTCCCCCACCCCTCGCCCCGCCACCGCCGCGACAACGGATCCGAAGGCGCCAACTCCACCAGCCACGGCGACACCGCCGCCACCTGCGGATCGAGCTTCCCCATGTAGAGACAGGCCGCGCAATCGGGCGCGAGGCGGGCCGCCTGTTCGTGCAGCCTGGGATCGACGGCGCAATCGAGGACGCCGTAGAGGCGGGGAGAAGGCATTAGCAGATGCGTCTACGACATCGCTGCCAGCTGACGCGTGATCGCGACCAAGGCGTATTCATCGGGATTGGACTTGGCGACGTCCGATACAAAGTCCGCCACGGTCTTCAGATCCTGGACGCTTCCGGCGTGACCTCCGTCCCGATTCGCCGAGATGAACCCGGAGGTCCACGCAACGGTCATCATCACACGCAACAACGAACCTGGCTCGTCAAGCGCCCCGGCGTCAGAAAGGAGCTCGGAGCCGCGGTACTTTGTCAGGTCGAGACCGGCGCTCATTTCCGCTTCCTCCCGAACATGCCCTTGATTGCGGCATACGCATCGTAGGCGGCGCTGCCTATCACCTCTCCAGCGGCCAACTCCGCCTTGACGACGGCCTCGGTCGCATACGTTCCCAGTATCACCCCTGCCTGAGCGGCCATGCTCGAAACCTGGGAGGTTCCGGGGATCGGATCCGCTCCCTTCAATCCCGGAATCTCGTCGAAGGGCAGCCCGGGCATCAGCTTGAAACCTACGTCCCGAGCTGCATCCAAGTACTGGCCGTCACGCGCTTTGGTGCCGATGTCTACCCAACCCTTCAGGCTGAAGTATCCGCTGGTCACCAGCGCCGCGCCGTATCCCGCCTGATAGGCTACGAGAATGGCGCCGAGTTCTTGGATGTCGTTTTGGATCGTCGCCTGCGCTCGTTGCCTGACCTCCATGATTGGGTCGGGTGACACTTGCGCCGACGCGAAAGGCTGCGGTGGCGGCTTCGGGAGAGCGGGTGATTGAGCCTGCGCTTGGCTTTGCGCCGCGCGCCAGCAGACTTCGCAAAACGGCGTCCCGGCCACCGCTGCAGCCTTCTTCACTTCCGCCAGGGACTTCGCATCCGCGTGCATCAGCACCGGCGCTCCTGGCGTGAACCCCGCCCAGGACTTGTTCGGGACCGCGCCGCCGACGAACCCGCCCTCTGCCACCCCCATGCCCATCGGGCCTGGCGCGCCGCCGCCGCCGCTTCCCTTGCTCTCGCCGATCAGTACGGTCGGCAGGCCGACCACGATCACGCCGCCGTGGGCCGTCTGGTCGCCCATGCGCGCCGCAGGGATCTTGTTCACGAAGACGCCGGTAGACCCCATTGCGATGACGTCCGGCGGACCCACGCAGACGCACTGATCGCCCACCCGCGCCTGTGGCAGCTTGCCGGTGAAGACGTTGGTCGAGCCCTTCACGATTGGGCCGCCGACATGTGGAATGGGCGGCGTGCCCGGAGTCACCATCGGGCAGGCATGGAAGTCGGTTATCCGCGCCGCGGGTTTGCCCATCTTCGTGAGCCCTATCGCCGTCGGCAATCTGCGCAGGTCATCGCGAAATCACCCAGTTCTGCCCGTCTCGACGGACCCAGAAGTCGAAGCTTCGATACAACCCCGCGTCATCGCGGAACACAAACAGGCGTCCGGCCTCGGGATGGACGAGCCTGACGAGCCGCCCCTCGGCGACGACGTCGTTCCAGAGACCGTCCCAGTCCGGCGTTCTCAGGCTCCATTCCGGCTCGCGCGGCATGCCGGGCAGCCCAATCTCGCCCATCATTTCGGCAGACGTCCGACCGTAGGCCTCCGCGAGCTCCGCCGCCTTCTCCCGGTGCAGGGTCTCGAGGCTGTTGGCGTCGCCGCGGCGCAGCAGGTCGAAGATGTGGCGGTAGTACTCGGTGAGCGAGGCGGTGGTCGCCGGCGAGTCGGCGATCGGCGGCGACCGGGACCAGGCCCAGGCCGGCATGGCGAGGGTGAGGGAGATCTGCCGCGAGACGGTAGCGAGCTCCGTTTCGCGATCCCACCGGGTCTGGGTCGGCGAGACCGGGCCGAACGGGGACGCGGCCGCGTCGGTGCCGACCCGCGGAGCCTCCGGGACCGGCCCGGCGTGGGAGACACTGAAGAGATCGACCGGCGCGCCCTCACCCGCCCACGGCGCGGCTCGAAGCGAGGCGCTCACCCGCGCCTCGCGAGGCAACTGGGGCTCGGCCTCGGCGATCAGTTCCCAGGCCAGGGTATTGACCCCGGCCAGGATGTACTCGGTCACCGGCATCTCAAGGTCGTTGCGGTGGCCCTCGTAGTTGCGGAAGATCGGAAAGCCGTTCAGCAGCAGGTGCCCGCTGCGCTCGTCCATCGAGATCTTCACGGAGAAGCGGGCGGGCGGCGGCATCAGAGCGCGCCCTCGTCGCAGAGTTGCGCTTCAGGCGACTTGGGCCACTGGTCCGGCTCGAGGACGACGATTTTCCAGGTCGATGTCGACTCCGTGTCTCGGACCGTCTCTGCGTTCAACGTCCCCGCTTGCTTCTTCTTCTTCTTCGCCAGGATCGCCGCCTCGCCCTTCAGCGAGGTGCCGACGGACGACCCGCCCACCGACTGCAGGGTCACCGCTTCGACGGTGAGCCCCTTGAACTTCAGCGCGCCGGACAGCAGCGGATCGTCGCCGCGGAAGGTGGCGACGATTTCCCCCGTGCCTCCGGTTGAGCCTGTGATCGATGCGCCCGCGGTATAGCTGACGACAAGGAAGCGGACTTCGACAGACACCTCGCCCTTCAGTTCGAAGTCCAGGTCGATCTGAATACCGCCGGTGGCGGTGTCCTTGCCTTCCGCCTTGAAGGCCCAGGTCAGCGTGCCGCCGATCTTTCCAGAAGCCGTGAAGTCGATCTTACAGACGACCTTCCCGCCAGCGTACTTGTTGTCTCCGAATCCTTTCTCAGCCAGCCGCTTTATCTTCACGAGCTGCTGACCCGCGTAGGGGGCGCCCAGCAAGGTGGCCCCGCCAACGATCAGCCACGCGAGAAGGTCCGTCGTGCCGGAGAGACCGAAGAGCGGCGTCAGGCCGAGGGAAACCTCTCCCTCCCAGGCGACGTCGTAGCTCGCGTTCTTCTCAATCGTCTCCGCTTTCCCCCCGAGCGTGACGTTGGGCCAGAGAGGCGTCAGAGTTACGAACTCGTTTGAACAGAGCGAGTTGAGGCGGGGCAGCGTTTTCTCGAAGAATGTCCTCAGCCCGCTGAAGGCTCCCGCTCCCTTGGACGAACTCGGTGTATTGCCCTTCTCGAAGGTGGGCAGCTCGACCTTGGAACTGTCGTTGCCGAACGTCGCTTCGAGCGAGCCGGTTATCTTGAACGTGCCCTCGTCATCGACCTTATATAGCTTGGCCCTTTTGGGTATCACCTCCTCAACGAAGCCGACTATCACTCCGTTGTTCACGATAGGCCGGTTCACATACTGGTTGTAGTCAACCAGAGTGGGCTCCATGCTCAGTTCATACCCGATCGAGATCTTTCCTTCCCATTTTCGATAGGGGAAGGTTTCAACTCTGAACGAGTAGTTGGACGAGCCGTTACAGCAATCCACGACGCCGTGTTTTACGTTCGCCAAGCCGGACGGCGAAAGCCCAAGATAGTATCGAATGAATGAGTCGAGGTAGATTGGCCGCGTGACAGCGTCCGTCGCCTGGACTTCCGCCACGATCTGCTGGTTCTGGCGCACGCCGCCAAACTGAATGGCGGGTCGGCCGGCAATGCCTTTGACGCAAGCGCCCGCGGCCAGGGTCATCGTGATGTGATCGCAGGGCGCTTTCTGTTGGACCCTATTGGCCTTCGGGGACACAGACCCGTCGTAGGCGAGAACCTGGATGACCTGCTCATACGCCGCGTTCGTCTTGGTGAGCGGAGGCTTGAGGACAAACGTCCGCTTGGAGTGTCCGCACTTCACCGACAGCGAGCGAACGCAGGCGCAGGGACGGTCCTTGGCCGACAACTGGCAGGACTGCGTCTCCTGCTTCGTCGGCACAGGAGAAAATTGGGGGTTGTAGATCGCCTTCTCCAGCAGCTGGAGCAGCGAAGGGACGCCGGCCGGGCGAAATGGCGGCTGGCTCAAGGTTCACGCTCCGCGTCAGGGCGCGTTGGCCGCAGGTGTTCGGCGATCAGTTGCAGGCGCACCTGATCTGGAGTCTCGGTTTCCGACAGGATGCTCCGCAGCCCCGGGTCGGTCGCGAGGGCGGTCGGCTCGAGGAACTGCAGCAGGAAGATCGTCAGCCGCGCCGTCTCGGACTGCAGCGACGACCGGAGGCAGATATCCTTCGAGACGTCGAAGGCGTCGTTCAACGCGCCTTCGCTTTCGTGAGGGCCCAGGCCGAGTTCTGAACGCGCATAGTCCAGCGCACGCCGCCGCAAGCTGACCTCACGTTGGTCAGCCAGTGCGCTGAGCTGACGCGGTGTGATGGCGACGAACGACGTCACGGTCGCCCGTCCCACATGGGACCCTTCCAAGTGGCCTCATCGATGCTCATCCCCCCCTCGATGCCCGCTCGTACGCTTCTTTGAACGCCTTGGCGAAGACGTCCATGAAGGCTTCGTCGCTGCCCTGCACCACGCCGTCGAACTCGCGTTCGTAGGCGTTCCAGAGCTCGGCTTCGCGGGCGCTGGGGATGATGCGGGCGAGGATGCCGCGGCTTTCGGCGCGCTGGCGGATGGCGCGGGGGGAGAAGCGATCGAGGGTGGCCCTGAGCGCCCCCTGCATCGCCATCAGCGTCGCCATCTGGTGCGCCTGCAGGTCCTTGAAGGCGTCCTCGACCGCGCGTTCGGCCGGCATGAAGCCGCGCTCCGGCGGGTTGAGCAGCTGGCGCAGGGCCTGTTCCGGCGTGCGGGCGAACTTCAGCGGGTTGTTGCCGTCGAGGCTGAAGGTGGTGGACTCCGCCCCCAGCTGGGCCTTGGCCTTGGCGCGGGCCTCGATCATCACCATCAGGCCGGCGACCAGGCGGCGCATGAGGGCACCGGCCGCCTCGGCGCGCGCGTCGGCGGGCGGCTTCAGGTCGGTCGGGTCTAGGTCGGCGCCGCGCGCCAGGGCGGCGTAAAGGTCAGGCCCGGGCGGAGCGTAGGGCGCGGGCCGCGGGGCCGGGGAGGGCGGCGGCGGATCGTACTCGCGCCGCGCCTGCGGCGGGGGCGAGTAGGGCGGCGGAGCAGGCGCTGCGGCCGGCGGTGGCGGCGGGACGGCCTGGATCGGCGGCTGGGTGTAGGAGGGCGAGGTCCAGTCCAGGCCGCCGCGGCCCCAGTTCACCTCGTTGCTCTCCGCCAGTCGCCCCCAGACGTCCGTCTGACCCGTGCCGACGCCCGGACCGGACGTGGACGGGGGCGTGAAGGCGCCGGACATTGCGCCGGCGCCGCTCATCGCATCCCGCGGCTCGTCCCAGGGGGAGGGCCCCTGACCGGGCTGCCCGCCGACGCCGGCGTCCTCGCGCGCCCAGCCGCCGAACTCGGGCCGCGGCCGGGCGGTGGTGGGCGCGTCGGGCTCCGGCGCCGGCGGGGCCGGCTGGTCCCAGGCACCCCAGCTGCGCGCCGCGGGCGGGACGGGCTGTGCGGGCTGAGCGGGGGCGTCGTCCCAGCCGCCGGCCGAAGGCGGCGGCGCTGCGCCCGGCGCGGCCGGGGGCGTCTCCCAGCCGCCCCATGACGAGGCCGGCGCGGCGGCGCTCGGCGCCTCCATACGCCGCGGCGCAAGGGTCGCGCCCTGGAGGTGGGCCTTGATCCGGTAGTGGCCGATGCCGATCTCGTCGCCGTCGCCGAGCTGGTAGCCGTCCGACAGGCGCGAGGAGCTGCCGTTCATAAAGGTGCCGTTCGTCGAGCGGTCGTAGAGCGTGTAGGCGCCCTCGCGATACTTCACCTCGCAGTGCGTGCTCGAGATGAAGCTCTTGGGATCCGGCAGGCTCCAGTCGGCGTGTGGGGAACGCCCGATCGTGGCCCCGTGACGGTCCAGGATCAGCCGGTTGGACTCCCCATTCTCCAGTCGCTCCACGTTCTCGATAATCAACGTCAGGATCACGGCGACGACTCCTGCCCGCCGGCGCGGGCCAGGTCCACGCCGCGGTCCAGGCACCGCAGCAGCGCCGCCTCCATCTCCTGCGCCTGGGCGGCGGCGATGGTGATGGCGCCCGCGGCGCAGAGGCCGGCCGCATCGCGCGGCGCCGGCAACGGCTCGCAGTCCTCCGGCGCGATCGAGCCGCCGGAGAAGAAGGCGGCCAGCGCCGCGACGCGCTCCGGGCTGTCGGAGGCGGCGGCCCCGGCGGCGTCGAAGGCCGCGCGCCGGCGGGGCTCGGTGGGGTCCTGGACCCACAGGAGCGCGGCGCGCAGGGCGTCCGCCTCGGCCTCGCCGACCTTCAACTCGCCGCGAAGCTCGCGCACGCTCCGCGCCGCCCAGGCCGCGGCCTCCCAGCGGGGCAGGGCCTGGCTCAGGAACTCCACGGCGTCGATCAGGCGGCCCTCGTTGCGGAGCGCTTCGAAATAGGCGGCCGGCGGCAGGTCCCCGGGCGGATCGCCCGACTGCTCGCGCCAGCCCAGCACGCGCGTCACCTGATGCGCGTAGGCCCACTTCACCCTGTGCCACTCGTCGGCCAACACACGCGTCCCCTAGTTGATCATCACCATGGCGCCGTTGATCGTCATCATCACGCCGGCCTTGACCTCGGTGGTGACGCCGCCCTTCGCGGCCAGCGCGGTCTTCGCGTCGATCTTGATCGTCATGGCGGTCATCTCGATGCCCGACGGGGTCATCTTGATCTTGGTCGGCCCGACCTTCAGCTCGATCGACTGCATGGCCTCGATCGTGGCCTTGCCCTTGGAAATCTTGACGCTGAGGTTGCCGGTCTGGATCGTCTCGCTCATGTCGCCCTTGGCGACGACCAGCGTCTCGTCCTTCTGGATCTTCGTGGAGCGGGAGCCCTTCTGGACCTCGTGCTTCTCGTCGCCGGTCTCGACGATCAGCGTCTCGTGCTTCTTGATCCGGGTCTCACGGTTGCGGCCGACGCGGTCGGCGACGTCGCGGCCCACCTTCTTCTTCTCGTCGAGGCGCACCCAGCTGTTCATGTCGCGCTGCGCGTGGAGATAGATCTCCTCCTTGCCGCCGTCGTCGTCGAACCGCAGTTCGTTGTAGCCGATGTCGTTGCCGGCCGGCGGCTCCTCGGCCTCGGGGTAGGGACCGGTGACGCCCACCGTGCGGCTCTTCAGGGTCGATACCGTCTTCTTCTTCGGCAGTTCGTACGGGAGCGTCTTGGCGGCGTTGTAGACCCGGCCGGTGATGATCGGGCGGTCCGGGTCCCCGTCGAGGAAGTCGATGATCACTTCCTGTCCGATGCGGGGCAGCAGCACCGCGCCGAAGCCGCCGTCCGCCCATCCCTGGGAGACGCGTACCCAGCACGAGCTCTTGGGATCCCACTTGCCATCGCGGTCCCAGAAGAACTGCACCTTCACGCGTCCGTGCTTGTCGACGTGGATGGTGTCGTCGGTCTTGCCCGGGTTCTTCAGCGGCCCGACCACCACCGCGGTCTGGGGGCCGCCGGTGAACGGCTTGGGGGTCCGGCGCGGGGGCCGCCAGCGGACGGCGTGCGGGATCGCCTCGACGTGCACCTCCAGGTGCGCCTCCTCGGCGTCGCCGCCCGAGCGGTAGTGGTTCACGCCGAACACGTGGGTCGCCGCCACGATGGTGTAGTCGCCCTCCAGGCCCCGCACCCCGGCCAGCTTCACCTTGCAGCCGCAGTCAATGGCGACCGCGTCGGTCTCACCGTAGTACTTGCGCGTCTCGGCACGTGCGGCGTCGAGGCGCGCCTGGGCAAGCCGCCGCGTCTCGCCTGTCAGGCCGCCTCGCTCGATCACCTCTGCCTCGCTCGTCCCGCCCAGACCGGACGGGTGGTCGTAGGCGACCGTGCGCTGCTCCTGGCGCGCCTCGCTGAGATTGACCGTGTCCGGCTTGAGGAAGCTGTACTCGCTGAGCTCGGTCTTGGTGACCGCGGTCGTGAGCCGCTCGGTCCAGCGCCAGGCGTTGGCCATGTGCGAGCCCCGCTCGTGGCCGGGGGGCAGGTAGCGGAGCTCCGGGAGGGCCGGCGGCGCCTGGTGGCCGCCCGTGTGATCGGACAGCACCAGGATGCATCGTCCGTCACGATGCTCGAAGAAGTAGCAGATCCCCTCGTCTTCCAGCAGGCGCGAGACGAAGGCGAGGTCGCTCTCCCTATATTGAACGCAGTACTCGCGCTTCGGGTACTGACCCGTCAGCCGGAGCGTGAAATCTGACATCCCGGCCGCGGCGAAGACATCCTTCACTATGTCGGTGGCGGATTTATTTTGAAAGATGCGCGAAGTGTACCGTTCGGCCAGGACCGCGAGCCAAGGCCTTACGATCAGTTGATAGTGCGCCGCGTCCTCGCTGTCGGGCAGCCGTTCGACGCCGAGCAGGGTGCCGTTAAATTCCCGCGCAGCGCCGAGTTCGGCGGCCGTACGGACGGTGACAGGCCCGTAGAGCGCTTGAGAGAAATCCTGAGGCTGTTCCGACAATACGTTGACGAGGAACAGGAATGGCTCGTTCAGTCGCGCGCTCAGCGTGAACCGCTCCAGCAACAGGCTGTCCACGCCGTGGCTCGTCGAAACGACCCCTAAGCGCAAAGCCTGGCTATAGGTCCCCATCCGTCCACCCCCACGCCCCGTATATATAGATCATGCACACTCATACGGAGCACGCGACGAAATGTCTGCTCTCGCTTGTTGCAGAACATACCCGGGTTCGATAAAGGTGTTACTGAAAAGTGAATGGGGGACAAAGATGCGGCGGGTGATGTTACCGCTGCTGGCAGTCAGCCTGGCCTCGGCCGGGGTGGCGTCGGCGCAGACCGGCTCGCCGGTCTCGGCCCAGGACCTCGTCAAGGAGCTCTCTGACCTCGGTTGCCCCGGCGATCTCGTGTTGGACAGCGACGGGCTGTGCGCGCCGGTGCCGGTGTCGCGCGGCTTCCGCCTTCCAAAGCAGCAGAGGGCCGGCGCCACTCGGGAGAGGGCCATCGCCGGCCCCACGCAGGTGGCGACGGGCCCCAGCGTTGCCCGGCCGGCTCGGCCGCAGACGGCCGCGCCCTCCACGGAACGCGACATGCTGGTCACCTTCCATCTCGGCTCGGCGGTGCTCAACGAGCAGGACAAGGCGGTCCTGCGCGAGTACGCCAAGGCGCTGAAGAACCCGCTGCTCGCGAACAGCAAGTTCGAGATCGCCGGCCACACCGACAAGTCGGGCTCCGACGAGCGCAACAAGGAACTGTCGCAGCAGCGCGCTGAGGCGGTGAAGGCGTTCCTGGCGGCCCAGGGCGTCGACGCCGAGCGGCTGACCGCCACGGGCTACGGCTCGGACCGGCTGCGCGACGAAGGCAATCCGAACGCCGCCATCAACCGGCGCGTCGAGATGAAGAGACCCGTCGCCGGCTGACGCCGACGGTGGGGTAGGGGTGGCCCGGCGGTGGCTGCGCCGGGCTTTGTGCCGGGGGGGATAGTGCATGCGCTGCATGCTGGGCCGAATTTCGGCCTTGGTTCTAGGCGTCGGCGTCTCGCTCGCGGCGTACGGGCAGGCATTGGCGCAGCAGCCACCGGTTTCAGGTGTCCCGCGCGCTAACGCCACTCGTGAACAACTCAACCCCGCGCAGCAGGCGGAGCGCCCGGCGAGCCGGCGCGCCGGCCTTCTCGACGCGCCCGAGATCGCGCCCTGTCCGCTCGACGGGTCGCCGCTCACCTTCAAGCTCGACGGCGTCAAGGTCGAAGGAACGTCCCTTCCCGATACGGTGACATCGCGCGCCTACGAGGGCCTCGTCGGACAGACGATTCCCGTCTCCCGGATTTGCGAGATCCGCGATCGTCTCGCGACCCTGCTCTTCCACCGCAACATCCTGGCCCGCGTCTACGTCCCGGAGCAGACGATCGCCAGCGGCACCCTGACGCTGAAGGTGGTCGAAGCCCGCATTGTCGACGTGCGGATCCGGCCGACGCCCGGGGCTGCGGAGATCGGCCCCGCGCAGGACCGCGTCGAGGCCTACCTCGCGAAGCTGCGCGGCCTGCGACCGTTCGACTTGGTGACCGCCCAGCGTTACCTAGCGCTCGCGAGCGAAGTGCCCGGCGTCCGCATCACCCCGGCGCTGCGCGCCTCGTCCGACCGGGGGGAAGGGGATGGCGCCGTCGATCTCGAGGTTGAGATCGACCGGGAGCCCTACCGGGTGGTCGGGATCGTGCAGAACACGGGCTCCAAGACGCTGGGCCCTTGGAGCGCGGTGGCGGCCGTCGACATCAACAGCCTGACCAGCTTCGGCGAGCGGACCACCTTGGTTGGCTACCACACCCTCGACAACGAGCAGTGGATCGTCCAATTGGCCCAGGAGGCGCGATTCGGCTCGGAGGGCCTGGTCGGGCGCTACTCGCTCGCCTACGGCCAGTCGCGGCCCGGCGATGTGCTTAAGGACCTGAACCTCAAAGGCACGTCGTTCGTCGGCACGGCGCAGCTCAGCTACCCCCTGGTGCGCCAGATCCGCTCCTACAGCCTTTGGGCGGAAGGCGGCGCGGACTTCGTCAATCAGAAGATCGCCTTCGTCAGCAGCGATCTCAGCAATGACAAGCTGCGCATCACGTGGGCGCGCCTGCGCGGGCTGCTGTACCAGCCGCTCGATGGCGGTCTCACGCTGCGCGCGGAAGGCCAAGTGGAAGCGCGAAAGGGCTGGGAGACGCTGGGCGGCAGCAAGAAGGGCCAGGGCACGCTCTCGCGCCTCGAGGGCGACCCTGCGGCTTGGGATGTCCGCGGCGACGCCGAGGTGCGCCTCTCCCTGCGCGAGATACTCGAGCTGGAACTCTTCGGACAGGCGCAGTACGCCGACAAGCCGCTGCTCAGCTACGAGGAACTCGCCGCAGGCTCGCTGACCGTCGGGTGGGGTTACTCGCCATCGGTGCTCGCGGGCGACCGCGGCGCCATGGGACGCGTCAGGCTGTCGGGCCCGAAGCTTCCGCAGCCCGGCCAGCCCCCCGGGGCCTGGGTGCGGCCGTTCGTCTTCTATGACCACTCCCGGCTGTCCAACCTCGACACCGGCTCCACCAGCCGGACCCTGCGGTCCTACGGGGGCGGCGCCGAGGCCGAGGTGCCGATCCGCTGGCTGCTGGGCGACGATCCGCCCATCACCGTCCAGGCCCGGCTGATCTACGCCGAGCCGCTGGACAAGCCGTTCCCGACTGCGACCGAGAAACCGTCCTCGCGGGTCCTCTTCACGCTCTCCGTCTCACGCTAGTTCGCCGAGTAAAGCCATGACGCACCGAGCCCTCGCCAGCGCCTCCAGCCCGCCCCGCGGCCGGCGTCTCCTGCTCTGCGGCACGGCTGTGGTCGGGGTTGCGGCGCTGATGTCAGGACGCGCCGCCGCGCAGCAGTTTCCGGACACAGCTGGCGCGCTGACGGCTGGGTCCGGAGCGAACGGCAATGCGCCTGTGCTCACGCCGAACGGAAACACGTTGGAGGTCACTCTCGACGCCACCCGCTCCTACATCGACTGGAAGGGCGCGTCTGGCTTCACCGTCAAGGGCGCATCGGACCCGGGCGGCGAGGGCACGGTCCTCTACAAGTTCGCCAATCCGAACGATGTGGTTCTGAACCGAGCCGACAGCGTCACGATCAACGGCCAGGTCCTCGGGCGCGATGCGGCCGGCGCAACGCGCGCCGGCAACATCTGGTTCTATTCGACCGGCGGCGTCCTCGTCGGCGCGGACGCCACGCTCGATGCGAACGGATTCCTGTTTGCGCGCGGCGCGGGCATCGACCTCAACAGCTTCCTCAACCCGGCGAACAACATGTTCGACGTGGTCAGCACCGCTTCGAACGCGCTCCTGCAGATCGACACCGGACTGATCGCCACGACGGCAACCATCGACGGAAGCGGCGCCATCTCCCTGGTGGCCGACGCCGGGACGGACCTCAGCTTCAGCACCCTCGACGCCCGCTCGAGCGCGGGCGGCATCACCCTCAGCACGAGCGGCGCCGGCAAGGTGACGGCCGCCAACGCGACGCTGACGACGACGATGGCGGGCGGTGACATCAGCGTCACGAGCGAGAGCACCATCGACCTGTCCTCGGGCACGGTCGCCTCGGTGGCCGGAGTTTCGATCACCAGCACGGGCGCCGGCGGCGACGTCACGGTTAAGAACGCCACGGCCGGCGCGGGCGAGGACGTCACGGTATCCTCGACGTCCGGCGCGGTCCTGCTGAACGAAGGCGCGGCCGGCCAGGACATCGTCGTGACGTCGGCGGCAGCGGCGCAACTGGACAAGGGAACTGCGGTCCGGGACATCCTGGTGCAGGGCGCTTCGGCGCAGCTTGGCCCCAATGCACCTGCGGGCGAGACGGCGACCGCCGGCCGCGACATTACCGTTCAAGGCGACACGACAACGGCGAAGGTGACGATCGCCGCCACGGCGGGCCGCGACGTTCTGGTCAAGGCGAAGACCGACGCCACGGTGACGAGCACGGCTACCGCGGGCGACGACGTCGCCGTCACCGCCACGGACGGCAGCGTGAATGCCGGCGCGGCCACCCTCATTTCAACAGGCCAGGGGACCGACATCGAGGCCAGCGGTCGCAACGTGACCGTGACCGCCGCGACGGCCGGGAAGTCTGCGACGGTGGGCTCGGCCAGCACCGGGACGGGCGCAGCCAAGAACGACGGCGACGTGGTCGTGAACGCCGCCACGGCGACGCTGAACGGCTCTTCGGCCACCCGCGACGTGCTGGTCACGTCGACGGAATTCAACGCCACCCTCACGGGCACGAACACCGCCGGCCGCGACGTCACGGTCACCGGCAAGGTCGACGCCAGCCTGTCGGGCACGGTCACGGCCGGCGACGACGTCACGGTCACGGCGACCACCGGCAGCGTCACCGCGGGGGCCGCGGCGCTGACCTCCACCGGCGAGGGGACCGACATCGAGGCCAGCGGTCGCAACGTGACCGTGACCGCCGCGACGGCCGGGAAGTCTGCGACGGTGGGCTCGGCCAGCACCGGGACGGGCGCAGCCAAGAACGACGGCGACGTGGTCGTGAACGCCGCCACGGCGACGCTGAACGGCTCTTCGGCGACCCGCGACATCCTGGTCACCGCGACGAACGGCGACGCCAGCATCGCCGGCACGAACAAGGCCGGCCGTGACGCCACGGTCAGCGCCACCAACGACGTCAGCCTGACCGGCCTTCTGCAGGCCGGCCGGAACCTCAGCGTGTCCGCCGATCGCGACGTGGTCGTCACGTCGGCCGCCGATGCCGAACTGTCGGGCTCCTACGTGGCCGTGCGGGACGTGACCGTCACCGCCGCGGGCAACGTCAACGTCGGCGCCTCCAGCCTGCTGCAGGCCGGCGACGATGTGACCGTGAAGGCGACGACGGGCAGCGTAGCGGCCGGGTCCGCCACCCTGAAGTCGACCGGCGCCGCGGCCGACGCGGACGGCAGCGTGACCGTCACCGCGCTTGCCGCCGGCAAGTCCGCGACGGTGGGCTCCGCGAGCACCGGTACGGGCGATCCGAACAAGGCCGGCGATGTTGTGGTGAAGTCGGACACCGTGACGGTCAACGCCGCCGCGGCCACCCGCGACGTGACCATCACAGCGACGAACGGCGACGCCAACCTGGCGGGCACGTTCCAGGGCGGCGACGACGTCACGGTCACCGCAACGGGCGGGGACGTGAAGGCCGGCGCGGCTAGCCTCGTCTCAACCGGCGAGGGGACCGACACCGAGGCCAACGGCCTGCGCAACGTGACCGTGACCGCCGCGACCGCCGGCAAGTCCGCCACCGTGGGCTCGGCCAGCACCGGGACGGGCCTCAACAAGAACAGCGGCGACGTCGTCGTCACGGCGGACACCGCCACCCTGAACGGCTCCTCGGCGACCCGCGACGTGATCGTTACCGCGAACAACGGAGACGCCACGCTCTCCGGCACGAACACCGCTGGGCGCGACGGCACGGTCACGGCCGCCAACGACGTCAAGCTCTCGGGTACGCTCCAGGCGGGCGACGACCTCACGGTCTCGGCCACGGGCGGCAGTGTCGCCGCCGCCACGGCGACCCTGAAGTCCACCGGCCTGGGAACCGACACCGAGGCCGACGGCCTGCGCAACGTGTCGGTTCAGGCGCTCACGGGCGGCAAGTCGGCGAGCGTCGGCTCGGCCAGCACCGGAACCGGTGACGCCAACAAGGCCGGCGACGTCGTGGTGAAGTCCGACACGGTCACCGTAAACGCCGCGGCGGCCACTCGCGACGTCACCATCACGGCGACGAACGGCAACGCCAACCTGGCCGGCACGATCTCGGCCGGCGACGACGTCACGGTTTCGGCGACCGGCGGCGACGTGGCGGGCCCCACGGCGATCCTTACCTCAACTGGGGCGGGCGACGACAGCGAGGCCGACGGCCTGCGCGGCGTCAGCGTCACGGCCCTCACGGCCGGCAAGTCCGTGACCCTCTCCAAGGCCAGCACGGCGGCCCTGGGCGACATCACCCTCAAGGCCGACACGGCCGTCACCGTCGGCGATCCTGGCAACGCTGCTACCGACCTGGTGTTGGACTCCTTCCGCGACGTCTCGATCACCGCCGACGGCGCGATCACCGTCAACGGCAAGTCTACCGCTCGGCGCGACCTGGCCGCGGTCTCCGCGAACAGCACGGTCAAGGTCGGCGACTTCCTCGCCTTCGACGACGTCCTCCTGGGCTCCAAGACCGGCATCACCGCGGCGGGCCAGATCACGGCCGGCGCCGGCGCGGGCGACGACACCGACGGCGCCGCCGACCTCAGCACCCTCGGCCACATGGACGGCGCCAACGTGGCCGCTCGCTCGACGGCGGGCGGTTTCGACAGCAAGGACGTCTCAGCGATCCGGGATATCGGCATCGGCGTCGCCGGCGGCGACATCCAGGTGACCGGTAGCCTGCAGGCGCAGGACGACGTGGTCCTGCGCTCGGACGGCCTGGTGAAGGTCACCGGCGCCATCGCGACCGGTATCACCGGGGCGACCGCCCAGAGCGCCGATGGCAACACTCTGACGGAAGCCGGCGATCGGCTGGCCAACGACGTCAAGGTCATGCCGTTCGGCACGGCGGCCCACAAGCTGCACGGCCACGATGTCGACGTCGCCGGCGACACCGGCGTCCAGCTGGCGTCCGTCACCACGGTGATCGCCGGCGCAACAGACACGTCGTCCTCCGACGTGCGTCTGACCGCCAAGACGGGAGGCGTCGCGACCAGCGGGACAGTTCGCGCGACCCGCGACATCGCCATCGACTCCAACGCGACCGTGAGCGTCACCGACGCGCTGAAGGCCGGGGGCCAGATCGGTGTCCGCAGCGTCACCGCCGATGTCGCCACGAAGGACATCCAAAGCGGCTCGAAGGTAGCCGGCGGCGTGTTCGTCTACGGCGCGACCGACGTCACCGTCGGCGGCTCCGTCACGGTCAAGGTGGACAACACTTCCGACCTCGCGCCGACCCAAGGCGACGAGACGGCGGTTCGGCCGGCCACGACCCTGGCCGGCATCTACACCTTCTGCGACTTCATCGATGACCTTAGCTGCGGGGTTCCCATTGGCGACCTCTCGGTCGACGGCAGCGCCACCATCCGGGCAGGCGGCAACATCGAAATCACCGGCGACGTGGATGTCGACATCGACGCCCGCGTTCGCGCCGACGGAACCATCACCGTCGCCGTGATCAGCGCCGGACAGGAGATCGCCTTAGACGGCTTTGGAAATCTCACCGCGACTGGCGCGCTGACCGCAACGACCCGTGACGTCGGTGTCCTGTCACGCACGGGGGCCGTCAACCTGATGAGCGACGTGACCGCCGGCGACGACGTCGTCCTGCGGGGTGGCTCGATCAACGTGACGGGGATGGCTCGCGCCGGCGCCGACGGGGATGTTGTCGGCGTAGGCGATGCTCTCGTCACGGCGAGGGGGCCGGTCGTGTTCGCCGGCCTGAGCTTCACCGACCTGACGGGGTCCAGCGATGTAGACGCCCTCGCGCCAGGCAGCGTGACGCTCGGAGGCGCCGTCGCCCCACGTGACGTGCGCGCTCAATCGACGGGTGCGGGCGTAGGGATTGGATCCGGCGGCGCGGACGCTGGCCGCGACATACTCCTCGACGCCGCCACGACCGTGGCGACCAGCGGCCTGCTCGATGCTGGCCGCGATGTCGCGGTGAAGGCGAACGGCGCGATCGACCTCGGCTTCACGCTCGTCGGTTCGGAGAACCAGTCCGTGCAGGCCGGCGACGATGTCGTGGTCCGCTCGGGCGCCGGCGACATCACCGTCCGCGGGACCATCAAAACGACCGGCGCAAACGTCGTCGATCCGATCGCCGTCGGGGACGTGCTGTTCGCGGCTGTCGGCTCGTCAGTGAAGGACGCCATGGGCGTCGACAAGCAGGTCTTCGACCTGTCGCGGACCGACGTCGACGTGAAGTCGACGACCGGCGCCATCGACCTGCAGGACAAGGCGACATCCGCGACCGGCGACGTCCGGGTCCTCTCCGGAGGCGACGTGAAGGTCGCCGACATCGTCGCGGGCCAGGACGTGTTCCTGGATGGCAAGACCGTGACGGCGAAGGCGGCGACGATCATCAGCGGGCGTGACGTGGCCGTGCGCGGCACCACTGCGCCGATGGTGGGGTCGACGGTGACACTGGCCGGCGTCACCGCGACCGACGACGTCTTCGTCCGCGCGCTCGCGGGCGACGTGGCGCTGAACGGCGCGATCACCTCCGGGACCGGCGCCAACGTCGATACCGGTGTCGCCGACAGCCTGCTCGCGGCCACGGCGCCCGTGCAGGTGCTCACCACCAAGTTTACGGCGCTCAAGGGCGGCGACATCGACGTCGTCGCGGCCGGTTCCATCACCGGTTCCTCCGGCGCCTTCGACGCCAAGGGGGCCGAGAGCGACCTGCGCCTCAGCACCACAGGCGCGCTCAGCGTCATCAACATCGCCGGCGCGGGCGGCGGCAAGGCCGGACGCGACGTGCTGCTCGACTCCAAGAGCGTCACGACGGGCAGTCTGCTGAAAGCGGGCCGCGATATCGGCGTGCGCGCCACGACAGGCGTAGTGAGCCTCGGCGCCGCCGACGCCGACGGCACGGTCGTGCTGCGCGCGCCCACCTCGGTCACCGTCAACGGCGCGACGCGCGCCGGCGGCGCGAGCTCTGGCACGGAGCAGGCGGCTGCGCTGATCTTCAGCGAGCAGGGCGGGACGCCGGCGCTGGCCGCGGGTGACGTGGACGTGATGTCCGGCAGCATCACGATGACCGGGCAGGTTACGGCGGCGCTCGACGTGCGGCTGAACGCGACCGGGGCCGTCACGGCCACCGGCGGCGCAGGGGCGGGGCGTGACGTACTGCTGACCGGCGGGTCGGTCACGGCCGGCGGCGCCCTGACCGCAGGCGGCGACGTCAAGGCGGTCGCCGGCGGCAGCGCCGACATCGGCTCGGCTACGGCCGGCGTTGGCGTGCTCGTCCAGGGCAGCTCCGCCGCGGCCAGCGGCGCCCTGAGCGCCGGCATGGACGTGAAGGTGATCGCATCGGGCGGCTCCGCCTCGACGGCCGCGGCGACGGCCGGCGGCTCCGTGATCATCCAGGGCAGCTCGGCCTTGGCCAGCGGTGCGCTCGAAGCCACCACCGGCGACGTCAAGGTGACCGCATCTGGCGGTTCTGCCTCCACAACCGACGTCACGGCGAGCCGGGGCGTCGTCGTTTCCGGAGCGGGCTCCGTGACGACCACCGGCACACTCAAGGCGACGTCAGGCAACGTCACCGTGACTGCGTCAGGCGGCACGGCCAACGTCGAATCGGCGACGGCTGGGCTCGACGTACTGATCACGGCGAGTGGCAACATCACCCAGACGGGCACGCTCGGCGGGCGCGACATCGGCGTGCGGTCGGGCGGGACGATCCAAGTCAAGAACGCGACGGCGACCGACGACGTATTCCTGTCGGCGGCCACGGGCTTGAAGATCACCGGGGCCGTCGGGTCGAGCGGAGGTGCGGACGCCCCTGAGGGCGTTGCCGACGTGATGCTCGACCAGGATGCGAAGAACGCGACCGGCCTGGAGAATCTGTCCGGACCGATGGTGGTGCTGTTCACGAAGAGCGGCGACACCAAGGTGGGCGCCATGACGTCCAAGGGCGACGTCATGCTGATGGGCGACACCGTCACGGCGACCGGCGACCTCTCTTCCGAGCGCGACATCGCCGTCATGGCGCGCACGGGCAGCGTCACTCTTGAGTCCGCCAGCGCCCGCGACGACATCGTAATCCGCAGCGGTGGCGACATCACGGTCAACGGCACGCTCACCACCAAGGGGGGTGAGGGCAGTGACGTGCTCGGCGCGGCCGACCGTCACATCGGGCAGGGTAACAGCGCGGTGGGCTCGGTGATCGACGTGCGCTCGCCTCAGGGCGAGATCACGGTTGCGGGTGTAACGAGCGGCATCGACGATGTCCGGTTCGTTGCCGGCAAGGCAGGCGCCTGGCAGGAGTTGGAGGTGGCCGGCGTCACCTCCAGCAGAGGGGACATCTTCCTTCAGGGCTCGACCGCCCTTGTGAAGAGTTCGCTCACGGCGGGCCGCGACGTGACGGTGGACGCGAAGGCTGCTCCACCCGCCAGCGGCCTCGATCTCGATGCGCAGGCTGCCGTGGCGCCGCCGGCTCCGGTGACGCTACAGATCAACGACAAGACCACCGCCGCCCGCAACGTCACGTTCACGGCTCAGGGCGGCATCGTGGCCGCGGGCGCCGTCAGTGGCGTGGCCGTGAAGGCGACATCCGGATCCGGCAACCTGACCCTGACAGGCGGGGTCACCGGGACCGGCGCGGTGCAGCTGACAGGAAACAGCGTCTCGTCCGCGAAGGACATTACAAGCGGGTCGACTGTCGTCACGGCAAAGACGGGCTCGATCGAGGTCGTCACGGTCACGGGGACGAGCGGCGAGGTCAGGCTCGAAGCCGCGTCAACCGTGAAGGCGACCGGGTCCGTGACGGCGGCGACCGACGTTACGGTGACCTCTCAGGGAGTTGCGACCCTCGTGGGCGTGACGGCGACGACGGGCGACGTGAGCATCGACGCGGGCTCGGTGACGGCTTCGAAAGCACTGTCGGCCGGCCGCGATGCGGCGGTCCGCGGGACCAGCGAAGTCACGCTCGCAAACGTCACTTCCGGTGACGACGTCCTCGTCCAAAGCTCCGGTAAGGTGAAGGTCGGGACGATCTCCGCGGTTGGCACTGACAGGGCTGGTCAAGCGGACACGCTGATCGGGCCGACGTTCATCGTCTCGAAGACCACCACCGTCACGGTCGATCCCGCCACGCTGGCCGCGACGACCAAGACCACAGACGTCGCCGCCGGCGCCTTGCCGACCGGCAATGTCGTCCATCTGCGGGGCTCGTCAATCGACGTGGGTGGTGCGACTGCAGGCGGGATGGTCGGGAGCGCTAGCGTCGTCGGCGAGATCCGCCTGCACGCGACGGCGGCCAACGGGTCGATCACGGCGGGCGCTCTCACGGGAACCGGAGGGTCCATCTTCGCTCGGGCGACCGACCTGAATGTCGGCGCGGCCTGGACCGCCGGCCGGATCCAGCTGGAGACGACCAGGACCGACGGCTTCACGCTCGGCGGCGCGGGCGCAACTGCGCTCCTCGACTCGACGGAGTTCAGCCGCCTCTCGGCAGGCACCATCGACGTCTATGCTGGGTCCACGGCGGGCAACGAGCGCACCAAGGGCACGATCGAGGTGGGCGATCTCAAGATCGGAGATTCCTCGGTGAGCGTGTTCGCCGGCTCCGGGATCACGGTCACCGTGAAAGGCACTGTCCAGCCCACTGCCAACGGCAAGGGCTCCCTGCGCATCGGCGCGCCGAGCACCGAAAGTGGCACGGCGGGCTTCATGGACAACTGGACGCCCTCCACCATCCACGTCCTGGCGGATACTGGCTCGATCGGCGTGGGCGCGGCCGCCAGGGGGCCGGGCGACACAACAGTGACGCAGGGCTTCAACGCGGTGGAATTGAACGCCATCAACAGCATCTACCTGGCGACCGGGGACTTCCGAACGACGGTAGAGACCCTGCAGACGGCCCTGCAGGTGTTCCAGGCGAACGGCAACGCCGTTCAGAACCCAGGTGTCGCACGCGCCGGGGCTCCGGCCGCCTATGTGGCCGCAGTCAACCTCGCTCTGCGGGCCAACCAGCGGATCGTCGGCCAGAATACGAGTGGGGCGGTCGTCAACGGCGGTCTGGCGTCCAACACCGGCCTAATCGTCGGTACGCCCGCCAACGCCGGCCGCATCGCCATCGGGAGGACCGGCTCAGCGCCGCCGGTGGACGGCAACCCGCCGCCGCCGAAGCGGCCGGACATTGTCGATCTCTACGGTGTCCTCGGCGGGGACAACACCTTCCTGGGCAACGACCAGGTCGGCCTCTCCGCCCGGCTCGGCGTCCTCGTGGATCGCAGTCAATTCTACCGCTTCAACAACTGCGTCATCGGTGAGGCGGGCAACTGCGCGCCCATCACCCAGCCCAACGTCGACGTGCGGCCGGAGCAGCTGACCAACCTGAACCTAGACGACCGAGACGACGAAGACGTGGTGCCCGATCCCACTGTGGCGAGCGCGGGCAATGAAGAGATCTGGAAGGATCCGGAGTAGCGTGATGGCAAAGCTGACCACTTCCAGGCTGGCCGTATGGGCGCTGGGCGCCCTCGGCGCTGCGCTGCTTCCAACGCTGGTGGGCGCGGCGCCCAGGATCGGGCTGCCCGGCGTTGACTTCGCGCCGCGCGGGGCCTTCTCGCTCGGCCGCAGCGCCAAGGCGGGTGTGACCTGCGCAGCGGCGCGCGACTACGGCGATCCGGCGGGGATCGGCAAAGGACGCCGGGTCTACCAGGTGACCTGCACCGGCTGGGCCAACGAGATGGGCCGGATCTATGTCCTGCCGTCGGCGAGCGACGCCGGTGACGGCGGCCTGTGGCGCAAGACGCTGTCGGCGCGCGCCGACTGCGATTTCGCGGCGTCCAAGCCTGCGGCCGACGTGCCCGGCGCCACGGCCGTGACGTGCAAGAGCAAGCCGGCGGGTGTCGGCTACGTGGCCATTGTGAGCGGGGGCAAGGGGCGGGTGATCGCCGCCGACGGCCTGGATGTGGCGGCCGACGTCCTGGCCACCGGCATCAAGGTCGTCTCCGGGGAGATGGCGCCGCCGCGCGCGGACCAGGCGGAGCCGGTCGTCGTGGCCGCCTCCTCCGGCAGCTTCGCCGAGGCGGCGAACGCCGCGGCGTCGTCCGAGCTGAGCAAGGAGCGCGCCTACAAGGAGTCGCAGGCCTGGCAGTTCGCGTCCGCGGAGACCCGTTTCGTCGGCCTGGCCTCGGCCGAGGGGCTGTCGGCGGAGGAGCGTGCGGACGCGGCGCTCAACTCGGCCCTGAACGTGTCGAACGAGGGACGCTTCGACGAGGCGGAAAGCTACTTCGAGACCGCCGAGGCGCTGGTCAAGGCCGCCGACCGGCGTTGGCTCGACGCCCTGCGGCTCAACTACCTGGCCATGCACGCGCGCAACCAGCGGCGTTTCGATGACGCCATCGACTACGCCAACCAGGCGCTGGAGCTGCGGCGGAAGAGCACTTCGGCCGGGGGCACCACGGTGACCTTCGACCAGAACAACCAGCCGGTGATCCCGGGCGGTCTCGCCACTCAGATCAACGTCAAGGTCCGTAGCCTGACCGACCAGCTCAGCGCCGAGGACAAGGAAGACCTGCGCGACGCCCAGGCGTATCAGGTTATCGGCACCGCCTACCACCGGCAGCGCAAGCGCGACGAAGCGCGCTCGGCGTTCCTGCAGGCCCAGAGTATCCTCGAGCGGCCCTACAAGGGCGGCAAGCTGGGGAGCAATGCGCCCTGGCTGACGGCGCGGGTGGAGGCCGACCTGGCCGCTCTCGACCGGGAGCTGGGGGACTCCGAGCTGGCGGTAACGCGCCTGGAGAAGTCGCTCGACGAGTATCAGAAGCGCTACGGACCTGACCTCGCGGCGGGCGGCTTCATGATCGAGCTCGCGCGCTCCCGCTCAGCAGCCAAGGACGACGCGAAGGCGCTTGAGGACTACGAGCGCGCCTTCGAGATCTTCCGCGTCAACCGCGGCGCGCTCGGGGCCTCAGCTGACTTCGTGGGGAACTATTTCGCCATTCTGCTCGGCCGGATCGGGGACGATCCCGCCGCGCACAAGGAGGACGTGGCGCGGTTTTTCGCGTCCTCGGAATCGCTTGTCAGCCTCGCGGCGTCCAAAGCGGCGCTGCAGAACTCGGCCCGTATCGCCGCCGGAAACAGCGACGCGGCCGCACAGGTCCGCGCCTACCAGCAGATCCAGCGCGACCTGCAGATCCGCGATGCGCAGAAGCGCCAGCTGATCCAGGGCGACGAGTACAAAGGCGACCTGAGGGCAGCGTTCGAGACCGAGAACGCCCGGCTGAAGGCAGAAGAGGCGCGCATCCGCCAACTCCTGCTCGACAAGTACCCGAGCTACGCTGCCGTGGTGGATCCGCGGGTCGAACTCCCGGCACTCCAGGCGGCCCTGAAGCCGGGCGAGGCCTATCTGAAGGTGCTGCTACTGGAGAACGGCGGCTACGGCATGCTGATCACGCCGACGGAGGCGCGCCCCTACCGCGTCGATCTGACGAGGAGCCAAGCCCTCGCGGCCTCGACCAAGATGCGCGCCTCCATCGATCGCTTACGGGAAGGCCAGCCACTCGGCGCTTATGACGTCGCCACCGCACGCGACATCTATCGCCGGATGCTTGGGCCCGTGGACGCGCGCCTGGCCGGCGTCAAGCATCTGATCTACCAACCAGATCCCGTCCTGATCGGGGTCCCGTTGGGCGCCCTGGTGATCGACGACGAGAGCGTGGCCGCGTCCGTCCGCAACGTGGAGGAGGCTCGCCGAACCCGCCGGCAGCTCTCCTATAAGGGGATCAGCTGGCTGGAGGCCAAGCTGGAGACCAGCGTGGCGATCTCGACCGCCTCGTTCTCACAGATCCGCAAGACCAAGCAGAGCGAAGCGCCGAAGGCGTTCAGGGGCTTTGCCGATCCGGTGATCGGCGGCTCGGACAAGGCCTTTGCATCGGTCGCGACGCCGAGCGCCAGGCTTGCCCGGACGGCTGGCGGCTCCGACTACTGTGCGCAGGTTCGCGAGGCCCTGTTGCTCCAGCCGCCGCTGCCGCAGACCCGCAGCGAAGTCCAGGCCATCGCCGCGAGCCTGGGAGCCGAAGGCAGCTTCCTGGTTGGCCCGGACTTCACCGACGACCGTGTCCGGTCCGAGGGAGGCAAGGATGGCGGGCTCGATCAGTACCGCGTGCTCTATTTCGCCACACACGGCATCCTGCCGCCGGAGAACGCCTGCATGTCGCCCTCGCTGGTCACCTCCGTCGGCGCCGGTGAGAGTGACGCTCTGCTGGATGTGAAGGAGATCCCGAACCTGAGCCTGGACGCCGAACTGGTCGTGCTGTCGGCGTGCGACACCGCTGCCAACGCCGGTGACTCGGGAAGTGACGGCGCGTCGGTCGGTGGCCTCACCACGGCGTTCACCCAGGCTGGGGCGCGGAACCTGTTGGTATCGAACTGGCCGGTCGACACGGTCGCCACCGAGGTTCTGATGACCGGGATGTTCAAGGCGCGGTCGGGCAATCAAATCGAGGCGCTGGCGGCCGCGCAGCGTCGTCTGCGTGACAGCGACGGCAAGTATGGTCACCCATACTACTGGGCAGCTTTCACTCTGATCGGTGACGGCGCTCGCATGATGCCCGGGCTCTGAGGTCGGGCTCGGGGAATCTCAAGTGTCCGTCGATCTCGAAACCCTGCTCGCACCGATTGAAGGCGAGGATCCGGCCGGGCCAGACCTGGCCTACGACGCGGCGCGGATCGAGCTAGAGCAGGCGTTTGAGACGTCGATCTCGATCGACCCGAGCGGTGAGGTGACCGAGACGGCGGAGGTCAACTGGCCACGAGTAGTCAACGACGTGGTCGACCAGTTCGAGCGCACCAAGGACATCTGGCTTGCGGTCTACCTGGCGCGGGCCGGCGCGCGGGCCGGGGATCTGTCGGCGGTCGTGGGGGGCGTCCAAGCCCTGGAGGGTCTTGTCGACCGCTACTGGGAGAGCATGCATCCCAAGCTAGAGGAACTCGGTGTCCAGGGGCGAACGACGCCCTGCGAATCCCTGAACTCGCCGGGGCAGTTCCTCATCCCACTGGAGCGTGCGGCGCTCATCAGCCATCCCAGGCTGGGCCAATTCTCCGGACATGACCTCGAGCGCTTCCGCCAGGGGGGAGACGCCGAGGACGGGTTCGGCTTCTTCCAGGCCGCCCTCAACGAACTCGGCGAAGCGGCGCTCGCGGATGCCGGCGCCAAGCTGACGGCCATCGAGGCGGGGCTGAAACGCGCCGACGCCCTGTTCGTCGAGAAGGCGGGGATCGACGCGGCGCCGAACTTCCAGCCTGCCTACCAGGGGCTGGCCAAGCTGCACCGCGCTGTGCGTGCCTTCATGACGGAGGCCGATGGCGCGGCGTCGTCGGAGGCGGCCGACGAGGCATCCGAAGCCGGCGCTCCCGCAGCCGCAGGGAGGGGCGGCGCGCCCGGCCGGGTCGAGAGCCGCGAGGACGTGGTCCGCGCGATCGACGCCATCTGCGACTACTACCGGCGCCGCGAGCCCTCCAGCCCCGTGCCCCTTGTGCTGGCGCGCGCGAGGACCTGGGTCACGACAGACTTCATGACTCTGCTGAACGACATAGCGCCGGGGAGCCTGGACGAGGCTGGCCGTGTGCTTCTGAAGCGTGAAGCCACCGAAGAGTCGACGAGCGATGAATACTGATTGAGAAAGTTGACCTAGAGCGTAACGTCTCCGCAGGGGGTCTATCACGCGAGTGAAACCGCCCCGCGGGTTAGAGAGAGAAATGCCATGTCATCGAAGAGTGGTCAGAAGTTCATCAAGGAAAACCGCGCCCCGCGGGTGCACATTGAATACGAGGTCGAAACCTTCGGCTCACGGCAGAAGGTCGAGTTGCCCTTCGTCATGGGCGTGCTGAGCGATCTGTCTGGTAAGTCGACCGTAGAACGAAAGTCGGTCGATCAGCGCGACTTCGAAGAGTTCGACATGGACAACTTCGAACAGCGCATGAAGGGGATTGCGCCTCGCGTGGCCTTCAATGTCGACAATACGCTGACCGGTGAAGGTAAGCTTGCCGTCGATATCACCTTCAACTCGATGGACGACTTCTCGCCCGGCGCGATCGCCAAGAACGTCCCGGCGCTGGCAAAGCTGCTGGACGCGCGTCAGCAGCTCAACGATCTGATGCTCTACATGGACGGCAAGGACGGCGCACAGGACCTGCTCGACAAGCTCCTGAAAGACCCGGACCTTCTGAAGGCGATGGCGGCCTCGAAGGCCGGCGAGGCCGAAGCTGCCGCCAAGAATGAAGCCGAGTAGCGGCTCGACGCGTACGAGGAATTAGACACATGTCCCAAGAAAACGAACGCCAGGGTGGCGCTGCGACCGTCGAGTATTCGACAGACGATTTCGCAGCGCTTCTGCAGCGCGAGTTCAAGCCCAACACCGACTTCAAGAAGGAGCGAATCGAGAACGCCGTCGCGACGCTTGCGCAGCAGGCGCTCGCCGACGCGCAGGTGATCGGCGGCGACGTCTTCTCGACGGTGGACGCGATCCGTGCGGAGCTCGATCGCAAGCTGACCGAACAGGTCAACAAGATCCTCCACCACAAGGAGTTCCAGCAACTCGAGTCCGCGTGGCGGGGCCTCGCCTACCTCGTCTACAACACGCCGACCGGCAAGGACCTAAAGATCCGCGCTCTGAACGTCGGCAAGGACGAGCTGCGCAAGATGTTCCGGCAGTACCGGGACGCCGCCTGGGACCAGAGCCCGCTCTTCAAGAAAATCTACGAATCCGAGTTTGGCCAGCTCGGCGGTCAGCCCTACGCGGCCTTGGTCTGCGACTACTACATGGACCACACCGCGCCCGACGTGGAGCTGATGAAGGGGCTGACCAAGATCGGGGCGGCCGCCCATGCGCCGGTAATCGCTGCCGCGGCGCCCTCGATCCTGGGCATGGAGAGCTGGCAGGAGCTGGCCAATCCGCGCGACCTCGCCAAGCAGTTCGAGGCCGCGGACTATGCCGCGTGGCGGTCGTTCCGCGACACCAACGACAGCCGCTACTTGGCGCTGGCCATGCCCCGGTTTCTCGGGCGGCCGCTTTACGGCGCCAACAGCGAGCCGGTGGACGAATTCGCGTTCGAGGAGGAGACCGGCGGCGCTCACGACGAGCACCTGTGGGTGAATGCGTCCTACGCGCTCGCGGTGCGCATCACCGAGGCCTTCAAGACCTACGGCTGGTGCACCCGGATTCGGGGGGTCCAGTCGGGCGGCACCGTCGAAGGGCTGCCCACCGCGGCGTTCCCCACCGACGATGGCTCCATCGACTTCAAGTGCCCGACGGAGATCGCTATCAGCGATCGTCGGGAGAACGAGCTTTCCAGCGCTGGCTTCATGGCCCTGATCCATCGCAAAAATACGGATCAGGCGACGTTCATCGGCGCCCAGACGGTTCACCAGCCCAAGAAGTACGAGGATCCTGACGCGACGAAGAACGCCAATCTTTCGGCGCGCCTGACCTACATCTTCGCCAGCTGCCGGTTCGCCCACTACCTGAAGTGCATGGTCCGCGACTGGGTCGGGGCCAACAAGGAAGGGCCGCAACTCGAGCAGGACCTGCAGTCCTGGGTGAACCAATACGTGGACGGACAGCCCGAGGTCTCCTCGGAAGAGGTCAAGGCCCGCCGCCCGCTGAAGGCCGCCCACATCGAGGTGATCCCCGATGAAGAGAATCCGGGCCAGTACCGCGGGATCTTCCGTTTCGTCCCGCATTACCAGTTCGAAGGCATGGACGTGTCGCTGAGTATGGTCTCGCGCCTGCCTGGGGGCGGAAAGTAGTTCGAAGTAGCTAGTCAAGCATCATAAAGAGAGGGTTACATGGCGACAGTTGACGCATTCTTGAAGCTTGAGAACATCAAAGGCGAAAGCAGCGACTCCAAGCACAAGGAAGAGATTGAGATCGAGTCCTGGTCCTGGGGGATGAGCCAGTCCGGCACGACCCACTCGGGCACGGGTGGCGGCGCCGGCAAGGCGTCGGTGAACGACATCAGCATCGTGAAGAAGGTCGATAAGTCGTCGCCCATCCTCATCAAGTCATGTATCCAGGGCGTCCACATCCCGAAGGGGACGCTGACGGTCCGCAAGGCCGGCGGCTCGCAGCTCGAGTATTACAAGATCGACCTCGAGGACATCCTGATCTCGGGCGTGCAGTGCAGCGGCCATCCCGGCTCGCCGACGCTCAGCGAATCCGTCTCGCTGAACTTCCGCAAGTTCAAGATCATCTACACGCCGCAGGACGCCAAGGGCGCGGCTGGGGCGGGCGTCGAGTACGCCTACGACATCGCCGCGAACAAGTCGGCCTAGGCGTGACGGCGGCGTCGGACATAGCGCGGGCGGGGGATCTCCTCGCTCGCGGTGATCTCGACGCCCTACGCGCGTCGCTGGTGGAGTCCGTGCGGCGCCAGCCGCAGGACCAGGCGGCGCGAATGTATCTGTTCCAACTGCTCGCTGTGCTGGGGGAGTGGGATCGAGCGCAGGCGCAACTGAAGGCGCTCGCGTCCCTCTCCCCCGAGGCGCAGATGCTCTCAGTCACCTATGGACAGGCGATTGCGGCGGAGAAGGCCCGTGGGTCGGCGTTCGCCGGTGGCCAGGACGTGCCGGTCCTGGTCGAGGGCGCTCCCTGGGTCGACAAGGTCGCCGCGGCGGTCGCAGTCGAGGCTAGGGGCGATGCTGACGCCGCCGCCGCCCTGCGCGACGAGGGCTTCGGCGAAGCGCCCGACACGCCGGGCGTGTGCGATGGCAAGGACTTCACCTGGATTGCGGACGCCGATCCCCGGTTCGGCCCCACATTCGAGGCGATCATCGCCGGGCGGTGGGGGCTGGTGGCATTCGCGTCCGTGCGCGCCTTCGTCAGTGACGGGCCGCAGGATCTGCGGGATATGGTCTGGCTGCCGGTGCAGATCGCCTTCAGATCGGGCCAATCCGCGGCCGCGTTCATCCCCGCCCGCTACCCCGGTTCCGAAGCCGGCGACGCGGCGGTCCGGCTTGGCCGCCGAACCGACTGGACCACGAACGGCGGCCTGGGGCAGCGTCTGTGGAGCTTCGACGCTGACGAGGACGTCGGCCTCCTGAGCTTCCGCAAGATCCTCTTCCAGTAGCCGTTGCGTATGGCGATCCGAGCACAGGTCACGCCCACCTTGTTCGACAAGCTCGTCGGCGACAGCGAGCTCTCCGGCTTGCAGTCCGGCGAACTGAACGTCCCATCGGAGATGGACCTGGGATCGCTTCGCTTCTACGCGGTGCCTCGCCTGGATAGCTTCAAGGAAAAGAGCCTTGAGCTCACGGTGCGCCGCGAGTTGGCGTGGCTGCTCAACACGACGAACCTCGAGGCGGTCGTCGACCTTGAGCCCTACCCTGAAATCCGCACCTCGGTGCTGAACTACGGGGTCCCCGATCTGGCCGGCAAGTCGCAGTCGCCCACCGCGATGCGCCAGCGGGCGCAGGATATGGAAGCCTCGCTGCGGGCGTTCGAGCCCAGATTGGACCCCGATACGTTGTCCATTCAGGCCCGCAGCGTCAGCGAGCGGGAGAATGCGCTTACCTATCTCATCCGCGGCAACATCACCGCTGCGGCGACGGCCATCCCCATGCAGCTCGTATCCGACATCGAGACGGATACCGGCGCCGTGACGCTCAGGGACTGAGCCCATGGATCCGCGGCTGCTGCGCGCCTACAACGAAGAGCTGCTCTACCTGCGCGAATCCGCCCGGGAGTTCGGGGAGGAGCACGGCGTCGTAGCGGGCCGGCTCGGGCCGAATTTTCCCGACGAGCCGGACCCTTACGTCGAACGCCTGCTCGAGGGCGTCGCCTTCATGTGCGCCCGGGTCAAGCTGAAACTGGACGACGAGTTTCCAGACTTCACCCAGCATCTCCTGCGCGCGATCCAGCCGAACTACGTGGCGCCCACACCCTCGATGGGCGTGGTGGAGTTCGAACCGGAGGATACTGATCCGGGCCTAGCGCAGGGCGCCAAAGTTCCACGTCACGCCGAGGTTTCGGCCACGCCGCCGCATCACGAGACGCCGTGCCGTTTCCGGACCGGGACCTCCGTTCATCTATGGCCGCTGAAGATCGCCGAGGCGGAGTATCTGTCGACCCGGGCCGCGGTCGCGCCCTTCGCCGCGTTCGCCAACATCCGGGCGGATGCCGGCCTGCGCCTTGTGATCGAAGCGACCGGGCCGGCCAAGCTGTCGGAGATCCCGATCGCCAACCTGCCGCTCTTCCTCGCCGGCGGCGAAGATGTGCCTGGCGAACTGTACCGGCAGCTGCTCGGCGAGGCTGTCGCGGTGGTCGCGCGCGGGCCCAAGGGGCTGCGCAGCCTAGGCAAGCCGCGCCCCTATGGCTTCGACGACGAGAGCGCGCTGCTGCCGGACGACGGGCGCAGCTTTCGCGGCTACCGCCTGCTGACGGAGTACTTCGCCTGCCCGGAGCGGTTCTTGTTCGTCGATCTGCCGGATCTGGACGTCGCGTTCCACGATTCGGGCGAGCGCTGCGAAATCTGTATTCTGTTCTCCCGCAGCGCCACCGCCCTGCAGGGCGCGGTTTCCCCGGAAACACTGCGGCCGTTCTGCGCACCCGTGATCAACCTCTTCGAGCTTCAGCTCGACCGGACGCAGATCAAGCCGTACCACCACGAGCATCTGGTGATGGCTGACCGAACCCGGCCGCTCGACTATGAGGTCTTCCGGCTTCTGGAGACGGTCGCTTACGACGACACGGGTGCGGCGCACGAGCTGGCTCCGCTCTATGCGTTCGGAAGCCTGCTCTACGACTGGCGCCGCGCCGTGTTCTACGTTCCGCGTCTGCGGATGCGCCGCATCTCCACGAAGGAGCAGCGTGTGCGCCGACGTTCGGAGTACATCGGCAGCGAGACGTGGATCAGCTTGGTGTCGCCGGAGGCGCCCGAACGCGTCGATCGCATGCGCGAAGTGGCCGTCCGCGCCCTGGTCACCAACCGCGAGCTGCCCGAACTGCTGCGGCTGGGCGGCCGGGGCGGGGAGCTCACCCTGCCAGAGGGCCCGCTGCGCGGCGCCAACTTCGTACGAAGCCCCACGCGTCCGAGGCCGCCGCTCGGGCTCGCCGATGCCGCCTGGCGCGTCGTGGCCCACCTGACACCCAACTACGCGTCCTTCCTCGCGCCCGGCAACGATAGCGCCGCCCTGTTGCGCGATCATCTGGCGCTCTATGGGAGAACGGACGAGCCGACGATGCGCCGGCAGGTCGACGGCGTCCTGCACCTCGAGGGCCGGCCCGTCACGCGACGCGTGCCGGGGGTCGACGGGTTCGCGCTTGCTCGCGGCCAGCAAATCCGGGTGCGGCTCGACGACTCCGCGTTCGAGAACGCGCGCCTCTACTTGTTCGCCGCCGTACTGGACCGTTTCCTCGCCGAGTTCGCGAGCGTGAACACGTTCGTGGAGACTGTGTTTTCAACCTCCGACCGAGGAGATTTCGCCGCGTGGCCGCCCCGGATGGGCCTTCGGCCGACCATCTGACCTTCCTGCGCCGGTTGGCGTCGACGGTCGAGCGGTACGGCTTATTCCCCATCCTGCGGGGTGCGGAGGCGCGCGCGCCTAACCTGCCGCGCATTGGACGCGCCCGCACGCCTTCGCAGAACGTGGTCGACCTGGCGCAGTCGGCCACCATGGACTTCCCCGCGGCCACAATCTCGGCGCTGGAGGCCACCTCGCGGGGGCGTGTGCGAGTGCGCTCGCAGTTCCTGGGCCTGACCGGGGCCATGGGCGCGCTTCCATTGCACCTCACCGAATACGCCGCCTACGAACGCCGCTACGGCGCCTCGCAGCCCTTCGGCCGTTTCCTCGATGTCCTCACCGACCGCCTCCTGCAGTTCTTCTATCGCGCCTGGGCCGACAGCCAGCCCGCGTCGCACGCCGACCGGCCTGTAGACGATCGGTTCAGCGCCTATGTGGGGGCGCTTACCGGGGCCCGGGACGGCGCGGCCCCGGGCTCGGCCTTCGCTGCGGAGTGGCGCCTGCTGTACGCCGGCGTCTTCGCAGGGCGCCGTAGCGCCGCAGCCCTGCAGGACGCGATTTCGCATCTGCTCGGTGTCGGGGTGGTCGTGCGTGAGTTCATGCCGCGGTGGCGCGCCGTCGCGGCGGCCGATCGCAGTCACATCGGCGCAAGCGGCGCCTTTCACCAGTTGGGCCGCGGGGCGATGCTGGGCAGCCGGGTGCGCCTGGCCGACGACGCCTTCCGGGTCGAGATCATCGCCGAGACGATGGCGGAGTATGAGAGCCTCATGCCGGGCGGGGCGCGCTTCGCCCTTGCCAGCGAGGCGCTATCGGCCTTCGCGCCCTCCCACCTCGAGTGGGAGATCGAGGCGCATATCGACGAGCGGCGCGTGGTCGGCGCGGAGCTTGGCTGCGGCGCGCGCCTCGGCTGGACAAGCTGGCTGGCACCGCAAGGGCGTAGCTTGATGCGAACGGATGCGCGGCTCACCGTAGAGTCCGCGACCGCATCGCCGGCGGTGGGGGTTGAGTTCAGGGGGATGGGTGATGGCTGAGATCAGTCGTGCGGCCTTGTTTGGTCGCTTGAACGCGACGTCGTTGAAGGGGCTGGAGACCGCCACATCATTCTGCAAGATGCGCGGGAATCCCTATGTGGAGCTGGCCCACTGGGTGCACGTCCTGCTCCAGGACCCGCGCAACGACCTCGCCCAGATCCGCACCCGCTTCAAGGTAGATGACGCGCGCTTGGCCCAGGACGTGGTCCAGGGCCTGGATCAGCTGCCTCGCGGCGCGACGGCGATCACGGACTTCTCACCCCTGGTGGAGGAGGCGGCGGAGAAGGGCTGGCTCTACGCGTCGCTGCAGTTCGGCTCGGCCAAGGTCCGGACCGGCCACCTGCTTTACGGTGCGCTGAAGACGCCCACCTTGCGCAACGCGCTGTACATGATGTCGGGCGAGTGGCGGAAGGTCACGCCCGACGTGCTTGGCGAGCAGTTCGCCGCCATGGTCGAGGGCTCGACGGAGGTTGCGGAAGCCGCCCCCGCCGGATCGGTCGACGCCACGGGAGGCGCGGAGGCTGGCCCGAACGGCCACGGCGAGGCCTTGGCGCGGTTCTCGATCGACCTGACCGAGAAGGCTCGCAACGGCGACATCGACAAGATCGTCGGCCGTGACGCTGAAATCCGCCAGGTGATCGACATCCTGCTGCGCCGCCGTCAGAACAACCCGATCCTCACGGGCGAGGCCGGCGTCGGCAAGACCGCCGTCGTGGAGGGCTTCGCGCGGCGCATCGCCGACGGCGACGTGCCGCCGTCGCTCAAGGACGTCACCCTGCGCTCACTGGACATCGGCCTGCTGCAGGCCGGGGCGGGCTTAAAGGGCGAGTTCGAGCAGCGTCTGCGCAACGTGATCGATGAGGTGGAATCCTCGCCCAGGCCGATCATCCTATTCATCGACGAGGCCCACACATTGATCGGCGCGGGTGGGCAGGCGGGCACCGGTGACGCGGCCAACCTGCTCAAGCCGGCGCTGGCGCGTGGCCGGCTGCGCACCATCGCGGCCACCACCTGGGCCGAGTACCGGCAGTACTTCGAGAAGGACCCGGCGCTCACCCGCCGCTTCCAGACCGTCAATGTCGGCGAGCCCGAGACCGACAAGGCGATCGCGATGATCCGCTCCGTGGCTCCGATGATGGAGAAGCACCACGGCGTCGTCGTGCTGGACGAGGCCGTCGAGGCGGCTGTGAAGCTCTCGCAGCGCTACGTCCCGGCCCGCCAACTCCCTGACAAGGCGGTGAGCCTGCTCGACACCGCGGCCGCGCGCGTGGCGGTCTCGCAGCATGCGACGCCGGCCGCTGTCGAGGACCGCCGCCGCCGCGTCGAGCTGCTGGAGACCGAGCTGGAGATCGCGACCCGCGAAGCGGAGGGTCGCTACGGATCCGCGGATCGGCCCGGCAAGCTCGTCGAGCACCTCACCGAGGCCCGCAAGGCCCTGGAGGAGGCGGACGCCAAGTGGGCGGCCGAGAAGGGCGCTCTGGAGGTCCTGGTCGCCGCCCGCGATGCGTTCCGCAGCGCCGAGCCCCCGGCGTCGGAAGGCGCCCTGGGGGAGGCGCCTCCGGCGATCCCGGACGGCGGCACCGACGCGGCGGCCGCCCTGGACGCGGCACTGGCGGCCTTCCGCACAGCGCAAGGTGACAGCCCGATGGTGTTCGCGGAGGTGGACGCCGACGCCGTGGCCGCGGTGGTCGGGGACTGGACCGGCATTCCCATCGGCCGGATGGTCAAGGACGAGATCGCATCGATCCTGACGATCGCCGATCAACTGAAGGGCTGGGTGATCGGCCAGGATCAGGCGATGGAGGCCATCGCCAAGCGCATTAAGACCAGCCGCGCCAAGCTGGACAATCCCAACAAGCCCGTGGGCGTCTTCATGCTGTGCGGCCCGTCGGGCGTCGGCAAGACGGAGACCGCGCACGCGCTAGCCGAGATGCTCTACTCCGGCGACGACAGCCTGATCGTCATCAACATGAGCGAGTTTCAGGAGGCGCACACGGTCTCCACCCTCAAGGGCGCGCCAGCGGGCTATGTCGGCTACGGCCAAGGGGGTGTGCTCACCGAGGCGGTGCGTCGGCGGCCCTATTCGGTGGTGCTGCTGGACGAGGTCGAGAAGGCCCACCCGGACGTCCACGAGATGTTCTTCCAGGTGTTCGATAAGGGCTACATGGACGACTCCGAGGGGCGCCACATCGACTTCAAGAACACCCTGATCCTGCTCACCTCGAACGTCGGCACCGACGTCATCACCTCACTCTCCGAGGACGAGGAGACCAAACCCGATCCGGAAGCCCTTGCCGAGTCCCTGCGGCCGGACTTGCTGAAGGTGTTCCCGCCGGCGCTGCTCGGGCGTTTGATCGTGCTGCCTTACTATCCGCTGTCGCCGACCATGCTGGGCGGTATCGTGCGGCTGCAGCTCGACCGGATCGTCAAACGGATCCGCGAGAACCACGACATCGCTTTTACCTACGACCAGGCGGTCGTCGACCTGATCGTTTCGCGCTGCACGGAAGTCGCCTCGGGCGGGCGCATGATCGACGCGATCCTGACGAACACCATGCTGCCCGACCTCTCCATCGAGCTCCTGAACCGCCAGATGCACGGCGAGGAGGTCCATGCGATCGACGTCGGCGTCGAAGGCAGCGGGTTCACGTACAGGTTCAGCTAGGAAGGGGCGGGGACTCAGCAATGGCGAAAGGAGAAAGGCCGGGATTTGACCACCTTCTCTTCGGGTCCGTAGGGGGCGCCAGCGCGATGAACATGACCGAAGACGTCAAGGTCGTGCAGTACATCGTCAACCGGATCAGCGCGTCTCCGCTCCTGCCCCTCGTGGAAGACGGAGTGGTGACGGCGGATCTCGTAACCCGCATCCGGCAGTTCCAGAGCGGCCGCCTCAAGTTTCCGAAGGCGGATGGACGCGTGGATCCGGGTGGAAGAACGCTACGCGGCCTCCTCGACGCGGCCGCAAAAGCCCCTGGCGCCAGCACCGCCATGCCGTTTGGGCTCGGCGCCGCGTTCGGCGCGCCCGCCTATCGCAGCCGCGCGGACGCGTGCATCTCTCAGGCGTTCATGGTCGAGAAGGTAAGCCAGCAAACGACCAAGGAACTGGCGAAGTCGTCGGGCAACCGGGCGCTGACTCTCGCGGACTACGAGGCTGCCGCTCGCGCCATCAGCCCGAAGGTCGAGACCGCCGTCGTACGCGCCTACGCCAAGGTCGAGTCCGGCGGCAAAAGCGGCTTCGGTACGGATGGTCTTCCGGTGATCGCCTTCGAGGGGCACCTCTTCCGCAGGTACACGAAGAAGCGCTACGACGAGACCCACCCGCACCTGTCGTACCCGTTCGTGACCAATGCCGGCCCCGAATGGCAGAAGAACAACAAGGATCAGGCGACCGCGTGGAAGACACTCAAGGAAGCTGATGGCCTGGATCACGAGGCGGCGGTGATGTCAGCCTCGTGGGGCATGTTCCAGATCATGGGGTTCAACCACGCCGCCGCGGGATTCACCGATGTCGACGCCTTCGTCGAAGCCATGAAGCTCGGCGAGCGACAACACCTCGATGCATTCCTCAAGTTCTGTCTGGCCGACCGACGCCTCGTGAAGGCGATGGAAGACAAGGATTTCAAGACGATGGCCGAGATATACAATGGCGCCGAGCAGAAGGGTTACAACGTGAAGATCGAGAAGGCCTACAAAGAACTGTCGGCCACGAAGTGATCCGCCTGTGGTGGGGAATCGCCGCTACGGTCCTGGCCGCGAGTTGCGCCGGCGCCCAGCCGTTGCAGGGCGGCTACTATGAAGGCCTGTTGCTCGGGGTCTCTTCGTCGGGCGCGGTGACGGGGTACTTTGCGCGGGCGCAGGGACAGGATGTCGTCAAGCGCTGTGCGTTTGACCTGCGGGGAGCCGGCAACCGCGAAGGATCGATCGTGGTCCGAGCTTCAAGCGCCGGACGGCCCGAACCGACACTGACGGGAGAGATCAGGGCCACGTCGCACGGGGTGATGCTGCGCCTGCCGAAGGCCGAGACGCTGCCCGGGTGTGCCTCGGTGCTGCCCCCCTCCACCGACGGATCGCTCGAACTCGACCTGGTGCGGACCGGTAATTGGCGCGAGATCGTTCGGGTGAGCGTTCCGCGGGCGCGATTGCGGCCGCAGGCGGCAGAGCGAGCCGGCAAGGCCTATGTGGTCGCAGGTGACGCGCTTGCGGTCCGTGGCGAGACCGGCCCCTGGGTGCAGGTCGACTATCTCGGACCGAATGGTCGCGTAAGTTCGGGTTGGGTGGCGCGAGCCGAGGTCGCGCCTCTCGGCCCGCCCTAATCCCTACCGCGCCGCGTAGCGGGTCTGGATCTTGTCCGGTGCGGTCATGCCCAGGAAGCGGATCCCCACCTGGATGGCGCCGTCCTCGGGCAGGCCGAGGCGGTTGGTGGCCGCGAACGACGGCGTGACCACCTGGCTGGAGGCCGGACCGCGATCGTTGATCCGCACGACGGCGTGTTCGCCGGTTAGAGGCGCTCGCCATGGAGGCGCTCGATCAGGGCGGCGGGTCAGCTGCGTCTGGCGCATCATTGCGGAATCACGTCGCCAAAAGTCGCAAGCCCCGCTTTCCAGTCTCGACTCGGACTGGGTTCCGTGCAGTTCGAAGGTGCGATCCGGCCGCACGATTCTGCAGTGGTCGGTGGCAGGCGTTCGTCTACCCCGGCTCAAGATCGTGCATTGAGCTGTCGCTACTCAACTCTGGCCGGCGCCATCATCCCGAGATACCGCACGCGCACGGCGCCTGAGCCATCCTGCGGTACGCCGAGCCGGTTGGCGGCAGCGCGCGACAAGGTGAGAAGCTGGTCCGCGCCGGCGCGCCGGTCGTTGATCCGTAGCACGACGTGTTGGCCCGATGCCAGGTTCGTCACCTCGACATAGGCGCCCATCGGCAGATCGTCGCTCGCCGCGGTCAGCCGGTACATGTCGAATCGCTCGCCTGAGGCCGTGGTGCGGCCGTCGGAGGTGCCGGAATAGAGCCCGGCCCGCCCAGTGGCCTCGCCGGCGATCAGGATGTCGATCGCGCTGGCGTGGGAAGCTTCGGCAGAGATCGCCGGCGTAGCGGTCAGGCTCAGGGCGGCGGCGCAGGCTAGGCGAAGCGACATGGCGGTCTCCCACTCGCAGATCGGCGAGCAGGGTCAGCCCGGTACGGTTAAGAAACTATCGTCGTTGGCCCTTGCGTGGCCCCGTACAGCTACCGCGCCGCGTAGCGGGTTTGCGTTGCGTCCGGCGCAGTCATGCCCAGGAAGCGCACCTGCACCTGGCCCGCGCCGGTATCGGGCAGGCCAAGGCGGTTGGCCGCGGCGTAGGACAAGGTGACGATCTGGCCCGAAGGCGCCCGGCGGTCGTTGATCTTGAGCACGGCCCGCGCCCCCGTCGTGAGGTTCGTCACCTCCACGAAGGCGCCCAGCGGCAGTTCATTGCTGGCGGCAGTCAGGCGGTACATGTCGAAGCGCTCGCCCGAGACTGTGATGTGGCCGTCGTCTTCGAGGGCGTAGCTGCCCGCCAGCCCGATCGCATCGCGGTTGGCGACGACGGTAGCGGTCGCTTCGGTTGCGCCGCCGACGTCGGCCGCGTACGCGGCGCTCGCCAGGGTGAGGATGGTGGTGGCGGCGAAGTAGGCGAAGAACCTGGCCTGCATTTCGTGTCTCCGATCCAAGTCTACGGCGGCGCTTAGCCCAACGGCGGTAAACAACCTCCGGAAGAGTCGGGTTAAGTTCCGTTAAGACGGCATTGCGGAATCCTCGGCAGCCTCTGATACTGCGCTCAGGCCGGGGGGGGTGCACGTGATCGTCGTCGTGGATGGCACCGGTCCGGCTGACGACACTTCCTACCGTGCCGAGATGGGCAGTTCGTTCTGTAGCCAGATCGCGGCCCAGGCAGCCGGCAGCCACTACTTCCGTGGTCCGAGTCTCACTGGGTCAGAAGTCTCGAGCATCGCCGACCGTGCTGTGACCGCGGCCCTTGGGCTGGCCGCGACAGGCCGCCCCATTCGCCTGGCGGGCTACAGCCGAGGCGGCTGTGCAGCCATCAATGCGGCCATCCGGTTGAAGGCCAAAGATCAGCGCGTGGCGGCGCTGTTCCTGTTCGACGCCGTCGACATGCAGACGAGCGAAGCCGGCTTGGCCCAAACCATCCCCGACAATGTGGAGTTCGTGGCCCACGCCCGCACGGCGCGGGATATCGCTTTCTGGGCCCGCAACCCGGTCAAGTCGCGCTTCTACTTCTACAACACCGGCCGCTGGCTGGCCGGGTCCGGCCGCCTGGTCGAGAAAAGCTTCGTCGGAAGTCATGGTGCGGCCGGTGGCGTTCCGTGGGCCGACGTCAAGGGCGATGCCGACTGCTCCCGTGCCGTCGCAGGCTGGATGAACAGCCAGCTTGCCTCTCGTGGCATGCCTGTTTCGTTGCAGCTGCTTGCATGAGCCGATGACTGCACGGGAGGCCGCGGGGCGACTGCTCGTGGGTTCGCAGGCCACGACCCTGGCGGCACAGCTTTCAATATTCTGGCGTTGGGCAAGTGCACCTCAGGGATCCTCCTGCGCCACCTCGTCAGCTGACTCTTATTCAGCGGGTCGAGGGTTCGAATCCCCCAGCACCCACCATCCTGCTTCGCCCTGCGGGGCTTCGCAGGACTGGACTCAGTGGATTACGGCGAAGCAGGATGCCCTTCGAAGCTTCAGCGAAGAAGGGCTGCTGCGCCTGCGCTACGTCTACTTGATCGAGCGCCAACTTGACCGCTCGCGCCGCTACATCGGCGTGACCTCGGACCTTCGGTCGCGCATCGCAGAGCACAATGCCGGCAAGTCTGCGCACACCTCGAAGTTCGCGCCTTGGGAGTTGGTGACCTACATCGCTTTCAGAGCGCGTCGACAGGCCGAGCACTTTGAGGAGTACCTCAAGTCCGGGTCTGGCCACGCATTCGCTCGCAAGCGCCTCTGGTCGCAGAACACCTAGTCACCGACCAACCGCTGGGCTTCGCAGGACCTCTCCAGAGGTTGTCAGAACTCGCAAGCGTTGGGACCGGGCGACAAAGCCTTCTCCCCCTTGCGGGGAGGAGAATCCGAATGCTGACGCTACGAACGATTTCAAGCCTTTAGGACGCGGTTCACGCGCGAGGCCGCGCCTGTCGAGTCCCCGACAGCCTCTAGCGCCGGGCGCCGGCGCGAAGCAGGATGCCGCCGAGACTTCAGCTCGAAGGGGACGGCGCTGCGTCGGGGAGCCCTCATTCTCGCCCTGATGCTGGCGGCGTGCGGGGCGCCGACGGAGGAGGCGGCCTGTCCGGCGGGGCTGAAATGCCTGCGGGCGGGCAACGTCGCCGACCCGGGCTCGCTCGATCCCGCACGTTCGTTCGTGAAGCAGGACCAGACGGTCATCAACGACCTGCTGGTGGGCCTCACCACCTTCGACGCCGCCGGGAGGCCGGTCCCCGGAATCGCCGAGAACTGGAGCGTCTCCGCCGACGCGCTCACCTGGACCTTCCGGCTTCGCAAGGCCCGATGGTCGGACGGGGCGCCGGTGACCGGCCGTGACTTCGTCTTCTCGCTTCGCCGGATGGCCGATCCTGCGACCGGGGCGTCCTACGCCAACCTCACCTTTCCGGTGCTGAACGCGCGGCGGGTGAGCCGCGGCGAGGCGCCGCCAGAAGCGCTCGGGATCGAGGCCCCCGACGACCGGACGGTGGTCATCCGCCTCGAGCATCCGACTCCCTACCTGCCGGACCTGCTCGCCCACTACGGCCTGCTGCCCGTCCCGGAGCATGTGGTGCGGCGCCATGGCGACGCCTGGACCGCGCCCGGCCGCTACGTCTCCAACGGTCCCTTCACGCTGGTGGAGTGGCGGCTCGGCGATCGGGTCCGGCTGGCGAAGAACCCGCGCTTCTACGATGCGGCAAATGTCTGCCTGGACCGGGTCGACTACCTGCCCATCAACGACGCCATCTCGGCGGAGCGGCAGCTGAAGCGCGGAGAGATCGACCTCAACGCCAGCTTCTCGGCCAGCCGCATCGGCTACCTCCGCGGGGCGGGCGGACTGGGAGCCTACGTCCGAACCCATCCGTGGACCGATCTGGCCTATGTCGTCTTCAACCAGAAGGACCCTGCGTTCCGCGACGTTCGCGTACGCCAGGCGCTGACGATGGCGATCGACCGGGACTTCATCGCCGGCAAACTGCTGCGCGCCGGCCAGCGGCCGTCCGACGCCTTCGTGCCGCCCGGGATGGGCGCCCTGCCCGCGGCGCCCGATTGGGCGGGTTTGCCGTTCGCCGAGCGGCAGGCCCGCGCGCGTCGCCTGCTCGCCGAGGCCGGCTACGGCCCGGGCCGCCCGCTGCGGTTCGAGATGAAGTACTATTTCCTGTTCGAACGGGTAGCCCAGGTGCTGCAGGCCGATTGGGCGGATATCGGCGTCGAAGCCACGCTGCAGAACAACGACATCGCCGTCTTCTTTGGCGAGATGCAGGCCGGCAACTTCCAGGCGGGCTTCACCGACTGGATCGCCGACTACCCGGACGCGACAAACTTCCTGAACCTGATGCGAAGTGACGAGCCGGGCGCGAACTACGGCGGCTATGCGGACCGCGCGTACGACGCCCTCGTGCGGGCGGCCGAGCGCGAGGTCGATCCCGGCCGGCGCGCGGGCCTTCTACAGGCGGCGGAGCGACGGATGCTGCAGGGCGCGCCGATTGCGCCGATCTGGGTGAACCCCAGCCAGAACCTGGTCAGTCCGCGCCTCGCGGGCTGGGTCGACAACATCAACGACGTGCATCCGAAGCGCTGGGTCTGTTTCAAGGGGGCTCGCCGTCCGTGACGGAAGCCTGTTCTGCTGTGCCCGCAGCCCGGAGACGCCGATGGACTACCCCCTGCCCAATTCCTCGTTCGACCTGACCGGCCAGACGGCGCTGGTGACCGGCGCCTCGTCGGGGCTCGGCCTGCGGTTCGCCCGCGTACTGGCGGCGTCGGGCGCAAAGGTGGCTGTGGCCGCGCGTCGGAAGGACCGCCTGGAGGCCCTCGCGGCGGAAATCAAGGGGGCTGGAGGCTCGGCCGCGCCGATCGTGCTGGACATGACCCAGGCCGAGACCTTCGCCGAGGCGGTCGACCAGGCGGAGGCGGCGCTCGGGCCGGTGACCCTGCTGGTCAACAACGCCGGCATCCCCGACGCCCAGCGGGCCACCAAGATGTCGCTGGAGCTGATCGACCGGGTGCTGGACGTGAACCTGCGCGCGCCCTGGGTGCTGTCTTGCGAGGTGGCGCGCCGGCTGATGGAGGCCAAGCGGCCCGGTCGGATCGTCAACGTCGCCTCGATGGCCGCCTTCGACTACGGCGGCAACGGGGCGGCGCTCTATTCGACCACCAAGGCGGCGGTCGTGCGCATGACCGAGGCTCTGGCGGTTGAGTGGGCGCGGTTCGGCATCAATGTGAACGCGATCGCGCCGGGCGCCTTCCGCTCCGAGATGCTCGACGGGATGCTGGAGCGGATCGGCGACATCTCGAGCCGCCTGCCGCGCCAGCGCATCGGCGATCCGGCGCAGCTGGATTCGACCCTGCTCTACCTGCTCTCGCCGGCGTCGGACGCGGTGACCGGGACCTGTATCAAGGTCGACGATGGACAGGGCAGCCGATGACGTAACGGAGCCGATACATCAGAACTGGTTATAAATCGGCCGGAAATGTCTATTGGACGGTGGCTTCCGTACGCGTCAACTCTTCGCCCCCAGAGCCTGCAAGAGCTCCGGAGGACCCATGAAGACGCTCCTGCGGACGGATCGCTTCCGCACCTATTCCATCACCCAGCTGTGCCGAGAGTTCGGCTGCACGACCCGCGCCCTGCGCTTCTACGAGGAGCAGGGGCTGCTGGAGCCGCGCCGCGAACGCATGCAGCGGGTCTACTCTCACAAGGACCGCGCCCGCCTGAAGCTGGTGGTCCAGGGCCGCAAGGTGGGGCTCTCGATCGCCGAGATCCGGCACCTGCTGGAAACCTACGACGGTCGCGGCGTGGAGGCCCAGAACGCCCTGGCGCTCGACATCTTCAAGTCGCGCGTTGCGGCGCTGGAGGCGGAGCGGGCGAAGATTGACGGCGCGCTTCAGGCGCTGACCGCGGCGATCACCCGCCTCGAAGGCGCACCGAAGCTCACAGCGGCCGCCTAAACCGTTCCGCCGAAGACCGGCGCGTCCGGGAACCTGGCGCGGGCCTCGCGCCAGAAGAGTTCGGCCGCGGGATTGGTCCAGGCGGGCGCGCCGACCAGCGCCAACTCCGTCTCCAGGGTCAGCCCCTCGAGGGGGCGGCGGACCATGTCCGGATCGTCCTCGCCGCCCGTCCCGAACCAGCCGAGGGAGATGGCCGGGATGCGGAACTGACGCCCGTAGCGCTCCACGCCGACGCCGTGCGGTTCCGGCGGCACCATGGGCCGCGCGCCGGCGCGGGCCAGGGCCTCGCGAACGGGCCCCAGGATCGGCCGGCCATGCGCCCCGCCCAGGTTGGCTACCGTCGCGCCTTCGAGAGCCTCGGCGGGGATCTCGTCGAAGCCCGAGAGGTTGGACTCCCGCGGGATGAGCAACGCCACCCGTTCCCGGCGCAACGAGAGCCGGGGCAACAGGTCCGGGAACATGACTTCGGCTCCCGCCTCCTCCTCCCAGGTGGGCAGCGGCACGGGCACCCCCAGCATCAAGGCGAGGTCGGCCTCATCCTCCATGAGGGCGCGGGCCATGTCGCGCTGCCAGAGCGGCGAGACGGTGAAGGGGATGTCCGGGTGCCGTTCGAAGAAGGCCTCGAGCAGGACCTGCCGCTCCGGGATTCCCAGCGTGTAGAGCGCCGCCCCGAACACCAGCCGACGGGCCGGCCGCGCGCGCAGCTGCGCCGCCAGGCTCGCGAACCTACGGCTCTCGGACAGCACCGCGCGCGCAGGCTCCAGCAGCGAAGCGCCCTTGGCGGTCAGGCCGACACGGCGCGTGCTGCGTTCGAAGAGCACGAGGTCGAGGCGGCCCTCGAGCTGGCGCATCTGCGCCGAGAGCGCCGGCTGGGTCATGTTCAGGCGATCGGCGGCGCGGCCGAAGTTCAACTCTTCCGCCAGCACGACGAAAGACCGCAGCAACCGCAGCTCGACCTCGGGGAGCCCTGCCATTTGGCATATATAAGCTCGCGCTATGGATCGGCGCAGCCAATTGATTGGACCCACCTGAAAGGGCGCGGTCCTTAGTTTCGGTCGGAGGTGCGCGTTGCAGACATATGACCTGATCATCGTCGGCGGCGGCATCGGCGGGTCGGCGCTCGCCACGGTCATGGCCGAGGCGGGCCGCTCCGTCCTGTTGCTGGAGCAGTCCGAGGTCTACGAGGACAAGGTCCGCGGTGAATGGATCGCGCCATGGGGCGTCGCGGAGGTCCATCGTCTGGGACTCTACGAACGGCTGATGGCCGCCGGGGGCCACCACATCGCCCGCCACGTCACCTACGACGAGACCCTCGATCCTGCGAAGGCGGAGGCTGCCGCCCTGCCGCTGGGCTTCTTCAAGGAGGGCGTGCCCGGGCCGCTCTGCCTGGGCCATCCGCACCACTGTCAGACCCTGTTCGATGCGGCCAAGGCGGCCGGGGCTACGGCGCTGCGCGGTGTGAGCGTGGCGGTCGTCGCGGGTGGCGACAAGCCCTACGTCGTCTACGAGCACGGCGACCAGATTCACGAGGCCCGCAGCCGCCTGCTGGTCGGCGCCGACGGACGCACGTCGCAGGTGCGCGAGGCGGCGGGCGTGACCCTTCACCAGGACGCGCCGCACCACTGGTTCGCCGGCCTGCTTGTCGACGGCGCCGAGGGCTGGGACCCGCAAGTGCAGGCGATCGGCACCGAGGATGATTTCGCCTTCCTGGCCTTCCCGCAGGGCGGCGGCAAGGTGCGCGTCTACGGCGGCTATGCGCTGGACCAGTCCAAGCGGTTCAAGGGCGCCGACGGGGCGCGCCGCTTCCTCGATGCCTTCGCGCTGAACTGCAGCCCCAGGAACGCCAGCCTGGTGGGCGGCGCTCCGGCCGGGCCGCTCTACAGCTACTTCAACAACGACAGCTGGACCGACGAGCCGTTCGCCCCGGGTGTGGTGCTGGTCGGCGACGCCGCGGGCTGGAACGACCCCATCGTGGGTCTCGGCCTGTCGATCACCTACCGCGACGTGCGCATCGTCAGCGAGATCCTGAAGGCGACCGACGATTGGTCCAGCGGCTCGTTCGCGCCCTACGCCGAAGAGCGGGCCGAGCGGATGCGGCGCCTGCGGTTCGCGGCCAGCCTGCAGGCCGCGATGGACATGGAGTTCGGGCCGGAGGCTCGCGCCCGGCGCCACCGGATCTTCGAGCGTGCGCAGAGCGACCCTTCGATCCGGGCGCATGGCTTTGCGGTGATGGCGGGCCCGGAAACCCTGCCCCCGGAGGTCTTCACGCCGGAGCATCGGGCCCGGGTGCTGGAGGGCTGACCGTGGACGTCGCCGAGTTCAACGCCCGCTGGCTGCAGGCCTGGAGCGACAAGGATGTGGAGCGGCTGGTCGGCTTCTACGCCGAGGACTGCGTCTACAAGGACCCGCAGACCACCGGCGGGCTGGCGGGCCGGGCGGCGCTTCGCACCTACCTGGCGGGCCTCTTCGCCGCGACGCCGGCCATGACCTACACGCCGGACGAGGTCTGGCACACCGCGGGCGGCTTCTGCGGCCGCTGGTACTGCGACATCGAAGGCGGCGGGCGGATGCGGGGCTTTGACCTCGTCGTCTTCTCCGGCGAGCTTATCGGCCTCAACGAAGTCTATGTGCACCCACTGACGTGACCGCCCGCCCCGACATCCGCATGCCCGGCGCGGTCGACGCCGCCTGGCTGACGGCGGTGCTGCGCGAAGGCGGCGTGGACGCCGAGGTCGAGACCTTCAGGGCGGAACCGGTGGGCTCGGGCCAGATCGGCGACAGCGTCCGTTTCCATCTGACCTACCGGCGACGGTGTGCGGGCGCGCCGGACTCTCTGGTCGGCAAGTTCCCGTCGGCGGGCGAGCAGAGCCGCGCCACCGGCGTCAGCCTGGGCAACTACATCCGCGAGGTCCGTTTCTACCAGGAGCTGGCGGCGACCGCGCGGATCCACACCCCGCGCTGCTGGTTCACGGACGTCGACGAGGCCACCAGCGATTTCGTGCTGATGATGGAAGACCTGGCGCCGGCCCGGCAGGGCGACCAGCTCGAAGGTGTGACGCTTGCCCAGGCTAGACTCGCCGTGGCCGAGGCCGCCAAGCTGCATTCCTCGCACTGGATGGACCCGAAGCTGGACGAGATGCCCTGGGTCTCCGGCTCGAAAGCAGCCGGCGCCACCGCCGGCTCGGATTCGATGGTCCAGCCACTCTGGGACGCCTTCAAGGCCCGCTACGGTCCGCGGATGGAGGCGGACTGGATCGCCGCCGGCGACGCGCTCGTCGCGGAGTGGACCGGCTTCATGCCGCGGCGCCCCGAGCTAACGCGCTGTCTGACGCACAACGATTTCCGGCCGGACAACATGATGTTCGCCACAGACGCCGGCGGCTACCCGATCACGGTGCTGGATTGGCAATCCTACGCCTATGGTGTCGGCGCGACCGATCTGGCCTACTTCCTTGCCGGCGCCTTGCCGCCCGACGTGCGCCGAGCCCACGAGGATGAGTTCCTGGAGCTCTACCTGAGCGGCCTGGCCGCGGGCGGGGTCACGGGCTATCCCATGACCGACCTGAAGCGGGACTACGGGCAGGGGGCCTACCTGCTGTTCGGCACCGCCTTCTTCGCGGCGATGATCGTCACGCCCACGGAGCGCGGCGACCGGATGTTCCTGCAGATGCTGGGGAGTGCGGCGACCCACCTGCGCGATCACGGCGTGCTGGGTTGAGCTTGGCTTCCGTACGCGTCAGGCCTCTAGCGTGGCTTCGAAGGCAGGAGAGAGCATGAGCGCAGTTGGGCCCGCGGTCGCGGACGTCGCGCCGGCGCACCGCTTCGATGAGGCGAGACTGGAGACCTGGCTGCGCGGCCGGCTCGACGACGTCGGGACGGGCTTTGCGGTTCGCCAGTTCCAGGGCGGCGCGTCGAACCCGACCTTCCTGATCACCACGGAGACGTCCGAGGGACCGCGCCGCTACGTGCTGCGCAAGAAGCCGCCGGGCCAGCTGCTCGCGAGCGCCCACCAGGTGGACCGCGAGTACCGGGTGATGAAGGCCCTGGCCGACACCGACGTGCCGGTCCCTCGGATGCGCGCGCTCTGCGAGGACGAGGGCGTCATCGGGACGCCCTTCTACGTCATGGACTACCTGGAGGGCCGCATCTTCCGCGACGCGACCCTGCCGGGGCTCGCGCCTGCCGAGCGCGCGGCGATCTATGACGAGCTCAACGCCACCCTGGCCAAGCTGCACAAGGTGGACTTCGAGGCCGTGGGCCTCGGCGACTACGGCCGGCCCGGCGGCTACTTCGAGCGCCAGATCGGTCGCTGGACCAAGCAGTACCGCGGCGCAGAGAGCGAGCACATCCCCGCCATGGAGCAGCTGATCGAAGAGCTGCCCAGGCGCATCCCGACGGACGACAGCGTCACCATCGCCCACGGCGACTACCGGCTCGAGAACACGATGTTCCACCCGACGGAGCCGCGGCTGATCGCGGTCCTCGACTGGGAGCTCTCGACGCTCGGTCACCCGCTGGCGGACATCGCGTACAACTGCTTCCTCTGGCACTCGGAGAGCCAAGGCTGGGGCAGCCTGGTGGGCGTGGATTTCGCGGCGACCGGCATTCCGACCGAGCGCGAGTATCGCGACCGGTACCTGGCGCGCGTCGGCCGCGACGGGGTCGAGGACTGGCCGTTCCTGCTGGCCTTCTCGGTCTTCCGCCTGGCCTCCATCAGCCAGGGCGTCTACCGCCGGGTCCTGGCGGGCAACGCCTCGACGGTGACCCGCGAGGCCGTCAACGGGACCCCGCGCCTGGCCGAGCAGGCGCTGGCGCTGCTGCACGGAGAGGGCTGATGGCCGAGTGCGTGCTCTATGAGGTCGCCGACCATGTCGCGACCATCACCCTGAACCGCCCGGAGCAGCGCAACGCGCTGAACTGGGAGGCCTATTCGCAGCTGGAAGCGGCCTTCCGCCGCGCCGTGGTCGATCCGGACGCCCGCTGCGTGGTCGTCACCGGCGCCGACCCGTCCTTCTGCTCGGGCGACGACGTGCGCGAGATACTGGCCGCGCCGAAGCCGGCCACCCCGCCGCCGCCTCGCGCGCCCACCGTTCGCCACCAGCCGACGCCCGCGGCCATGGCGGCGCTGGAGTGCGACAAACCGGTGATCGCCGCGGTCAACGGCGCGGCCGTTGGCTGGGGCATGGAGCTCGCGCTCTACGCCGACATCCGGATCGCCTCCGAGAAGGCCAAGTTCGCCGAGCTGTTCGTCAAGCGCGGCCTGGTCTGCGACGTCGGCGGGTTCTACCGGTTGCCGGCGATCGTGGGCCCTGCCAAGGCCGCCGAGCTCCTCTTCACCGGCGACGTCATCGACGCCGAGGAGGCGCTCCGCATCGGTCTGGTGCGCGAGGTGGCGCCGCACAGCGAACTGATGGACCGCGCCCGCGCGCTGGCGGGGCGGATCGCCGCCAACCCTCCGTTGGCCGTGCGCTACCTCAAGGAAGGCCTGCGCAAGGGCGCCTACGGCGACCCGCGCGAACTGGGCGGCTGGGCGATCGAGATCATCCGCAAGCTGATGGCCACCGAGGACCACCGCGAAGGCGTCGCCAGCTTCCTCGAGAAGCGCGAGCCGGTGTTCAAGGGCCGCTAGACTCATGGCGTGATCGCTGCATGGGCGCAGCGGTCGATTTCTCCTACCTCGAAG
>CAZBXO010000003.1:0-69722 GCA_964495645.1 uncultured Phenylobacterium sp. | reverse complement strand
ACATCTTCCGCACCGACTACGTGACCCAGAGCAACGACAGCTACTGGCTGACCAACCCGAACCAGCCGCTGACCGGCTACAGCCGCGTCTGGGGCGATGAGGCGACGACGCGGAGTCTGCGTACACGTCTCGGGCTGATGCAGGTGGAGCAGCGGGTGGCCGGGACCGACGGACTGGAGGGCAAGAAGTTCGACCTGAAGACCCTGCAGCAGGTGATGTACGGCGACCGCAACCTGGGCGGGGAGATGGCGCGCGACGACCTGGTGCGCGCCTGCCGGGCGTCCGGGAAGGCGCGCCTGCAGCCGGCCTGCGAGGCGCTGGCGAAATGGGACCTGAAGGTCAACCTGGATAGTCGCGGCGCACACGTCTTCCACCTGTTCGCGCAGGCCGGCGGGCTGAAGTGGAAGGTCCCGTTCGATCCGAAGGACCCCGTGCGCACGCCGCACACGCTCGATACGGCCAACCCGGCGGTGCTGGCGGCGCTGGAGAAGGCGGTGGACGAGCTGGAGCGGCTGAAGCTCGCGCCCGACGCGCGGCTGGGTGACGTGCAGCGGCACGGTGACATCCCCATCCACGGTGGGGCCGGCGGCGAAGGCGTGTTCAACGTGATCACCGTCGATACGCCAAAACCCGGCGTGGGCTGGGACCGCATCGCTCACGGCGCGAGCTGGATCCTGACCGTCGAGTTCAACGACAAGGGCCCGGTGAGCCAGGGGATCCTGACCTATTCGGAGAGCACCGACCCGACCTCTCCGCACCACGCGGACCAGACGAAGCTCTATTCGCAGAAGGGCTGGGACGACCTGCGCTTCACCGAGGCGGCGGTGGCGGCCGGGACGGTGAATCGGATGACGATCCGGGAGTAGCGGGCCACCGCCATGCCCCTCCGTTCGTCATGGCCGGGCTTGTCCTGCACAAGGCCGGCCATGACGTTCTCTTTGTTGGGCTACAGCGGGCTGTCGTGGGAGGCGATGAGGCGCCAGCGGCCGTTGCGGAGCAGCCAGATGTCGGTCCAGACGCGGCGGAAGCGGTCGCCGTTCTTCATGACGGTGGTGTCCTGGCCGCGGGCGATGGCGAGCTCCGGCGACGGGAACTGGACGTCCATGCGGTCGATGGTGTCGGAAGCGACCTCGTTCGGCCCGGTCTCGACCTTCAGCGCGGCGCTGCGGCCCATGACCTGGGCCCCCGCCGAGACGCCCTGGAAATCGGCGGCCATGAAGGCGGCGATCGGCTCCGGGTCGCGGGTGACCGAGAACTGCACCCACTCGTTCTCGCACTCGCGGATGTAGCGCTCGACCTGGACCTTGTCGCGCACGTCGGCCGGCGGCACTGCCGCGTGGATGGAGGTTGCGGCAGCCGCGGCGGCGAGGCCGATGATAAGCGCGAGCGCGCGCAGAGCCATGAGGTCCCCTCCCCCGAGACGATCGTGAGGGGATTATGCCCTGTTCCGTAGCGCTTGTGTGATCGCCGTCACGGCGACCGGTTTTACCCCGGCAGGTACGCGCCCACGCCCACCTTGGCGAAGTAAGTCTCCGCGGGGCCGGGGAAGCGGCGGGCGCGGACGTCTTCGGCGTAGGTGGCGACGGCCTGGGTGATGTGGCCGCGCAGATCGCCGTAGCGGCGGACGAACTTGGGCGTCCACTCGAACATGCCGAGCATGTCGTCGGTGACGAGGATCTGGCCGTCGCAGCCGGGCGAGGCGCCGATGCCGACGGTGGGGACGCTGACCGCCTCGGTGATCTCGCGGGCGAGCGCCTCGGCGACGCCCTCGATGACCAGGGCGAAGGCGCCGGCGTCGGCGACGGCCTTGGCTTCGTCGAGGATGCGGGCGCGTTCGGCGTCGACCTTGCCCTTGGCCTTGAAGCCGCCGTCGACGTTCACGGCCTGGGGCCTGAGGCCGACGTGGCCCATGACCGGAATGCCGCGCTGGACGAGGTAGCGGACGGCCTCGATCACATAGGGGCCGGCCTCGACCTTCACGGCCTGGGCGCCGGTCTCCTTCATGACGCGAGAGGCGTTGGCGAAGGCCTCTTCCGGCGCGCCTTCGTAAGAGCCGAACGGCATGTCGACGACGACCATGGCGCGCTTGGAGCCGCGCATCACCGCCTGGCCGTGCAGGATCATCATGTCGAGCGTCACGCCGACGGTGTTGGGCAGGCCGTGGACCACCATGCCGACCGAGTCGCCCACGAGCAGCAGGTCGCAGTGCGGGTCGAGCAGTTCCGCCATCGGCGCGGTGTAGGCGGTGAGACAGACGAGGGGCGAACCGCCCTTACGCAACGTAATGTCAGGCGCCGCAAGGCGCCGGACGGTTTCGCGTCGATGCGACGACAAACTCAGATCTCCTCGATCACCCGCGTGAGCGCGAAGCCCATGGTCAGCACCGCGAGGCCGACGGCGACCCAGACGCCGAAGCCGCCCGACAGTGCGCTGACCATATCGGCGCTGGGCGTGACCCTTTGAAGGCCCGCGGTGAGAACTCTTGCGGACTGCTCCGCGCTCTCCACCCGCTGGAACAGGTTGGAGGCGAAGAGCTGGCTCGCCCCCACGACGCCGCCGACCACGCCGGCCGCCCCGATGAGCCAGCGGCGCATCGTCCAGCCGCGCGACAGGGTGCGTTCCACGCCCTCGGCGAACTGCTTGCAATCGGGGAGTTCGGGGGCTTCGGCGAAGAGGCGTTCGAGGCGGCGTTCGAAGTCGATCTCAGCCATTGCCACGCCTCCCTTCCAGGGCCTCAGCGGCCGGCGCCAGTCGCGCTCGGAGCTTTTCCAGACCACGTTTGACATGGGATTTGACCGTTCCTAGCGGCAGGTTCAAGGCCTCGGCGGCTTCGGCGTGGGACAATCCCGCCCCGAAGCACATGGAAACGCACAGCCGCTCGGCCTCGGAGAGGAGCTTCAGCGCCTCGTCCAGGTCGATGCGGTGGTCGGCGTCGGCCTCGCCTGCCGTACTCTCGTCGTCGGAGCCCTCCTCGGCCGCGAAAGCCGCGGCGCGGCGCTCCTTCTTGATGCGGCGCAGATAGAGGCGCGCCGCAATCTTCTTCACCCAGCCCACGAAGGTGCCCTCGCCGCGGAACTCGCTGATCCGTTGGAAGGCCGTGAGAAAGGCGTCTTGCGCCACGTCGTCGGCCTCGGCGGCCTGCGCGCCCATGCGGCGCAGCAGGTACCTGACGGACGATCCGTGCCGGCGCGCCAGCTCTCCGAAGGCGCGCCGCTCACCGGCCGCGGCGTACGAGCAGAGCTCGACGTCGTGCAGGCTGGCGAGGCTGGAGTAGTTGCCCGACATGGGCGGACCCCTCTTTCGGGCTCGAGGTCAGTTCTTGCTGCGGTTGAGGAACGACAGCAGCACGAAGGCCAGGCCGATGAAGCCGGGGAAGGCCGCGAAGCCCATGAACCAGTAGCTGGCGTCCGGCTCCTCGAAGCCGACGATCAGGCCGAGCGCGACGAGGCCGAGGGCCACGCCCACCCAGATGATCCCGGTGCGCAGGTCCCGCTGCGGGGTGGCCGGGAGGTCGGGCAGGCGCACGTTGGTGCTCATGGCGTCGACGATCTCCGTCGGCAGCGGCTGGCCGCGTTCGATGGCCGCCTTCAGGGTCTCAGCCATCTTCTGGCGCTCCTGGCTGCGGAAGTACCGCGGCAGGATCACGATGGCGGCGATCATCCCGAAAAGGGAGATCGGAATGAGAATTCCTTCCACGTGTAGTCTCCTTCTGTCCCTCGGACCGGGCGGCATCTCGCCGGTCTCTGTTGGGAAAGAGGCGCCGCGAAACGTCGGCAGATGCAAGGGCGGCTATGAAATGTTGGTCATCTTTCAGCGACGAGGCGTGACGCCGCGCGTCACCTGAGACGCCGCCGCGGCGGGAGCGTCAGTCCTGAGGCCCGAAGGCGGGGACGAGACGGGCGCCGAAGGTCCACACGGCGACCGCGGCGAGCGCCAGGGCGGCCGCTGTGGTGAAGAGGCTTCGGGAGGTCTGGACCAGCAGCGGCTGGACCACGGGCCAGAGCGCCCACAGCGCTGCGCCGCCGATGAGGGTGAGGCCGGCGTGGATGATCAGCTCGTCGCGGAAGCGCTTGCGGGCCAGGACCTCCAGCACCGCGGCGGAGAAGGCGGGGTCGCGCGCCGGCGGTTCGTCGGCGGCGAACAGGGCCCGGAGGCGGTCGTCGGCTTCACTCATCGGACGCTCCCAACGCGGCCAGGAGCCGCGAGCGGCCCCGGTTCACATGACTCTTCACGGTTCCGAGCGGCAGGCCAAGCGCTTCGGCGGCCTCCGCGTGGCTGAAATCGGCCGCAAGGCAGAGGGCGACGCAGGCGCGCTGGTCGCTCGGCAGCTCCGACATGGCGGCTTCCAGGGCCAGCCGCTCGTCGGTCATGGCGGCGGCCGGCGGCGGGCGATCGGCCTCGTAGGCCTGTTCGCGGGCGCGGTCGCGGCTGCGGCTGCGGATGGCGCTGAGGTGCTTGTGGTAGCCAATGCCGCAGAGCCAGGCCCGTACCGAGGCGCCGGATTTCAGGGTGCCGATCCGCTCCCAGGCGGTGAGGAAGGTCTCCTGCGCCAGGTCGTCCGCGAGCGCCCAGTCGCCGCACGCGCGGCGCAGGAAGGCGCGCAACGGCTGCTGGTGGCGCTCCACCAGCCTCGCGAAGGCGCTCGCCGAGCCGGCGCGCGCCGCCTCGACCAGCCCTTCGTCGAGATTCATCCCGTTCACCGTCCGCGGAAGGTGGAGGAGAACAGCGCCGCGACGCCGTGGCCGATCGCGACGAAGGTCATGATGATGGCGACGATCCGGAACGGCCCGTCGACGCCGGGGAAGTCGGCGTATTCGGCCGAGAACCAGAAACCCGCCGCCACGGCGCCGGTGATGAAGAACGTCCGCCACTGCCAGTAAGGCGAGTAGCGGTGACGCCAGTAGCGGCGGTAGTAGCGCCGCCCGTAGCGAGCGCCCATGCCCCAGTCGCGGGGCGCGCCCCACGCGTCGTCGCCGTCCTCGTCGAGGGTTTGGTCGCGCACCGCCTTGAGCAGCTCGGGCGGCGGGTCCTTGCCCTGGCTGGTGTAGGTGCGCAGCAGGTCGAGATGGTCGCGCGAGCGCTTGTAGGCGAGCCAGCGATCCCAGGCCCCGAACACGAAGAAGCCCACGGGGAAGAGCAGCCACCAGTAGCTGCGGAAGAGGTCGTCCATCGAAGTCCAAGCTCCCAAGCGGGCGGTCTTGCCCGTCCATTTTGCCCTCTAGTCGCCGCCGGTGGGGCGGTTGGATGCAAGCCTGAGCTTAGCTCACCCGCGATGGGCGTCCGCGTACGCGATGGCATAGGCGGCGAAGGCCCGGGTGGCGGCTTCCTGGGCAGGGGTGACGGGGGCCATGGAGGACTCCGCGTCGCCCTTCTTCACGGCCTGGGCGTCGGCGATCAGGGTGCGCCACTCACGGTCCAGGGTTGCCTGCGCCCAAGTCATGGCCTGCTTCTTCGAGGTGACCGTCCCCGTCGAGAGCGTGTGCAGGATGCGGCAGAAGAGGCCGACCCAGAAGGCCTGCCAGGCGGCCAGCTCCATGGGCTGCATGTCGACCGCCATGACCCAGTCCATGGTGGTGCGCACCTCGGCCTTCAGCGCATCCGGCGGGATCGGGTCGATGAGGGTCTTCGGGTCGGGGCCGGCGAGCGTGATCCCCTTCTCGCGCAGGCACCAGCGGACCACCTGGGTGTTGTCATGCTCGGAGCGGACCAGGACCTTTGAGCCGTGATCCAGGTACCAGAAGGGATAGACCCGCGCCGGACTGCCGGAGGTGCCGGGGTCGCCCCAGCCTGGGCCGCGGGGTTCGCCGGGCGGGTCGCGGGGCTCGGTCGACCAGCGGCGAAGGATGGGCGCGGGCACGTAGGAGCCCTCCAGGCCGTTGCGCCAGTAGGGCGCCGGGAGTTCGTGGATGGCGGCGTGCAGCGCCTGGAGCGGCGCCAGTTCGTCAGGGCGGATGTCGCGGGCGGTGACGGCGATGAAGTCGCAGTCGCTCCACGGCGTGTGGTCGCCGACGGCGAAGGAGCCCTGCAGGTATAGGCCGACGAAGTTGTCGCCGAGGGCGGCGCGGGCGCCGTCGAGCAGGTGTTCGAGCACGCCGTTGAGCTCGGCGTAGGGCGTGGGATGGATCATGTGCGGGAATCCGAAAGCGCCCGCGTCAGGCGGGCGGAAATGAGCGGCGGTGGGTGGCGCTCAGGGCCTCAGGCGTTCGGTGCACATGGCTGTGGAACTAGCATCACTCCCCCTCCCCGTCATCCCGGCCGCAGGCGCGCAGCGCCGGAGAGCCGAGACCCAGCCGCTCAGACGTCAGGTCTGCGGGGCCCGGATGACGTTAGTTGGAGAGCGCCGCGTAGGTCTCGGGCTTGAAGCCGACGTAGAGCTTGCCGTCCTTCGCCAGCACCGGGCGTTTGATCATGGAGGGCTGGGCCAGCATGAGGTCGATGGCCTTGGCCTCGGTGAGACCCTGCTTGTCGGGATCGGGAAGCTTCTTGAAGGTCGTGCCGGCGCGGTTGAGGAGGACTTCCCAGCCGAGCTGGCGGACCCAGCCCTCGAGGGTGGCGCGGTCGATCCCGGCTTTCTTGTAGTCGTGAAAGTCGTAGGCGACCCCCTTCGCATCGAGGAATGTCCAAGCCTTCTTCATCGTGTCGCAGTTGCGGATACCGTAGAGGGTCGCCGGCACGGAGGGCTCCTTGGGCAGCAAGATCGAGATCGAGAAGCACACCCGGGACAAGATGGTCCAGGCGCTGTCGCGCTACCTCAAGAACGAGCTGGACGTCGAGGTGGAAGGCTTCGACGCCCAGTTCCTGTTCGACCACATCTGCGAGACGTTCGGGCCGCTGTTCTACAACCAGGGGCTCTACGACGCCGAGACGGTGCTGCGCGACCGGCTGGAGAAGGTCGCCGACGACGTGCTGTCGCTGGAGAAGGCGGCGAAGCTCTAGACCCGTGGACTGACGCGGCGGAGGGGTAGCAAGGTGTCGCCGCAACGGAGGCGCGCCGCATGAGCTACGAGACGCTGCTGTACGAGACCGATGGCCCGATCCTGACGGTGACGCTGAACCGGCCGGACAAGCTGAACGCCTATACCGGGACGATGGGCGCGGAGCTGGAGGACGCCTTCACGCGCGCCGATGCGGACGACGACGTGCGGGTGATCATCGTGACCGGCGCGGGCCGCGGGTTCTGTGCGGGAGCGGACATCTCGAGCGGCGCGGGCGCGTTCGACACCTCGACGGCGGGGTCGGTGGCGTTCGGCGCGGGTGGCCAGCAGGCAAGACGCAGCCGGGGCGTCGGGTTCGTGGCGGCGATGTTCAATTGCAGGAAGCCCTCGATCGCGGCGATCAACGGGGCAGCGGTGGGGGTCGGCGCGACGCTGACGTTGCCGATGGACATCCGGATCGCGGCGGAAGGGGCGCGGTACGGGTTCGTGTTCGCCCGGCGCGGACTGGTGCCGGAGGCCGGCAGCGCCTGGTTCCTGCCGAAGCTGGTGGGTCTGCCGACGGCGCTGCGCTGGTGCCTGTCGGGCAAGCTGATTAGCGCCCAGGAGGCGATGGCCGGCGGCTTGGTGGCCGAGGTGGTGGCGCCGGACGCGCTGCTGGCGCGGGCGCGGGAGATCGCGCTGGAGATCGCCGAGAACACCGCGCCGGTGTCGATCGCGCTGACCCGGCAGATGCTGTGGCGGTTCGCGGGCGACCACGATCCGTTCGACGTGATGAAGATCGACGGACGCCTGTCGCTGGAGCTGGGGGCCGGGCCGGACGTGAAGGAGGGCGTGGGCGCGTTCCTCGAGAAGCGGCCGCCGAAGTTCCCGGGCAGGGTCTCGGCTGACATGCCGTCGCTCTATCCTTGGTGGGACGAGTGACTGAGTTCCGGACGGTCGACGCGGGCGCGGCGAAAATCCGCGTCGCCGTGGAGGGCTCGGGGCCGCTGGTGCTGATGGTGCACGGCTTCCCGGAGAGCTGGTTCTCGTGGCGTCACCAGATGGCGCCGATCGCCGAGGCGGGATTCACGGCCGCGGCCATCGACGTGCGCGGCTACGGCGGCTCGGACAAGCCGAAGGCGGTGGCGGACTATGCCCTGCAGGCCCTCACCGGCGACGTGGCGGGGGTGGCCAAGGCGCTGCAGCCGGACGCGCCGGTGATCCTGGTCGGCCACGACTGGGGCGCGCCGATCGTCTGGAACACGGCGCTGACGCGGCCGGACGCCGTGCGCGCGGTGGCGGGGCTGTCGGTGCCGTACCTGGGCGTGCCGGCGCGGCCGTTCACGGAAGTGTTCGACGAGCTGTTCACGAAGAAGGGCCGGTTCTTCTACCAGGCCTGGTTCCAGGCGGTGGGGCCGGCGGAAGCGGAGGCCGAGGGCGACGTCCGCGACTTCCTGAGGAAGTTCTACTACGGGATCAGCGGCGAGGCGCCGCCAGGGAGCTGGCCGCAGAAGGCGGCGGGCGCCTCGATGCTGGAGGGCATGGTCGACCCGGACCCGTTCCCGGCCTGGCTGACCGCCGACGAACTCGACTACTACGTGAGCGAATTCGAGCAGTCGGGGTTCTTCGGGCCGATCAGCCGCTATCGCAACCACGAGCGCGACTTCGCCTGGCTGCAGGGGTTCAAGGACCGGAAGATCGAGCAGCCGGCCCTGTTCATCGGGGGGACGAAGGATCCGGCCTCGACCGGCTTCGGCCGCGTGCCGGACCCTACGGCGGCGATGCGCCAGCACGTCCCGGACCTGCGCGGCGCGCACATGCTGGACGGCTGCGGCCACTGGACACAACAAGAGCGGCCCGCCGAGGTGAACCGGCTGGTGCTCGACTGGCTGAAGGACATCTGACAATGGCCGACGACGTGGGCGCCAAGATCGCTGAGGCGCCGTTCAAGCCGCTGCCGCAGAAGGCGCCGGACATCTCCGTCGAGCGGCGGCCGGACGGCGTTGTGCTGGTGCGCTCCAACCACGCGCCGGGGCAAGGGCCCCGCTCGATCGCCCACCTGCTGGCGGAGAAGGCCGCCAAGCATCCGGACCGGAAGTACATCCAGCAGCGCGAGCCTGGGCACGGCCCATGGCGCGGGGTGACCTACGGCGAGGCCAAGCGGGCGGCGGACGGGATCGCCCAGTGGCTGCTGGATCGGGGCCTGGGCCAGGACGACGCGGTGATGGTGCTGTCGGCGAATTCGGTGGACCACGCGCTGGTGATGCTGGGCTGCTACACCGCGGGCGTCCCGATCGCGCCGATCAGCCCGGCCTACTCGCTGATCTCCACCGACCACGCCAAGCTGAAGCACTGCTTCGGGACCGTGCGGCCGAAGGTGGTGTTCGCGCAGAACTCGGAGATGTTCGCCCGCGCGTTCGAGACGCTCCGGGGCATCGATCCCGACCTGACGTTCGTGACGGTCGACGGCGGGAACGGGACGGTCGCGCTGTCGGAGCTGACCGCGACCGAGCCGGGGCCGGCGGTGGCCGCGGCCATGGAGCGACTCGGCCACGATACGACGGCGAAGTACCTGTTCACCTCCGGCTCGACGGGGATGCCCAAGGGCGTGCCGCAGACGCACGGGATGTTCGCGGGCGTCATCGCCGGACAGGAGGGCCTGCGCGCCGATCCGCCGGACCCTGATTTCGTGCCGGAGGCGCTGGAGTGGATGCCCTGGAGCCATATCTCGGCGGGCAACATCGGGTTCAACGGCATCCTGTCGGGCGGCGGGACGCTCTACCTCGACGAGGGCAAGCCCCTCCCCGGCCTGTTCGAGACGACGATCAAGAATCTGATGGAGGTGTCGCCGGCGGGCTTCGGCTCGGCGCCGATCGCGTTCGGGATGCTGGCTGAGGCGATGGAGCGGGACCCGGCGCTCCGGGCCTCGTTCTTCAAGAACCTGCGCAGCATGGGCTATGGCGGGGCGACGCTGTCGGAGGACGTGAGCCAGCGGATGCAGGCGCTGGCGGTGGCGGAGACGGGCTTCCGCATCCCGCTGACCACCATGTACGGCGCGACCGAGACGCAAGGCGTGACCGTGGTGCACTGGATCACCGAGCGGGTGGGCCTGATCGGCCTGCCGTTGCCGGGGATCACCGTGAAGCTGGTACCGAACGGCACCAAGTACGAGGTCCGCGTGAAGGGCCCGACGGTGACCCGCGGCTACCACAACGACCCGGTGAAGACGGCGGCGGCGTTCGACGACGAAGGCTTCTACTCGCTGGGCGACGCGGCGCGGTTCCTGGACCCCGACCAGCCGGAGCTGGGGATGGTGTTCGACGGGCGGGTGACCGAGGACTTCAAGCTCGACTCAGGGACCTGGGTGTCGGTGGGCACGCTGCGGCCGGACCTCGTGGCCGCCTGCAGCCCCTACGTGCATGACATCGTGATCTCGGGGCAGGACCGGCCGTTCGCCGGCGCGCTGATCTGGCCGTCGCCGGCGGGGCTGGCGACGCTGGGCGACGATCCGCTGGGCAAGCTGACCGCGATCCTCACCGAGCGGCTGAACGCCTTCAACGCCTCGGCCGGCGGGTCGTCGCGGCGGATCGGGCGGTTCGCGATCCTGACCTCGCCGCCGTCGATCGACGCCGGCGAGATCACCGACAAGGGCTACGTGAACCAGCGCGCCACGCTGGAGCACCGCGCCGACGTGGTGAAGGCGCTCTACGCCAACCCACCGGGCCCCGGCGTGGTGGTCCTAGGCTGAACGCCAAGCCGGCGGCTTCAGGGGCACGGTGGCGCAGGCGGGCGACCCGTCGCGGCCCGTGCCGGCGTAACGGGCCTCCAGGCGCTCGCCAGGCTTCAGCGTGGCGATCTGATCCCAGCCGAGGTCCTTCAGCGGAATCTTCACGCGCCGGCTCCAGGGCGAGGCCGGATCGCCGGCCGCGGTCCCGACCCGGACGTAGACGAACCGCCCGGCCGGCGGGCCGTGCACGAAGGGACCGAGGAACCGTGGGCGGCCGTCCGGGATCGCGCCGTGGACGGTCACGTCGAACTCGAACGCCGCGGGGGCCTTGCCGGTCCGAAGCCAGCCGCGCAGCTCCTCCTTGCCCGGGCCGCCATGCTGCAGGGCGAAGGCCACGTCCGGGACCGGATCGTCCATGACGATCCGCAGCGGCAGGTCGAAGCGGTCGGCGCGCATTCAACTCCTCGGGGCGCGCCGACGATTTCAGTCCGGGACCGGAAGCGTCAAGGCGGCCCGCTAGACGGCGGCCCGACGGCGGCGGCGCAGCATTGCTCCGGCCGCTCCGAAGCCCAGGAGCATGACCGCCCAGGTGGACGGCTCCGGCACGGCGCCCGGATGGTCGTCGTCGTCGTGATCCTCGTCCTCGTCGTCGTCCACCGGATTGCCGGCGACCATCAGACCGTCGAACGCAAGGCCGGAGTCGTAGATCTCGTCACCCCAGTTCGTGACGCCGAACACCAACTGGTAACTGCCGCTGTCGGCGATGGTGTAGTTCGACCGGATCCAACCCGTGTAGCCGCATCCCGGGCCCCAGCATTGATTGCTGTAGTCGCCCAGGCGCGACCAGTTCGGGGCGCCGCCGATGATCGGCACGGACGCCGGCGTCAACGTGGCGGTGACGCCCGGAAGGCCGTCCCCCGGCACGATGGTGCCCGTCGGCTCGGTGCGGGCGGTGAACAGATAGGCGACATGCTCGGCGGCGGCCGTCTGCAGCTCCACCCAGGTGTAGTCCTCGTAGATGAAGCCATCGGAGCCGTTCTGGCCGTCGGAGGTCACGTAGTTGAAGTAGAACTCCAGGTCCGCGCCGCCCGCCGCGCTGAAGACGGAACTGGTGAACGTCGATCCGTTCGTCCCGCCGACGGTCGAAATCTGGCCCGCGCCGGTGACGCCGCCCCAAGTTGATATCCAGCGGTAGGAGGGGCTGTTGGGCGGCGCCACCACGACGCCATCGGCGCTGCGCACCCCGCAGGCTCCCACGCAGGTCGCGGCGGTCGCCGCGCCCGCCGATAGGGTGATCAGGCCGGCCGCGAGCGCGGCTGCGGCGAAACGGATACGGGACACGCAAGGTCTCCGGGTTCGCCCGAAGACCCACTGCCTCCGGGACAGACGGACCATGAAGGCGGTCAGGCCCGACCCGTTTGACCGCGATCAAATGACGCCGGGTCATCCGGCGACGCCGACGGCGGTCCTTGCACTTCGACGCCCCGGGGCAGGCCGCCGGCCGTTGCGCGAAGTCAACGCGCCGGCCTGGCCGACGGGTTTCGATCCCGCGAGAAAGGAGCCCGCACATGAGCCTCAAGAACACGCGCGCGGGATACGGTTGGGCCGCCATCGTGCTGCATTGGCTGAGCGCAGGCGGCATGCTGGCCCTCTATCTGCTCGGCGAGGCGGCCGAGGAATCCGAGGGAGCGGCCGCCAAGCTCGCCGCACTGGACCTCCACGTCTCGGTCGGCATGCTGCTGTTCGCCTTCCTGGCGGCGCGGGTCCTCTGGAGCGTATCCCAGCCCAGGCCGAGCCCCGTGGAGACCATGCCGCTGTTCCGCGTCGCCGCCAGCATCGTGCAGTCGCTCTTCCTCGTCATGATCGTGGCGCTGCTCATGACGGGTCCGTTGGCGGTCTGGTCGGAGGCGCGCCCGGTGGAAGTCTTCGGCGGTTTTGCGCTCGCCAGCCCGTTCGCGACCCCGGTCGAATGGCTGCATGACGCAACGAAGGCGGTCCACGGTGCGGCCGGCTCGCTCTTCTGGCCCCTGATCGCACTGCACGTCGCCGGGGCCATGAAGCATCAGTTCATCGACCGCGACGCGACCCTGCAGCGAATGCTGTGGGTCCGCCGGGCCTGACGTTGCGCCCATGAGCCGGATCCACTCGGAACTGCACCTCATCGAGCGCGTGGGATGGCTCCGCGCGGCGGTGCTCGGCGCCAACGACGGCATCGTGTCGACGGCCAGCCTGATCGTCGGCGTCGCGGCGGCGTCGCAGGGTCGCCAAGAGATCCTGGTGGCAGGGGTCGCGGGCCTCGTGGCCGGCGCGATGTCGATGGCGGCGGGCGAGTATGTCTCCGTCAGCTCTCAGGCGGACACCGAGCGGGCGGACCTCGCGCGCGAGCGGGGTGAGCTGCAGACCCAGCCCGACTTCGAACGCGACGAACTGACGGCCATCTATGTCGCGCGGGGCCTGGAGCCGACGCTGGCCAGGGAAGTGGCCCTGCAGCTGATGGCCAAGGACGCGCTGGCGGCTCACGCCCGTGACGAACTGGGCCTTTCGACCGCGACGAGCGCGCGGCCGGTGCAGGCGGCCTTCACCTCGGCCATGACGTTCGCCGTCGGCGCGGCGCTGCCGTTGGCGGCGGCTTCCCTGTTGCCGGCGACTCTGCTGGTCGCGGGGGTCTCAGCGGCGTCGATCGCCTTCCTTGCGCTTCTCGGCGCTGTCGGCTCCCGCGCCGGCGGCGCGCCGGTCTGGAAGGCCGTGGTCCGCGTGACCTTCTGGGGCGCCGTCGCCATGGCCGTCACCGCCGGGATCGGCCGGATGTTCGGCGTCGCGGCCTGACCCGGCTATTCCGACTCCCGGCTCGTCGGCCCCGGCTTCGCGCCGTTCGGCGGTGAGCGGAGGGTGTCGGCCGGGACGATCGCAGGGCGTTCCTGGAAGTGGGCGACGGCCTTGCCGTTGGCCACTGTCCGCGCCGGCCACTGGAAGCCGTCGGCGCAGGTCAGGGTGCGGGCGCCCGGCGCGGCCTTGGCGAAGGCGACCCAGCAGGAGTGGACCCGTGTGGCGACCGCCTTGTCCTGGTCGGTCATCCGCGCGCCGCCGGTGCGATCGGCGGTCACGGTGTCGAACACGTAGGGGATCTCGCCCGCGTGCGGCACGCCGTTGGGTTGCTCGGGCCGCCGCCAGTCGGGCACGTAGTCGAAGAAGTACTGCCAAACCGGCGCGCCCGTCATGGCGTAGGTGGCGACCCGCTGGGTGCCGTTCAGGCGGCCCTCGTCGCTGTTGGTGCCGATGATCATCGGAACGTCGATCTCCGCACCGGCGGCGAAGGCGTCGATGATCGAGGCGGGCTTCACGCGGCCGTCGAGGATGGTGCGCAGGCCGCCCGCGACGCGCGGGTTGGCGTGCAGGATCAGGCGCTCCGCCGGGATGGCCCGCAGCTGGGCGGCGTCGGCGTTTGCTCCGGGCAGGCCGACGGCCGTGACCGCTTCCGCCCCCAGGGCCTCCGCGCGCGCCAGCGGGGTGGCGGCCGTCGGCAGCGAGCCGGTGCTCTGGACGATGGCCTTGGTGAAGGTCCCCTTGGCCAGCGGGCTGGTCAGCAGGTTGGCGACCATGGTCGCGCCCGCGGACTCACCGAAGACGGTGAGGTTGGCGGGGTCTCCGCCGAAGGCGCGGGCGTTGGCCTTGATCCACTTCAGCGCCGCGATCGCGTCGAGCAGATGGTAGTTGGCGAACCCCTCGCCCGCCTTGGCCTCGCGGGTCAGGGCCGGGTGGGCGAAGCCGCCCAGCGCGCCAAGGCGGTAGTTGATGGTGACCAGGATGACGCCGTCGCGCGCAAAGGCGTCGCCCCGATAGGTGGCCAGGTGGCCGCCGCCCATCGTCCCGCCGCCGCCGTAGAGCCAGAGCATGATCGGCGCGTTCCTCGCGCCGGCCGGCGCCCAGATGTTGAGGTAGAGGCAATCCTCCTGCGAGGCGCCGGTGACCCCTGCCCCGTTCGGCCGGCCATCGGCGCGGACGGGCTGCTGGCACGGGAGCGCGTAGGCGGTGGCCGGACGTGCGCCCGTCCAGCGGATCGGCCGGGGCGGCGTCCAGCGCAGCGGGCCGACCGGCGGCTGGGCGTAGGGCACGCCCTTGAAGGCGTTGATCCGGCCATCGCCCTCTCCCACCAGCACGCCGCCGGAGGTGCGGACCGTGACGGGCGCGGCCAGGGCCGGTCCGGCAAGCGCGAGAAGGACGATGGCGGCGAGCGCCCGCAGGATCGGAGTCATGGGCCTTCTCAACTCGCGACAAGCCGGACGAGCTCGCCGGCGTTGGACAGGCCGTCGATCGCCAAGGTGCGCGCGACCACGTCGTGGGCGCGTCGGGCGCCCAGGCGCGGCGTCATCAGCTCGAGGGCCTTGGCCTCCACGTCGGCACGCGACATGGGGTGGCTGGGGAAACCCAGGACGTAGGGCGTATAGGCCTCGCGCCGGCGACCGTCGGTGTCGGTGACGATCACGCGGGCGCTCTCCGTCCGTTCCTGACCGGGGCCGGCCTCCTGCTTCGGGTCGTGGACGACATCGACCTTCTGCATGAGCGCGCGCACCTGGGCGTCGCCGCGCATCCGATCCAGCGACTGGGCGGAGACGAAGTCCAGCCGCCGGTCGATCAGGATGATGGCGGTCAGGTAGCGCAGGTTCAGCGCCGGCATCCCGGCGTCGCGGAACGCCTGCCACCGGCCCGGCATCTCGATCCGCACCGCCCGGACGCGAGCCTTGTCGAGTTCCGGCAGCAGCTTCAGGAGGCCCTCGACGGCCGGCTGCGTCGGCCCGCCGGTGGGATAGCGCTTGTAGGCCGTGAGCGGCATCTCCCACCGCTGGCCCAGATCCTGGACCAGATAGGCGCGGTTCTCGTCGCCTCCGCTGAACATGCCCTGGTTCAGGAAGCCGGTCGGCTGGTCGAGGTTCTCGCGCACGCCGCGGAATCCGTGCTCGACGAACAGCGCCGCCTGCAGCCCGGCGCGGGCGCCCATGCCGGCGAAGACAAAGGACTTCTCGACGTGTTCGACATCCAGCATCCACTGCCAGGACCCGGAGGCCTGCTGGGACGCATAGGTCAGCACATCGCCGATCCGGTCTTCGCGAAGCCCCATGAGGGCCGACGCCGTGGCCGCCACGCCGAACGTCGGCGCGATCCCGTGGTTGGCCAGGCCCGAGCGATTGAGGTTGCGGATGCCCAGCGCCTTCGGCAGGCGCCCGGCGATCTCGTAGCCGGCGATCACCGCGCGCAGGACGGCGGCGCCGGACAGCCGGCGCTTCTCGGCCAGCGCGAGCGCGGCGCTGACGATCGCCGGGCCAGGCTGGACGAGCGCCGAGGGGATGAAGTCGTTGATCTCGGCGCCGTGGGCGGTCATCGCCGAGGCGAAGACGGCGTCGACAAGGGCCGCCCGCTCGCGGGTCGCCAGGATGGTCACGGCGCTGCGGCCGGCATCGCCGGAATGGGCCAGCGCGAAGCGTCGCGCAAGCACCGCGGGCTCCAGATCGCGGCAGGCGACCGTCGAGGCCAGGGTGTCGAGGATGTGGAGCCGGCCAAGATCGAGGATCGCCTCGTCGATGCGCATGGACGCGGCGCCGGCGATGAACCGGCTGAGGGGCGCCGTCACCGACGGGGCTGGCGCCTGCGCGATCGCGGGCGCGCCGGGGGCGATCGGGATCGCGCCCGCCGCCCCGGCGGCCAGGAGCGCGCGGCGCGGGATCACGGATCCACAGCCGCGACGATGTCGGCGGAGAACTTGGCGATCCGAAAGCCGCCCCCCACGTCGAGGCCGCGGCGCACCACGACCATGCCCTTCGACGGGATGATCATGGCGTACTGTCCGAGCGCGCCGGCCGGCGAGTAGGCGTCGGCCGCCAGCCCGTCGTTACCGCCGTAGATCCAGAACTGGCCGCCGTACCGCGCGCCGCCGGACGCGGCGCTGGCCGGCTGGGCGGGCGCGGGCGTGGCGACGTAGCGGGCCCATCCGGCCGGCAGGATGCGCTCGCCGTTCCACATCCCGTCGGCGAGGTAGAGCATGCCGAAGCGACCGAAGTCGCGGGCCGTCAACCAGCACTGGCCGGAGGCCAGGAAGTCGTTGTTCCAGTCGGTCTCCAGAATCGTGCGCGTCATGCCGAGCTTCCAGAGGAACTCTCGATGCGGGAAGGTCAGAAAGGCAGCGTCGTCGTTCACCGCCTGGCGCAGCGCGCGGACCAGCAGGATGGTGTCGGAACCGGCGTAGACGAAGCGGGAACCGGGACGGCTGTCGACCATGTTGAGCGCCGAAACCTCCGCCGCCGCGGCGCCGGACTGGTAGAGGTCGCCCTGCGGGTTGCCGCCGCTCTCGGTGTAGAGGCCGCTGGCCATGTGCATGAGGTGGTCGAGCGTGATCTCCCCTCGCGGGTCGCCGGGCCGACGCCACTCGGCCAGCGGCGCCTTGCGCCGGATATCCAGAAGACCCTTGCGGACGCCGACGCCGACGAGGCTCGCAGCCACCGACTTGCACATGGAGTTGGTGCGGGCCGGGAGGTGCGGGCCGAAGCCGCGCTGGTAGCGCTCGGCGACGATCTTGCCGTCCTTGACCACCACCACGCCCCAGGTGTTTCCGCGATACGCCCCCTCCTGGTTCCGGAAGGCCTCGTCGATCACCCGCTCGACGGCCGCCTGGCGCGCCGGCGGGAGCGGGCGGACGGCGTCCCGGTCGCCCATCGGCCAGGGCCGGTCGTCGAGCTGCGGCGCGGCCTGCGGACCGCGCGGTCTCGGCAGGCGTTCGCCCAGAGCCTTCGTGGCGCCGATCGGCAGCTGGGTGCAGCCGAGCAGCGGGCGCCATACGGCGTGACGCGGCTCCATGTCGTCGGCGTAGCGGGCGGAGACGGTCTTGCCCGCCTCGTCCACCTCCACACGCTGCGAGGCGGGCCCCCCGCGGCTGGTGGAGTCGATAAGCGCCCGCGGCGCGCCGGAGGCGAAATAGCCGGTGCACAGGTGCAGGGCGCGGAAGCCCGCCGCCTGAGCGGCGGCGTGACGGGGCGAGGCGAGGCTGGGCCCGTCTTCCGACGCCGGCTGCGCCGGGCGCGGGCCGGAGGCCTGTTGGGCGCCGGCCGGCGTGGCCAGCGCCGCGGCTGCGCCCAGGACAAGGAGGATGCGCATCGGCTCTACTCCGAGGAGGTGACGCGGGCAGGCTGGTAGCGCTCCATGAACAGCCGCTCGGTCCGGTAGGGATCCTTCGCCAGCCGGGGCGGGGCGTCGAACTGCATCACCGCCCGCGTCGCGGGATCGTAGGTCGGCCACTTCGGGATGCCGGCGTGGTTCGGATCGCCGGTGCGGGCGAAGGCGAGCCAGGCGTTGGCCATGCTGTCGGCCATCACCTGGGTCGCCGCGGTGGGCGGGCCGGTGTAGCGCGCGCCGCGGGCCACGTTGTCGAACATGAACGGCAGGTCGGAGGAGTGCTGGGCGAAGCGGCGGCCGCCTTCCACCGGCGAGCGCCAGGTGACCTGGTACATCCAGGTGGGGTTGTTCGCGCCGTTCAGGGCTGCGCGCTTCTCGCACATGATCGTGGCGTTGCGGATGTAGGACCGCCACGACATCACCTTGAAGAAGATCTCCGGATAGGAGCCGGATGGCGTGGACGCCTTGAACACCCTCACTGCCTCATCGACGTCACTGGCCGGGAGCGAGGCGGCGAGCCGCTGGCGCAGACCCGCTTCGTCGATCTCGTGGATGCCGGGCGTGGAGCCCAACTGGTTGGCGAGCTCGTGCTGGGCGGTGCCGACCATCAGCGGAACCCTCGCCGTGCGAGCGGGGGCGTTCGGGATGAAGGGGTGGGCGGTGAAGGTGATTCCGTCCATCACCGGCTCGAAGCGGTAGCGGGCCGCGCCGATCACCTGGCGCTGGACTTCCGATAGACGCTCCTGGGGCACGGCCTGCAGGTCGCGGGCGCGCCTGGGGTCGATCTCGAGACGTTTGAGCAGGTCGGCGGTCAGTCGGTTCGCCTGCTCGCGGGTCTGGATCAGCAGGTGCGAGCCGGACTGGACCACGCCCTTGTGGAAGAGGCCGGCAGCGTCCTTGCCGGCCATGCACACCGTGACCTTACGGCCGCCGCCGGACTGGCCGTAGATCATCACGTTGCCGGGGTCGCCGCCGAAGGCCGCGATATTGGCCTTAACCCACCTCATCGCCGCGACGAGGTCGAGGTAGCCGACGTTGCCCGACTGGGCGAATTCGGAACCGAGGAAACCCGACAGATCGCAGAAGCCGAAGACGTTCAGTCGGTGGTTGATGGTGCACACGACGACGTCGCCGCGCTTGACCATGTTGGTCCCGTCGTAGAGCAGGCTGGAGCCTGAGCCGGCCTCGAAGCCGCCGCCGTGGAACCACAGCAGGACGGGCCGTTTGCGCCCGTCGCCGGGCGCCGGCGTCCACACGTTGATCCGCAGGCAATCCTCGCTCATGGGTCCGGGCGCAGCCAGGCCGCCGCGGGCCTGGGGCGTCTGGTCGCCGTACTCATAGGCGTCCTGGACGCCGGCAAAGCGTTCAGGCGGCTTCGGTGGGAGGAAGCGACCGGCGCCGGCCGTGGAAGCGCCGTAGCGCATGCCCTTGAAGACGTGGACGCCGTCGACGATGCGGCCCCGGTAGCGGCCCTCGGCGGTTTCGACGATGCGGCCGTCCTGGGCCCATACCGCCGTAGGCGCGGTGAGGAAGAAGCCGCCCGCAAAGAGCGCCGAGCGGCGCGACAGGCCCGTGATCGTCATGTCCGGCCCCTCCCCGTTTGTTCCGTATGACGGAACGTTGTATTGTCGTAGGGTCCCGTTCTCCGGTTGGGGCGGCAGGGAGTCAAGGCTGCTGCGATGGACCAGGCGGTTGGACGGGCGGTGGGATTGCTGGAGGCGCTGGCGCGGGCCGGCGGGCCCATGCGACTGACCCGACTGGCCGAGGAGGTCGGGCTGCAGAAGAGCACTGCGCACCGGCTGCTGAAGAGCTGGATCGAGCTGGGCTATGTCGTCCAGGAGCCGGACACCGGGCGCTATGCGCCGAGCCTGCGGCTGTGGGAACTGGGCGCGGCAGTGGCCGTCGAGCACCCCGTGAAACGGGCGGCCGCCGGCTTCCTGCAGACGCTCCACCGCGAGACCGGAGAGACGGTGAGCCTGCTGATCCGCGACGGCGACGACGTGCTGTATCTCGAGAAGCTCTTCTCACCCCGCTCGGTGCGGTTCTCCACGCGGCCGGGCAGCCGGGTGGCGGCGCCGCTGACCGCCGGCGGCAAGGCGATGCTCGCCACCGATCCCCAGGCGCGCGCAGTGCTGGACCGAGTGGCGACAAGGGAGCGTCTCGCCCCCGACCTCGCCGCGACGCTGGCCGAACTGGAGGTCATCCGGCGGCGCGGCTGGTCGGCCTCGGCGGCCAGCACAGGCGTCGCCAGCTTCGGATGCGCCCTGCCCGCCCGTTCGGGCCCGGCGACCGCGGCGATCTCCGTGTCCGCGCCGTCCGAGCGGCTCACCGGCGGCGGTGACGACCGCATCGTGCAGGCGCTGCTCGCGACCTGCGCGAAGCTCGCGGAGGCGGTCGGGCCCGTCTGACGCGCGAGGGCTACGCGGCCGGGCGGGTCGAGGGATCGATGGGAGGCGCCGCCTCGGGCGTCTCCGGCTCAGTGACGGCCGCCTTGCGTTCGCAGGTGCGTTGGGCGGCGCTGCCTTCGATGACCTGGAAGCGGGCCTTGAGCGAGGCGACGAGGTCGGGGTCGCTGGAGCGCGCCAGGACCTCCTGGTTCAGGAGGCGCGAGCCCAGGTTGTAGTTGAGGCTGCCGAACCAGGCCGTCGAGACGTCCTTGTGGTCCATGATCACGAACTTGGCGTGCATGGGCAGGTTCTCGGGATCGCAGTAGCGGCGGATCTCGACGCCCGACTCGTCGAGGGCGCGCACCACCTTGCCCGGCACGCGACGGCGGGTGTCGTGGACGACGAGGCTGATCTCCACCCCACGCTGGGCGGCGGCGGCGAGCGCCTGGGCGAACGAGCCGTTGTCCATGTGGCTGACAGCCGCCTCGACGCGATCGCCGGGTCCGAGCTTCGCCAGCCTGCGCTCGACGACGCCGGTGTTGAGCCGCGGGAAGGCGTAGAGCTTCAGGTCCGGAAAGCGGCGCGCCTTGTTTCTTCCGATCCCGAAGCGGCCCCAGAACGACCCCGACCAGATTCCGTCGACGCGCGCCTGCAGAGCCCGCACCGCCATGGGGTCGCGGATCTCCACCAGCAGGTTCTCGCCGCGGTCCTGGTCACCGATATCCCGAAGGACCTTTCCTTTGGCCCCGCCGGAGGGATTGTAGGAGCCGATGAAGGCCGCCGGCTCCGGGCCCGAGAACGCGTAGATCTTCGCGTGCAGGTGAGCGCCGGGAAACCAGCTCTTGCGCAGCTTGAAATCGTCGCCCAGGCCCTGGCGCAGGCGCTCGGACGTGTCGGCGTTGACCGAGCCCCGGCGCGGCGCGCCGTCGAGCACCATGCGGACGCGCACGCCACGGTCGTGGGCGGCGATCAAGGCGTCGGCCAGCTCGCGGTCGGCGAAGTAGTAGGTCGCCCAATCGATGTCGCTGCCGGGCGGGGCGGACCTGATTCGCGCCAGTAGGATGTCGCGCAGCGCGCCAGCCGGCGCGTCCGGACCGCCGAAGTGGGCGACGAGCGCGGGTGGCGATGCGGCGACGGCCGCGGGTTCGGCCGGAAGATCGACGGCGAACATGGTGGAAGAGGCTACCCCTGGCGTGCTTCCCGAGAGTCGTACTGAGCCCGCCCTGAAGTGGCGCTTGTTGGGCGATGTGGCAAGCCTTGCCGCTATTCCCACTCGATTATAAACGAGCCCGGCAAGCGACTGATCTCGCTCGCAAATCTGAATCACGAGCAAGTGACTACCGTCTTGGATACCGTCACTCACGGTGCTTGGCTTGCGCCGCCTTGACGTCGTCTGAGGTTTGCGGGCTGTTCAGCAGCTTCGGATTCCTCAGGATTGCATAACGCACAGCGGCGCGAAGTTCTGCGCGACGATACGTCGGTGGCGTCGCCGGAATCTGTAGGCGCACACCTCGGTACTTGCGAGTCCGCGGCATGCCGTGACGATGCCTTCGGCCAGGGAACACCGCAACCCTGGTCAATCGCGAAGAGGCAAGCTCCGCCTTGCGTCAGTCACAGTCGCCCGCCATGTTCCGCAGCATGCGCAGGCTGAGCCAATTCCTCGCTCTCCTGGCCACGATCATGCTCGTGATCGGCGGCGCGCCGTCGGTCGCCTCGGCCCAGGCTTGCGATCCCTGCCCGCCTGACTGCCCGATGATGAAGCAACTCGCCGCCGAGCAGGCCGCGCACCAGAAGGCGCCCGACAAGGGCGGCAAGGCCGACAATCCCTGCCAGCAGATGGTCGCCTGCCAGACGGTGACGGCGTCCGTTGCGCCCTCTGACCTAGTGACTTTCGTTGCCCTCTCAGCGGCGTCCGTCACGCACGAAGCCTTCGATCCGCTCGACGCGCACTCGCGGCCGCCGGACCGAAGTCTGCGACCACCCATCCACGTCTGACGATCCCTGACCCGGCGGCGACCCCGCCGGCCCTGGCGCTTGCGCGCCTTCCTCCAGGAGTTGTCGGAGCATGTCTCCCTATCGTTGGCTGGCGGCCCTGCCGCTGGCCGTCACGCTCGCGGGTACGGCTCACGCCGGTCCGCTGACCTTCGCGGCCGCGCTTGACCGCGCCCAGACGTCTGCGCCCAGCCTGCAGGCGAGCGCACTGCGGGTCGACGCGGCGCGGGCCGCCAGCCGCGCGGCCGGGCGGCTGCCTGATCCCAAACTCAGCGTCGGCATCCAGGACTATCCGGTCTCCGGGCCTAACGCCGGCAGCTTCACCCGCGACGACTTCACCATGGCCAAGGTCGGGGTGATGCAGGACGTCCCGAACGCGGCCCGCCGCCGGGCGGAGGTCGCGGGCGCTACGGCCGAGATCGGCGTCGCGGAAGCGATGACGGCCGAGGAACGGCGCAACGTTCGCGTCGCTACGGCCCTGGCCTGGATCGACCTGGCCTACGCCGAGCGGCGACTGGAGGCCTTGGACCAGCTGGTCGCCGGGTTGAAAGACCTGTGGTCTGCGCAGCCCGCGGCGGTCGCCTCCGGGTCGGCGCGCCCGGCCAGCGGCCTCGAGCCCGCGCGGCTGAGGGCGGTGTTCGAGGACCGGCGCAGCGAACTCGTGGCCGCCGTCGCCAAGGCGCGGGCCGAGCTCACCCGCTGGACCGACGAAGCCTCACCCTCGGCCGCCGGCGAGGCGCCGCACTTCGAGATCGATGCTGTCGCGCTCCGCGCCAACCTGGATCGCCATCCGACCCTGCTGGCCGCCGAAGCCGAACAGCGGCGGGCGGAGACGGACGTCTCCGCCGCACGCGCCGCCACCCGCCCCGACTGGGGCTTTGATGTCTCCTACGGCCGCCGGGATCCGCGGTTCGGGGACCTGCTCTCCGTCGGCGCGACAGTCAGCCTGCCGCTCTTCAAAGGCTCGCGGCAGGAGCCGGTCATCGCGGCGCGCCTGGCCGACCGCAACCGGGCGCAGGTCGAGCGCGAGGATCGCCGCCGCGCGCTGGTGGCCGCCCTGGAAGGCGACCTCGCCGACCACATCATGCACCACGACCAATGGCAGCGAGCCCAGGCCGTTCTCGTGCCTACCGCCGAGCAGCGCGCGCATCTGGAGGTGAGCAGCTACGGGGCCGGCCGCGCCAGCTTCGACGACGTCCGCACCGCGCTCACCGACCTGGCCGATGCCCGCCTGGGCGTGCTGGAACGCGAGGCGATGACCGCTCGCGACGGCGCCCGCATACAACTGACCTACGGAGCCGACCAATGACCCGCGCCCAGACCCTGGCCCTGGCGCTCGCCGGCGCCGCGGCGATCGGAACCGCCGGCTTCTCCGGCGGCCGCATGACCCAGTCCGCCACGCCGCCTGCAAAGGCCGCCGCCGGTCGCCAGCCGCTCTACTGGTACGACCCGATGTACCCGGCCCAGCACTTCGACAAGCCGGGCAAGTCGCCGTTCATGGACATGCAGCTGCAGCCCAAATACGCCGACGAGGCTGGCCCGGCCGGTGCATCGCCCGGCGTGCGCGTGGACCCGGCCCAGACGCAGAGCCTGGGCGTCCGTCTGGCGAAGGTCGAGCGTGGATCGCTGGCGGGCGGTGTCACGGCCACGGGCGTCATCGACTTCAACGAGCGCGACATCGCCGTCGTCCAGGCCCGGTCGGCTGGCTTCGTCCAGCGGGTGTATGGCCGCGCGCCCGGTGACGTGGTCGCCGCGGGCGCGCCGCTGGTCGACCTGCTGGTTCCGGAGTGGGCCGGCGCACAAAGCGAGTTCCTGGCGGTGCGGCGCACGGGCGACGAGGCGCTCCTCCGCGCCAGCCGCCAGCGCCTCCAGCTTCTGGGCATGTCGCCTGGCCTGATCGCGACCGTCGAGCGTAGCGGCCAGGTACGCAACGTCACGACCGTCACCACACCGACCGGCGGCGTCCTCAAGACGCTGTCGGTGCGCAACGGCATGACCGTCACGGCCGGCCAGACCCTCGCGGAGGTGAACGGCCTCGGTCGTGTCTGGCTGAACGCCGCCGTCCCGGAAGCGATGGCGGGCCAGGTGCGGGTCGGCGAGACCGCCAGCGCCGCGCTGGCGGCTTACCCCGGCGAGGCGTTCAGCGGCCGGGTCACGGCGATCCTGCCTCAGGCCCAGGCCGACAGCCGCACCCTGACCGTCCGCATCGAGCTCCCGAACCCGGCCGGCCGCCTGAAGCCGGGGATGTTCGCCGACGTCACCTTCGCCGGGACCACGATGCCCGTGTTGCTCGTCCCATCGGAGGCGGTGATCCGCACCGGTCGCCGCACCCTGGTCATGCTGGCCGCCTCCGGTGGCCGCTACCGCCCTGCCGAGATCCGCACCGGCCGCGAAGCCGGCGACCGCACCGAGGTTCTGGCCGGCCTGAGCGAGGGCGAACAGGTGGTCGCCTCCGGCCAGTTCCTGCTGGACAGCGAGGCGAGCCTGGCCGGCGTCCAGGCGCGACCGGTCGGCGATGGCGCGACCATGCCCGTCGCCGCGGCGCTCGTGGAGAGCACGGCGCGGATCGAGCAGCTGGCGGGCGGCAAAGTCACCCTCAGCCACCCCCCGATCCCGGCCGTGCAGTGGCCGGCGATGACCATGCAGTTTCAGCTCGCCGACCCGGCGCTGGCCAAGGGTCTCAAGGTCGGCGACCAGGTGAGGTTCGGCTTCGAGCAGAAGCCCAGCGGGCCCGTGGTTCGCCGCCTGCAGCGGATGGACGGCCGATGATCGCCGCCGTCATCCGCGCCTCGGTCCGCGCCCGCTGGCTGGTGGTGTTGGCCGCGCTCGCCCTGCTGATCGCCGGCGGTCTCGCGCTGCGCTCGACCCCGGTCGACGCCCTGCCGGACCTCTCCGACGTGCAGGTCGTCATCCGTACGCCCTACCCCGGCCAGGCCCCGCAGATCGTCGAGAACCAAGTCACCTATCCGCTGACCACCACCATGCTGTCCGTGCCAGGCGCCAAGACCGTCCGGGGCTACTCCTACTTCGGCGACAGCTTCGTCTACGTCCTGTTTGAGGACGGGACCGACCTCTACTGGGCGCGCTCGCGGGTGCTGGAGTACCTGAGCCAGGTCCAGAGCCGCCTGCCGGCTGCAGCCAAGCCCTCGCTCGGACCTGACGCGACCGGCGTCGGCTGGATCTACGAGTACGCCCTCGTCGACCGGACGGGCCGCCACGACCTCAGCCAGCTGCGATCCTTGCAGGACTGGTTCCTGCGCTACGAGCTGAAGACGGTCCCAGGCGTGGCCGAGGTCGCCAGCATCGGCGGCATGGTGCGCCAGTACCAGGTAGTGCTCGATCCGACGCGGCTCGCGGCCTACGGGGTCACCCACGCCCAGGCGGTCGAGGCGATCCAGCGCGCCAACGCCGAAGCCGGTGGCTCGGTGCTGGAGATGGCGGAGGCGGAGTACATGGTCCGCGCGTCCGGCTACCTGAAGACCCTCGACGACTTACGGGCCATCCCGCTGCGAACCGCGGCCGGCGGCGTGCCGGTGCGCCTGGGCGACGTGGCGACGATCCAGCTAGGCCCCGAGATGCGCCGCGGTGTCGCCGAACTCAACGGCCAGGGCGAGGTGGCCGGCGGCGTCGTGGTCCTGCGCTCCGGCAAGAACGCGCGCGCCATCCTGGCGGCGGTCAAGGACAAGGTCGAGCAGCTCCGCAGGAGCTTGCCGGCCGGCGTGGAGATCGTCACCACCTACGACCGCTCGCAGCTGATCGACCGGGCGATCTCCAACCTGCGTTCGAAGCTGATCGAAGAATTCATCGTCGTCGGGCTCGTCTGCGCGCTCTTCCTCTGGCACGCCCGCTCGGCGCTGGTGGCGATCCTGACCCTGCCGCTCGGCGTGCTGTTCGCGCTGCTGGTCATGCGGCTGCAGGGCGTCAACGCTAACATCATGTCGCTGGGCGGCATCGCCATCGCCATCGGAGCCATGGTCGACGCCGCCGTGGTGATGATCGAGAACGCCCACAAGCGGCTGGAACGGTGGGCGCACGAACATCCCGGTGAGGATCTGACGGGAGAGCCGCGTTGGAGGGTGATCACGGAGGCCGCCGCCGAGGTTGGGCCGGCCCTCTTCCTCAGCCTCGTGATCATCACCTTGAGCTTCGTGCCGGTGTTCGCGCTGCAGGCTCAGGAAGGCCGCCTGTTCTCGCCTCTGGCCTTCACCAAGAGCTATGCAATGGCAGGTGCCGCGATCCTGTCAGTGACCCTGGTTCCAGTGCTGATGGGCTTCCTGATCCGCGGGCGCATCCCGAGCGAGGACGCCAACCCCGTGAACCGCGGGCTTACACGCCTTTACGAACCCGCGATCAATTGGGTCCTGCGCAAGCCCAGGACCGTGCTGGTCATCGCGCTCGTGGTCTTCGCGACTGCCGCCTGGCCACTCAGCCGGCTGGGCGGCGAGTTCATCCCACCCATGGACGAGGGCGACCTGCTCTACATGCCGTCGGCCCTGCCGGGTATCTCCGCGGCTAAGGCTTCGGAGTTGCTGCAGCAGACCGACCGCCTGATCCGCACCGTGCCGGAGGTGAGGTCCGTGTTCGGCAAGGCCGGCCGCGCCGAGACCGCCACCGATCCGGCGCCGCTGGAGATGTTCGAAACCACCATCCAGCTGAAGCCGCGCCGCGAGTGGCGGCCCGGGATGACCCCCGAGAAGCTGGTCGAGGAACTCGACCGGGTGGTGAAGGTCCCGGGCCTCGCAAATGTCTGGGTGCCACCGATCCGCAACCGGATCGACATGCTGGCGACAGGCATCAAGAGCCCGATCGGCGTGAAGGTCTCCGGGACCGATCTCGCCCAGATCGACCGCGTTGCGGCCCAGGTCGAAGCCGTCGCAAAGAGGACGCCGGGCGTCAGTTCGGCGCTGGCCGAGCGGCTGACCGGCGGCCGCTACGTCGATGTCGACATCGATCGGGCCGACGCGGCTCGCTTCGGCCTCAACGTGATGGATGTCCAGGCCATCGTCTCCGGCGCAATTGGCGGCGAGAACGTCGGCGAGACGGTGGAGGGCGTCGCCCGCTATCCGATCAGCGTCCGCTATCCGCGCGAACTGCGGGACAGCCTGGAGGGGCTGCGGGCGCTGCCGGTGCTTACCCCGGGCGGCCAGCAGATCACCCTCGGCACGGTCGCCGACATTCGGATCGTTGATGGCCCGCCCATGCTGAAGACCGAAAACGCCCGACCCTCGACGTGGGTCTACGTCGACGTCCGCGGCCGCGACCTGAACTCGGTCGTCACCGATCTGCGCCACGCCGTGGCCAACCAGGTGAAGCTGCCGCCCGGCGTCTCTGCCGCCTACTCCGGCCAGTTCGAGTACCTGCAGCGCGCCGCCGAGCGCCTGAAGCTGGTCGTCCCCGCGACGCTGGCGATCATCTTCCTGCTGCTCTACGCGACCTTTCGGCGGTGGGACGAGGCGGCCCTGATCATGGGCACCCTGCCGTTCGCGCTCACCGGTGGGGTCTGGACGCTTTACCTCTTGGGCTACCACCAATCAGTCGCCACAGGCGTCGGGTTCATCGCGCTCGCGGGCGTGTCGGCCGAGTTCGGCGTTGTCATGCTGATCTACCTAAAGCACGCGCTCGCCGAGCGAGGTCTCAGCCCGAGCTACGAGGACGTCGCCAGTGCGGTGCGCGAAGGCGCTCTGGCGCGGGTGCGCCCCAAGGCAATGACGGTCGCCGTCATCCTGGCCGGCCTGGCTCCGATCCTCGTCGGCCACGGCGCCGGGTCGGAGGTCATGAGCCGCATCGCCGCGCCGATGATCGGCGGCATGGTCACCGCGCCGCTGCTCTCGATGCTGGTGATCCCCGCCGGCTATCTCCTGCTCCGGCGCCGCCGGCCGCAGTCCCATCCCCTGACCGCTTCAACCCAAGGAGACACCCTGTGAAGCACCTCGTCCTGACCGTCGCCGCGCTCGCCGCTGCGACCTCGCTCACCGCCTGCGGCAAGAAGGAGACTGCCACCACTGAGGCCGCCGCGCCGCCTGCTGTGCCGGCCGCCGCCCCCGCGACCGCTCCAGCCTCTGACATGGCCGGCATGCCGATGGCCGCCGACGCCAAGATGGCCAAGGGCACGGGCACCGTGACCGAGGTCGGCGGCGACACCATCACCGTGAACCACGCCCCGATCCCCGAGGCGAACTGGCCGGCCATGACCATGGGCTTCAAGGCGGCGCCCGAGCTCGCGAAGTCGGTGAAGGTCGGCGACAAGGTCGCCTTCGACCTGAAGCTGGAAGGCGGCGCCGGCACGATTACAGCCATCCAGAAGCAATGATCCAAGGGGCTTGATCCTCTAGCCACTAGAGGATGCAGGCTTGGGGCATGACCTTCGAGATCACGCCCCGCAGAGCCCGGTCCGGCGGCGCAGCGCCGCCGTCGGCGGGCTGCGGCTGCGAGGACACCGCCTGCGCGGTCGAGACCGGCTCGGCCGCGTTCAGCCGCGCCGTTTGGATCGTGCTGGTCCTCAACGCCGGCATGTTCCTGGTCGAGGTGTTCGCCGGGCAGCTGGCGGGCTCCATGGCCCTGCAGGCCGACGCCCTGGACTTCGCCGGCGACACCGCGACCTACGGGATCTCCCTATTCGCCCTGGGCCGCAGCGCCGGCTTCCGGGCGCGGACGGCGCAGATCAAGGGCTTGAGCCTGGGGGCCATGGGGCTCTACGTCCTGGTGAGCGCGCTCTGGCGGACGTTCGTTGAAGGTGCGCCGGACGCCGTCACCATGGGCTGGGTCGGCGCGCTCGCACTAACGACCAATGTGACAGCCGCCCTCCTGCTGCTGCGGTTCCGCGACGGCGACGCCAACGTGCGCTCGGTCTGGCTCTGCTCGCGCAACGACGCCCTCGGCAACATCGCTGTCCTAGCGGCGGCCGGCGTGGTGGCGATGACGCAGACCCGCTGGGCCGACCTCGCCGTGGCCGCCGTCATGGCCTCGCTCTTCCTCAGCACCGCCTGGCAGGTGACGCGCCAGGCGCACCGCGAGTTGCGGACCCTGGCGGCATGATCGGCTGGCAGACGGCGCTGCGGGACGGCGCGCTCCTGTCCGCTTTGGCCTCGGCGCTCGTCATGGCCACCTTGCGCCTCAATCCGCGGCTGCTGCTTCGCCACTACCCGCCGGAACTGCGCGCCGCCGTGCCGCCTAACACGCCCCGCGAGCGCATGATCTCCAGGCTGGTCGGCCTGCCGCTCATCGCGCTCCTCGTCGGGGTCCCCGCATGGTCCACGGCCGCCTGGCAGGCGGCCATCGGCGAACAAGCCTTCGGGCAGCTCTGGCTCCATGCCTTCATCGTCGGCAGCGTTTTCAACCTGGTGGACTGGCTGGTCCTCGACGAACTCTGGCTCGGTGTCGTGCGCCCCCGCTGGGCGATGCTGCCCGGCGCTGAGGACGTGCCGTTCCAGTTCAACCACGGCCAGCATCTGCGCGGGTTCGTGGTGGGCTGCGTGATCTTCGCCGCCTCCTCAGCCGCGATCGCCGGCTGGCTCTCGCGCTGACGGCGTGGCTCGCGCATCGGATCAGACGACTTCGGCCGGGGCCAGATGGCAGTCGCCGCCGCGCTCGAACTGGACCGTGGCGTGGCCGATCCCGAACCGCTCGCGGAGGCCGGACGCCACCCGCTTTGTCTGAGCATCATCGATCTCGGCGCGGTCGGTCACCAGGTGGACGGTCAGCGCGGTCGAGGTGGTGCTGAGGGGCCAGATGTGCAGGTCGTGCACGTCGCGTACCTCGGGAAGGCCCCGCAGATAGGTGTCAACCGCCGTCGGATCGATGCCGCTGGGAACGGCGTCGATCGCCATGGCCATGGAGTCCTTCAAGAGGCCCCAGGTCCCCAGGGCGATCACGACGACGATGCCCAGGCTGACGACCGGGTCGAGCCACAGCCAGCCGGTAAAGCCGATCGCGAGGCCTGCGAGTACGACACCGGCCGAGACACCAGCGTCCGCCGCCATGTGCAGGAAGGCGCCACGCACGTTGATGTCCGACTTGCGGCCCCGCATGAACATCAAAGCGGTGGCCGTATTGACCGCGATGCCGACGGCGGCGACGACCGTGACCGTCCCGCCCGACACCGGCTCGGGATGCTGGATCCGCTGCACGGCCTCCCAGGCGATGGCCCCGATCGCGATCAGCAGCAGCGCCGCGTTGCCGAGCGCCGCCAGGATAGTGGTGCGCCCGTAGCCATAGGTCCGGTGGGGGGTCGGCGCGCGGCGCCCCAGCCACGCCGCCGCCCAGGCCAGCAGCAGGCCCGCCACGTCACTGAGATTGTGGCCGGCGTCGGCCACAAGGGCGAGCGAGTTCGAGACGAAGCCGTAGAAGGCCTCGATCGCGACGAAGCCCGTGTTCAGCACCACGCCGATCAGGAAAGCGCGGTCGAACGTGGCCGGGGCATGGGCATGGCCTCCACCGTGGCTGTGATCATGGCCGTGGTCGTGCGCCATCTGTCCTCCTACTCAGCGGGCGCGAGCGTCGAGCCTCGGCTGGCCAGCCTCGCCTGAACGCGCTCTTCGAACGCCAGGACAACGCGCGAAATCGCCGGCAGGACGATGAGCGTCAGGGCGGTGGCGGTGATGAGCCCGCCGATCACGACGGTGGCGAGCGGCTTCTGCACCTCGGCGCCTGTCCCATGCGCGAGCGCCATCGGCACGAAGCCGATGGCCGGGACCACGCCGGTCATGATCACCGCTCGGGCCTTGTCCATCATGCCCTCGCGGATTGCCTGGACGAGATCGACACCCGCCTCGGCTCGCTCGCGGATGCTGGTCATCACGACCAGCCCGTTGAGCACCGCCACGCCGGACAGACAAATGAAGCCAACCGCGGCCGAGACCGAGAAGTTGATGCCGGTGAGCGCCAGGGTGAAGACGCCGCCCGCCAGCGCCAACGGAACAGCCGCGAAGACCGACACCGCCCGCCCGAGGCTGCCGAGGGCCAGATAGAGCAAGGCGAAGATGGCCGCAAAGCAGAGCGGCACGACGAGGGCCAGACGCTCGCTGGCCGCCTTGAGGCTCTGGAACTGCCCACCCCAGGCGATCCATGAGCCGGTCGGCAGGGGGACGGCCTCGATCTTCGGCTGCACCTCCCGAACGAACGACCCCACGTCGCGGCCCCGCACATTCGCCTGCACGACCACGCGGCGCTTTCCATCTTCCCGGCTGATCTGGTTCAGGCCCTCGGCATAGGTGAAGCGCGCCACCTGCCCGAGCGGGACGGAGCCCCGCGCATGGGCGGCCTCCTCTGGCAGCAGCACAGGAAGCGCCGCGAGTGCGTCGAGGTCGTTGCGGGTCGCCTGCGGCACGCGCACGACCACCGGGAAACGCCGGTCGCCCTCGAACACGAGGCCGGCCTCGCGGCCCGCCATGGCAGCTGCGACGGTGTCGCCCACCTCTTCCACCGTGAGGCCGTACCGCGCGATGGCGCCGCGGTCGAACTGGACGTCCAGGGTGGGCGCGCCGCCAGTCTGCTCGACGCGGACGTCGACGGCGCCCTTGGTCGACTGCAGGACGGCGGCCATGCGCGTGGCGGTGGCGGCCAACTGGTCGAGGTCGTCGCCATAGAGCTTGATCGCCACATCACCGCGGACCCCGGCGATCAGTTCGTTGAACCGAAGCTGGATCGGCTGGCTGAGCTCATAGGCGTTGCCCAGCAGCCCGTTCGCCTTGGCCTCCACCCGCGCAATCACGTCGGCCTTCTTGTCGACGCCCTTCGGCCAGTCCTTCTGCGGCTTCAGGATGACGAAGCCGTCGGACAGGTTCTGCGGCATCGGGTCGGTGGCGACCTCGGCCGTGCCGGTCTTCGAGAAGGCGACCGCCACTTCGGGGAGGCTGGCGAGGGCGCTCTCGACCTGCCGCTGCATCCGCAGCGACTGCTCCAGCGAGGTGGACGGCACTCGCGCCGAAGCCAGCGCCAGGTTCTTCTCGTCAAGCTGCGGGATAAACTCCTGGCCGAGGAAGTTGAAAACGATGGCCGCGGCGACGAACAACCCGACGCCAGCGCCGATGAACGGCCACGGCCGGGCCAGGGCCCGATCCAGGATCGGGGCGTAGCGGGTCTTCGTCGCCGCAATGATCGGCACTTCCTTCTCGGCGACGCGTCCCCGAACCAGCAGCGCCACCATCGCGGGTACGAAGGTGATGGAGATGACAAACGCCGAGGCCAGCGCCAGCATCAGGGTGATGGCCATGGGCGAGAAGGTCTTGCCCTCGACGCCGGTGAAGGTGAGCAGCGGGGCGAAGACCAGCAGGATGATCGCCTGGCCAAAGACGGTCGGCCGGATCATCTCCTGCGCCGCCGCCGTGGTTTCCTGAAGTCGTTCGCCGAGGTCGAGCAGCCGGCCCTCATGATGCTGGCGGCCCGCCAGCCGCGCCAGGCAGGTCTCGATGATGATCACCGCGCCGTCGACGATCAGGCCGAAGTCGAGCGCGCCCAGGCTCATCAGGTTGCCCGAGACCTTGAGTGTGTTCATGCCGATCGCGGTCATCAGGAACGACACCGGGATGACGAGCACGGCGATGAACGCGGCCCGGGCGTTGCCCAGCAGCAGGAAGAGCGCGGCCGCGACCAGCAGAGCGCCCTCAGCCAGGTTCCGCTCGACGGTCTGGATGGTCGCGTTGACCAGCTTGGACCGGTCCAAGGTCGGCGTGACCGTGACGCCCGGCGGCAACGACCGTTCGATCGACTTGAGCTTCTCCGCGACCGAGCGAGCTACGGTGCGGCTATTCTCTCCGATCAGCATCAAGGTGGTGCCGATCACCACCTCATGGCCGTTGAGGCTTGCCGCGCCGGTCCGCAGGTCGCCACCGATGCGGACCGAGGCCAGGTCCCGCACGCGAACGGGCTGGCCGCCCCGCGTCGCCACCACGGCCTCGGAGATGTCATCCAACGTTTGGATGCGCGCGTCGGCGCGTACGAGGAAGGCCTCGCCGCCCCGCTCCAGGAAGTTGGCGCCGACCGCGATGTTGGCGGCCTCTAGCGCCTTGGCGAGCTCGGAAAACGACACGCCGTAGGCCGAGAGCTTCGACGGGTCGGGCTCGACGACGTACTGCTTCTCGTAGCCGCCGATGGAGTCGACGCCGGCGACGCCGGGCACGCTCCGCAGTTGCGGGGCGATGATCCAGTCCTGCACCGTGCGCAGATAGGCGGCGCGCGCCACGTCGTCGGTCAGCCGATCCCTCTCGGGCGTCAGGAAGGACCCGTCGGGCTGCCAACCCGGTCGCCCGGCCTGAACGCCCCTGGCGGTGCGCGGCCCAAAGTCGACCGCATACATGAAGACCTCGCCGAGTCCCGTCGTGACCGGTCCGATCTGAGGCTGCACACCTTCCGGCAGGTTGTCCCGCGCCTGGGTCAGGCGCTCGGACACCTGTTGGCGCGCGAAGTAGAGGTCGACGCGCTCTTTGAAGACCGCCGTCACCTGCGCGAACCCGTTGCGAGAGATCGAACGGGTGCTCTCCAACCCCGGGATGCCAGCCAGCGCGGTCTCGATCGGGAAGGTTACGCGCTTCTCCATCTCAACTGGCGACAAGCCGGGATCGACGACGTTGATCTGGACCTGCTTGTTGGTGATGTCGGGCACAGCGTCGATCGGCAGCCGCGCGAGCTGCCAGAGACCCAGCGCCGAGATGACGGCCACGATGGCTACGACCGTCCAGCGCGCCCTCACGGAGAGGGCCATGATGTTGCGGATCATGGCTACTCCTCCTCGCCTTCGCCCTTGCCCAGCTCGGCCTTGAGCAGGAAGGCGTTGCGGGTGGCGATCTGCTGCCCGGCGGCGAGGCCGGACAGGATCTCGATGCGACCGGCGCTGGCGCGGCCGCGGATGACCGGCCGCACGCTGAACCCGTCAGCGGTGCGGACGAACACGACGTCCCGTCCGCCAACCGACTGCACGGCCTCCTCGTCGACGACGATGGCGCCGGGGACCGGGGCGACGTCGCGCAGGAAGATCCGCGCCCGCCCGGTCTGGCCTGGCGTCAGCTGCAGCCCGGGCGCGTCCAGCACCGCCGTCGCCGTGCGGCTCTCCGCGCTCAGCGACGGCGTGACACTGCGGACAGCCATCTCGATGGATCGCCCGTCCGGCAGGTCCACGTGCGCCCGGTCGCCCGGCTTCACGCGCATCGCCTCGTCCGCTGGCAGCGCCGCCTCGATCTGCACCCGGCCGGGATTGGCGACCCGGAACAGCTCGGCCTCAGGCTGAACGTAGTTGCCGAGGTTGGCCGCCATCGACGTTACGCGTCCCGCGATGGGGCTGACCACAAGAACGCCGCGGCCGTCGCGCGTGACCTTTGCCGCGCCGGCTGCGACTTGGGCCCGTCGAACCTCGGCCGCCGCAAGCTGGGCCTCCGCCTGGGCCTGCTCATAGTCGACGCGCGGCGATACCCGCTGCTCGAAGAGCGACCGCTCACGGGCCAGCGTCTTCTGCGCCAACGCCGCCTTGGCTTCCGCCGAGACGCGGTCGGCCGCGATCTGCGCTGCCTCCCGGCTCTCCACCACGGCCAGCACCTGGCCGGCTCCGACCTCGTCGCCGAGCCGGACGTTGATGCGGGAGATGGCGCCCGCTGCGCGGGCGGTCACCAGCGCCTCGCCGCCCGGCGCCGCCGTCACGGTCGCGGGCGCAATTACCTCAGCGGCAAAGCCGCCCGGATGCACCAATTCGACGACAACGCCTGAGCCCTGAAGCACCGCCGGCGCGATCTTGATCGCGCCGGGGGCGGCCTCCGCCTCCGCAGATTTCTCCGCTCCGGCCTCGGGCTTGTCCGTCAGCTTGGCGAGGCCGAAGCCCGCTGCGCCGGCGACGAGGACGGCGGCGGCCACGCCGCCCAGAAGTAGATTGCGATCCTGCCTCATGGCTGGTCTCCGAAGGGGGCGACGCCCTGCAGGCGCGCGAGCGCGGCCTCGGCGCTCAGGCGCTCGAGCCGGGCTTCAATGGTCTGGAGCCGCGCGTCGGTGAGGGCGCGGCGGGCGGTGAGCAGTTCCAGGAGCGAGAGCTTTCCACCCTCGTAGCCGACGCGGCTGAGCCGGGCGGCCTCCTCGGCCGCCGCCTCACCATCACGGGCGGCGGCGATCCGGGTCAGCGCGGCCTCGGCGCGGGCGGCAGCGGACGAGGCCTCGGCCTCGGCTTCCAGCCGCGCCGCGTTCAGCCGGGCCTCAGCGCCTCGGAGTTCGGCCTGCGCCGCCGAGACGTTGCCCCGGTTGCGGTCGAACAGCGGGAACGGGGTGGAAACGCCCGCCACCAGCGCGCGGCTGTTGTCCGCCTCGAAGCGGCGGACGCCCAGCGAGACGGTGACGTCGGGCGACGCACGCAGCCGCTCCATCCGGACCTTCCGTGCCGCGGCTTCCCGAGACGCGACGGCAGCAAGGTAGGCCGGACTCTTCAGCGGATCCGGCTTCAGCACCGGCTCGCCCAGGTCGGCGTGCTCCAGCAGGCTCACCGGGATCGACGTCAGCGGCGCCGGCGACCCGGAGATCGTCGTCAGCTTGCCAAAGGCGCTGGCGCGGGCCGCTCGGGCTTCGTCGACGGCCGAGCGGGCAGCCTGGACCACGGCCCGCGCCTGCACCGATCGGATGTCGGCCTCCTTGCCGGCTTTCACCAGCGCCGCGGCGACCCGGCTGTCCTCCTCCGCGAACCCCAATGCCTCCTGCGCCAGTTGCAGCTGGCGATCGGCCGCCTCCGCCCGCGCATACGCGTCGGCGAGGTCGAACGCGAACTCAGCGTCCGAGCGGCGCATGCGAGCCTCGGCCGAGCGGACGTCGGCGCGCGCCGCATCGACCCGAGCGCCGCGCTTGCCGCCCAGTTCGAGGGTCTGGCCGATGAACGCGGTAGTCTCGGCCGCGACGGTGTCGCGGAAAGGCCCGGAGCCCGCGAAGTTCTCGACCTCGACCGAGACCGTGGGATTGGGCAGCGCGGCGGCCTGGCGGGCCAGGCCCTCGGCCTGGGCCACCTCGGCCCGCGCTTCCGCAGGTCGTGGCGCGCCGGCCTGGGCCTGCTGTAACAGCGCCCGGAACGGCGGTGCCGGTTCGGCGACGGCCGCGCCGGCGCCCAGGCATGCGCTCGCGAGCAAGCTCGCGGCCATGCGTCGGTGTGGGAAAGGCATGAAGTCCCCTATCGTGACGGAAGCGAGAGGCGGCGCGCAGGCGCCGGGGCCGCTTCAGGCCGACGGGGGGCGGATCAATTGCTGCGGAAGCGCGCTGTCGGGCAGGCGGTCGGGCCGCAGGTCGTAGACGATGGCGACCCGTGGGATGGCCAAGACGACCGCGGATGGCGGCGGGGCGTCCTTGGCGACATGGCCGCCGCAGTGGCCGGCGCAATGACCGCCGCCGACCTGGCCGTGGTGGCCGCCGTCGCCGTCACCGGGATGGTGCTCTTCGAAGGCCACGGCGGCGTGGTTGGACGCCAGGCTAAAGTCCTGGCTGTCGGCATGCCCAGGGCCCGCCTGGTAGACGACGTTCAGCGCCACGATCAGGGCCAAAACGGCCCAGACCTTCCGCCAGAGGGTCGACGCGACTCCCATCCAGCCCCAGTCCTACATCCTCTAGCCGCTAGAGGATCAAGCGCGTATTTTCGCGTTCCATGACCCAGGCTGCGATGACCATCGGCAAGCTCGCCAAGCTGACCGTCGTGAAGGTCCCGACGATCCGCTTCTACGAGCAGATCGGACTGCTGCCCGCGGCGGAGCGCACCGCGAGCGATCGTCGGCTCTATGGCGACCCTGCGCTGCGGCGCCTGGCCTTCATCAAGCACGCCCGCCAGCTCGGGTTCTCGGTCGACGCGATCCGCGCCCTTCTGGCGCTCGCGGACGACCCGGCGCGGCCGTGCGAGGAGGCCGACGCCCTGGCCCGCGCCCAGCTCGCCGACGTCGAGGCGAAGCTCGCCCGCCTGCAGGCCCTGCGCACGGAACTGCGCCGCATGATCGAAAGCTGCGGCCACGGCACGGCGGCCGAGTGCCGGGTGATCGAGGTGCTCAGCGATCACGGTCTCTGCGAGCACGAGCACGGCCCGCCCGGAGGCCCACTACCGCCAAATCAACGCGCTTTTGGGGGTTAGAACATTACAATAACACATTGTTTTTATTAGATAATTTTCCGTCACTCCCACTCGATTATCAACGAGACCACCAGCGAATTGATTTTCCTACGGTTTTCGACTCGCGAAGACGTGAACACCGTCTGATTTGCCGTCAGAATCTTTTGCTGGCGGGTTGATGATCGATCGGTGGATCATCAATGGAAGGGATCGCGCCCAACTGGGCGGAGGCCAAATCTAACAGAGTCCGGTCCGCTCCGCACCTGCGGCGAGCCTGAGCCCGGCTCGACGCACTGGCGTCAAGATGGAGAAACCTACCGTCGCCTGATCAGTCGACAGGCGACCGCACGTTCGCCCCACTGGGTCGCAAACGTATCGGAGACCACCTTCCACCGCCCTGCAGGTCCCTGACTGCCGTGATGTTCACCCATGCAGGAACATTGGCATTCGTCGCCCACCGCGTTCCAGCACGCGGGGGCGCACTTCTCCTGTTCACGATAAGGCTGAACCACGTAGACCCGCCCGAATTCCTGCAGGCACTGCTGCACCATCGCGTTGAACCAAGCCTTCGGGACCGTCCAATAGCGCCGGTCGCGGCTCCATTTCGGTTTCATCCGTCGCTCGCCCTTGAGCCAGGCTCGATTGTACGGCCGGAAGGGAAGCCGAATGCGAAGGCCGGATTGAACCGTCCGGATCAGGACTGGGATGTGCTCCTGGCCCAGGATCTGCCGGAGGCGTTCGCGATTATCCACAAGCATTGGAAGCCCTGGCCCGCCGCAAGTTGCCTCTGTCTGACGCCAGTGGAAAACAGCAACCCTCTCGGTGCGGCAACACCACATGTAGCGTCGGCGAGGGGCACTTGCCCCAAGATACACGAAGGATTAACTTTTCGCCTTGCGGCGCGGGTCTACTGATTCGGGCCGGAGGAACCCCGAGTTTGAACGGCGTCGCTCGTTCCGTCTTCGTGGACCGAGTCGATCAGACGGCCAAGCCCGAGGTGTGGGATGGGAGCTGTTTGCAATGGCCGACGACCTCGACATCAGCACGGACGGCGCGCAGGCGCGGATGCTCCGGCAGGTGACCAGCGTCATGCCGCTCGACGCCTTTGTCCGGTCCGTCGCGGTGAACGCCCGCGTGGGTCACATGGTGCTACTCGGCGCCGGCGCCTCGATCTCGTCCCAGGTGCCGTCGGCGTCGTCCTGCGTCTGGCAATGGAAGCGCTCGATCTTCCTCTCCAACCATCCGGGGGTCGAGCCGAGCTTCGAAGAACTGTCGCTGGCCTCGGTGCAGGGGCGGATCCAGACCTGGCTGGACCGACAGCCGGGGTTCCCCGCCGCCGACGGGCCGGAGGAGTATGGCTTCTACATCGAGCGCTGCTACCCGGTGCTCGACGACCGCCGCGCCTTCTTCCAGCGTCAGGTGCAGGGTGCCCGGCCCAGCAGCGGCTACCGGCTCGCGGCGCGGTTGGCCCAGGGCCAGCTGCTCCGCTCGGCCTGGACGACGAACTTCGATGGGCTCCTGCCCCGGGCACTGGCGGAGACGTCCGTTACGCCCGTGGAGGTCGGCCTCGATACGACGGGACGGGTGCTCCGGGCCGACCGGGCGGGCGAACTCTCGTGCGTGGCGCTGCATGGGGACTACCGCTACGACGCGCTGAAAAACACCGACGCGGAGACCCAGCGGCTGGATGCGGAGCTGCGCCGGGCCCTCGTCGATCGCGCGCGCGAAGCGCCGCTGATCGTCCTGGGCTACAGCGGCCGGGACCGTTCGATCATGGAGGCGCTCGAAGACAGCTACGGCCAGGCGGGGCCCGGCGTCCTCTATTGGTGCGGCTATGGCGACGGTCCGGCGCCCGAGCCCGTCGCCAAGCTCATCGACATCGCCCGCGCGGCCGGGCGCACCGCGTTCTACGTCCCCGGTGCTGCCTTCGACGACGTGATGCGGCGGCTGGCGCTTGCGACGCTGGCCGGCGCCGCGCGCGAAGAGGCCGAGGCGATCATCGCCCAGTCCGGGACGGAAGCGGCTCGGACTACGCCGTTTGCGGCGCCGCAGGGTCGCGTGGGCGGCATCCTGAAGAGCACCGCTTTCAAGCTCCGCTGCCCGGTGGAAGCCTACGCATTTCGCCCGACGGCGTTTCCGGAGCGCGGCGCCTGGGCCTGGTTGCGCGAACGGCTCGCGGGTCGCCGCGATCTCGTCGCCGTGCCGTTCAAGGGTCGCATCTGGGCGCTCGGCACGCTGTCGGCCCTCGACGAAGTGTTCTCCGATGTCATGGCCGAACGTCCGGTTCGCGTCCCCCTGGACGCGGCCGAACTGCGCCACGAGGACGGGGCGGTCACCCACCTTCTGGTGCACGCGCTCGCCGGCTCCATCGCAGAAAGCCGAGGCCTCGAGTCGGACGGCGCGCTGCTCTGGGACCCGAGCCAGCCGCAAGAACGGCGCCTCGGCGGAGCCGCCTTCAAGGTGTGCGACGCGGTGCTGCTCTACATCCGCCGCGTCGGCCGCGAGACGGTGCTGGTGATGAAGCCTACGGTGAAGGTGTTCACCGCCGCGGGCGGCCCAGCGGCGGAAAACGACGAGAAGGCCCTGAAGCTCAGCATCTTCGGCTACCAGCACAACGACAAGTTCAACGACGCCGTCGAGCGGTGGCGCCGGGCCTTGCTGGGTCCCGGCGTGGTGTTCACCTGCCCCGCGGGCGAGGAGACGGGCTTCGCCTTCACGGTCGAGCGCGCGCCGATCTCAGCGGCAATCCTAGCAGGCCCGGGCGAAGCCGCGCTGCCCGACGCAGCGGTGAAGAAGGCGACGCAGCGGGGGTTCAAGGTGCTCGAGCCGCAGCTACTGTTCGGCGCCAAGACTAGCGGCGGACCCGTCGCGGACGCCCACCCGATCCGCGGCCTCACGTCCAACCGCCCGTTCGACTTCAGCCTCACCCGGTCCGGCTTGCTGCCGGACATCAAGCTCGGCGTGATCTGCCCGGTCCCGGAAAGCCGGGCAGCGGGGGCGCGGCTCAGACTGCTTGAGCAGCCGGCCGCGCCGGCCGAACCCGAGCGCGACTACCTGATGGAGTTCCCGGGCTTCCACCAAGCCTTCGGGCTGCCGCTCGCGATCCCCCAGCCGGGCGATGCGGCGTGGCGTGCGCCGGAAGAACCTACGGCCGGTGAGGGCAAGGAACGCGGCGCGCGGTTCGCGGCGCGGGCCATCGTGCAGGCGATCGAGGAGCTGCGCAGCGCCAACCGCGTCAACGTGATCTTGATCGTGACGCCCAAGCGCTGGACGGACTGGCGGTCCTACGAGACGGACGCCGAGCGGTTCGACCTGCACGACTTCGTCAAGGCCTACTGCGCCCGCCGCGGCGTCGCCACCCAGTTTATCGATGAAGAGACACTCTCCGACCCGCAGGCTTGCCGCATCCGCTGGTGGCTGTCGCTGGCGATCTACGCCAAGAGCTTCCGCACCCCGTTCGTGCTGAAGGCCGCCGAAGGCGACACCGCCTACGTCGGGTTCGGCACTAGCATCGACCGCTATGGGCCCGATGGCCGCAAGGTCGTGCTGGGCTGCAGCCACATCTTCAACGCCGAGGGGCAAGGCCTGCAGTATCGGCTGAGCAAGGTGGAGAATCCCACCTTCGACAGCCGTCGTCGCAACGCGTTCCTGTCCCGCGACGACGCGCGGCGCGTGGGCGAGTCGATCCGCCAGCTGTTCTTCGAGGCGCGCGGCGCCCTCCCCCGCCGGGTCGTGATCCACAAGCGAACCGAGTTCCGCCGCGACGAGCGCGAGGGCCTGATCGAGGGCCTCGACGGCATCGCCGAAGTCGACATGGTGGAGATCACCGTCGACGACGCGTTCCGGTACCTGAACTCCAAGCTCGTCGGCGGCCAGGTGCAGGTGGACCGCTTCCCCGTGGCGCGCGGCACGGTGATCCCGGTTGGGGACCACGAGGCGCTGCTGTGGGTTCATGGCAGCGCCGCGGCCCTGCGCAACAACTGGCGCTACTACCAGGGCAAGCGCCGGATCCCGGCGCCCCTGCTCCTGCGCCGTCATGCCGGCGCCACCGACCTGCAGACGCTGGCCAGCGAGATCCTGGGCTTGTCGAAGATGAACTGGAACACCTTCGACCTGTACACGCAGGTGCCCGCCACCATCGAGACGTCCAGCAAGATCGCGCGCATCGGACGGCTGATGGAAGCCTACGGTGAGGCCAGCTACGACTATCGGCTTCTGATGTAGCGGGCGCTCAGGTCGGCGTCACAAGGCGATCTCCGGCACGCCGGCCTCGGTGAGCAGGTCGAACAGCTCCGCCACCTTCACCCGTTGGCCGCGCTGCCGGCAGAAGGCGAAGATCGCCCGCTGCTTGGCGCGCGACAAGGCAACGAAGAAGGTGGCGAGACCTTCAAGGTCGCCAGGGGTGTGCGCCCACCAGGCGTCGTCATCGAGACCCACGAAGGCGATGGTATCGTATTCCAGGCCCTTGCTCTTGTGCACGGTCATCAGCGGAATCTGCTCGACACCCTCGAAGACGTCCAGGCCGGCCGCCCAGGTGGCCGCGCCCTCCGCGGACGCCGCGACGTGACGACGGAAGGCGTCGGCCATGATCGCGAGGAGGTCTCCCGACGCGTAGGACAGATAGCTGCGCTGGACGGCGGTCAGGTCCAGGAACGCGAAGACCCGGTCCGCGAACCCGACCGCCTGCGCGCCGGACGGCGGTGTCGCGGCCATGTCGTTGCGCAGGGCACGGATGAAGGCGGTCAGCTCGGCCTCCACCCGCGCCTCTCCGACCTCGTCCTCAGGCGAGATCCCCCGCAGATCACGCAGCGCCGCGGCCGCCAGTTGCCAGGCGTCCGGCGCCCGCCGCGAGGCGCCCAGCCGCAGGACGGCGACGGCGATGCGGGCGAATTCGTCGGAGAGCAGGTCCTGCAGAGTGGTGCGCCCCAGGTCATGGCTCTCGTTGCGGAGCCGGAGCCCTTGCTGGGCGAGGGCCGGCGCCAGATCGCGTTCGAAGTCGTCCGCCTTCTGCTTGACGAGGATGGCGTAGTCGCGCGGCCGCCGACCTCGCCCCTCCATATCCGCCCTCAGCCACTGGGCGAGGTATTCCGTCTCGCGGGCCTTCGTGGAGCTGGTCCAGAGCTGGGCGACGTCGCCATCAACCTGACGCGCCGCCTGCGCCACAGTCGGCGGCGCCTCCGGGTCCAGCCGGCGGGCCACGACGTGCTGGATCCGCACCAGGTCGTCCGACGAACGGAAGTTGAAGCGCAAGGGGATGCGCGCCGCCGCGAAATCCGCCTCGAAGCGCGCGAAGGCGTCCGGACGCGCGCCAGCCCAGGCCATGATGCGCTGCTTGTCGTCGCCCACGGCCGTCACGGCGATGTCCCCGCCACTGAACGCCGAGTGCAGGAAGTCGTACTGCGCGTAGGTCGTGTCCTGGAATTCGTCGACGAAGAGGAAGGGATAGGTCAGCTGCAGGGCCCGGCGCACGTGCGGCCCGGCGCGCAACAGCAGCTCCGCCAACCGGTTGAGGCTCACGAAGGTTAGGGCGGAGCGCGGCTGGGCCGTGAGCTGGCCCGTCCACCAGCGTTGGATGGCGAACTCGACGCCGGACTGCGCCGCCTGTGGCGCGACCGGTAGTCGATAGGCGCCCACCTGCCGAGCCTCGAAGGTTCCGGTGTTGAGGGCGACGATCTCCGCCTGCCAAGGGCCCGGCGCGTTCATGCGGGCCGAGGTCAGCACGCCTTCGATCTGGGGACGCTTCGGAAATGCGATGTCGTAGGGCCGTGTCGGGCGCCACGCTTCGGGGAGCGCGGGCTGGAACCGGTCGACGAGCCCCTTAGTGAAGGCGTCGAACGTGACGGAGGTGAACCGCGTCGCGAGCTCCGGCGGACACCGCTTGCGGACGCGGGCCGCCAGGTTTTCGGCCGCGTCGCTCTTGAACGAGATCGCCAGGACCCGATAGGGCGCGGGGCAGATGCCCGTCTCGAGGAGGTAGACGGCGCGCTGGGCCAGGAACTCCGTCTTGCCGGCCCCGGGGCCCGCCACGACGCAGGTCGAGCCGGCATGGCGCAGCGCGCGCCAAGCGTCCGGCTCGAGATCCTCGATCCCGCGCGGCCGCCACGCGTCTGGAGGGACGAGCGGCATCGTCAGGCCGCGGGCGCCGGCGGCGTGAGACGCGTGACGATCGATTGGAGAAGCGCACGCAGCTCCTCCGGCGCCCCTTGGGCCAGGGCTTGGGCCGGCTGGTTGCTGAGCACCCGCACGTGGGTGCTGGGCTTGCCGCGACCGAGGAACAGATATCGGTACCAGCGCAGCGCCTCGTCCTGAGCGGCGCTGTAGAGATGGCCAAGACCGTGCTCGCCGAGCACCGCCGTCCTGGGGTCGCCCTGCGGCGACGGACCTTGTCGACCAGGCTCGGCGACCTGATAGGCCGCCGGGAACGCCCGCAACATGGAATAGTCGAGGTCGAGGGGCACGCAGAAGAAGACATGGTGGCCACGCAGGGCATTGGTCCACGTGGTCAGCCCAGCGGTGTCGCCGGTGTCGTTGTTGTCGAAGGCCGCCAGGTCGGCCGCCGGACCCGCCGCGTTGGGTTGCTGCCAGAGCTGGGCGGCGGGAACCCCGATCTCCAGCAACTGGGCGCAGGTGGTCTTGATCCGGCCCCACCCTCCGCCGTCCCGACCCCAGTCGAGGTCCAGCAGCGTCGCATAGGGGATTTCGAGGTCAGTCAGCAGTCGCCACAGGTGATTGACGTGGCGGCCGCCCAGTGGAACGACCGCGACGAAGGAGCGGTCCACATCGAAGTCCATGGCCTCGGCCAGGCGCGGTAGCACCACCTCCTCGGAGGCGCCCTCGCCCAGCACGACGAACCGCGCGAAGTAGAGCTCTGGGTAGGTGCGGACCGCCTCGCGCACGAATTTCGACGCGTCCTCGTCGTTTGCCGGCAGCCGGATGGGTCGGACCTTCGCCGTGCGGTCAGCCGCGTCGAGGCGGAAGTGCCGCACCTGGGCCGGCTCTACCCGGGCCAGGATGCTGGCCGAATGGCTGGAGATGACCGCTTGGGCGCGGGGACCGTTCGTCAGGTCCTCAAGCTGGCGGACAATGCGGGAGAGATAGAACGGCGCGAGGTTGTTCTCGGGCTCCTCGACTGCGATGAGGGTCAGCGCCGGGAGCGGGACGCCGCCGGCCTGGAACCCCGCCGCCACCGGATTGGCGGCGATGCGACCTTCTACGTCGAGGGTGGCCGCCGTCATCGCGATGTGGAACAGCGACCGCTGGCCGTCGCTGAGGTCGTCCAAGGCGCGCTCGCGTCCGGCTTCGTCAGGGCGGAAGACGACCTCGACCTTGCGGATGAATTCTTGGAAGCGCAGGTCGATCGGGCGGAAGACCGGCGTGGTGTCGGTTCCGGCTGCGTGCACTTCCTGCCACCGCCTCGCCACAGCGCCGACCACCACATCGACCGCCGCCTCACCGCCGAAGGCGTTGTTCAGCGCCGCCCCGCTCTGCGCGAAGGTGTCGCGAACGCCCTGAGACCAGTTGATCGCCCGCCACAACCGGCCGCGCAGGAACGCCGTGACTTGGGAGGCGGCGTCGCGCTGGGCCGGCACATAGATCATCTGGACGCGGGTGCGGTCGATGGCCTTCAGTTCCGTGCAATCGCCTTCGCCGAAGTCGCCGAAGGCCCGCACCGCCCAATATTTCTGTTCGATGGCGCCTTCGAGCGATCCGTCGTCCGTCCAGGTCGCCTCCAGCCGCAGGCGGCACTTCAGGCGGCCCGCTTCGTCCGCCGCCATCTGCTGGAAGAATTCAGGGACAGCGTCGGCGCCGGCACCCTCGCCGTCGAGTTCTGGAAACGCCAGGATCGCCTCCAGCACGAAACGCCGCTCCTGCGGCGGCGCGGCTTCGGCGAGCGGAACGTGGAAATCCTGACGGCGCAAACGTCGCTGGTCGCCGGTCACCCCGAACAACCGCTGCAAGGCCAGCATGACAGCCGTCTTGCCGGCGCCGTTGACCCCCACGAAGGCGGTCAGGCCCGCAGTGAGCTCGATGATGGTCGGAGCCGGTCCGAAGCAGCGGAAGTTGGTGAGGACGAGGCGTTCGATGAACATGGACAGGCGCGGCCGAACGTGCGGCTCTCCGAGGTTGTGGCGCCTCGAAATGCGCGCGATGCGCCCGCACGATCAAGCGAGTTCTCCACAGCTTAGCGCCAGGACGCCCGCCAGCGAGCGGCGACCAGTGGTAGCGTACCTGCGTCGCGACCCGAGTGAGACCAATGCATCCCGCGCTGCAGCGTCTTGTCGAAGCCAACGCCGCCCTGGAAGCCGCGGAGTCGGCGCTGGCCGAGGCCCAGGAACATCGCCGCCAATGCGGCCTCGGGTTGACGGAGATCGAAGATCCGGCCGATCGGCTTCAGGCCGCCCTCTACGCCTATGGCGCTTTCGGCAAGGGGTTGAGCCTGGTCCTGGCGGAGGCCGTCACGGGACTCCCCGGAAAGCGGGGCCAGTCACAGTTCCTGGTATTAGCCGGCCGCCTGCAACATCAGCCGAAGGGTCACGGCTCAGATCGGGTTACGGTTGTTTCGGAACCGATGAAGGAATGGCCCGCGCCGAGTCCGCTGGAGCGCGAGGTCATTGAATCCCACATTCGGCACGGCAAGCCATACCACCTCGACCAAGGCCTCGGCTGGACTAACTTGTCGACCTCACTCACGCCAGCCGAGGCGACCGCATTCCTTACCGATCCGACGACAGCGCTAGCCGAGCACTTTGATCTGACCCGCGCTGCATTTGTGGATTGGCTGTCAGGCTGGGGGCATGTGGGCTGTGAAGCAACCTACAAGAACGGCAAGCCATGCACCGCCCGTGTCGCCGGAGTTCCTGGCATGCTTTCGGTCGAGAAGTGGAAGGCCGCGACGGCAAAGGGCGGCTACTGCGCCCAGCACGGCGGTTGATGGCATCATCCGCGAGTTCGGCTCAGGCTCTCGCCTTCTCGCTAGGCCGCTTCATCCGCGTGAACGCGCGATCTGTGCCCATGAACCGCGACAGCATGGGCGGGATGAGCTTTACCGGCTCGACAGCCTTGCCCCCTTCCCGCTTCAGCGCCTCGCCGTAGGCGACAAGGTCACGGTGCACCGCGGCGGGGAGTTCAACGGTGACCCGCACGGGCGTGTCGTCGAGGATTTCGGAGAGCTTGAGCTTGGCCATCTGACGCCTCCTTCAGGGCCGGTAGGGTTCGAGGATGAGATCGCGAGTCACCATGACCCGCACCGGCGCGCCGGGCCGGATCGTGAGCGTGGGCGCGATGTTCAGACTGCGCCCGACGGCCTGCTGGCCGACCTGGTTGAAGGTGTCCGAGCTGCCGTCGCGCAGCGCGCGGACGATGTCGCTGTCTCGAGGATCCTCGCCGAGTTGCGCGCCGATTCCAAGGATCGTCGATAAGGCCGCTGCTCCGAACAACTCGCCCCAGTGGCGGTCGACCCGGTCGCGCAGGCCGGCGTAGCCGGCGGCGTCCCCGGCAGGCTGCTTCTCAAGCACGATCGACCGACCGTTCGGGAGTATGAGCCGCGTCCACGCGAGCAGCACGCGGCTCTGACCATGGGCGACCTGCGTATCGTAGATGCCGATGAGCTTGCTGCCCTGGGGGATGAGTAGATATCGCCCGGCCACGCTGTCGTAGACGTTCTCGGTCACCTGTCCGACGATCTGGCCTGGGATGTCCGACTTGATGCCCGTGACCAAGGCCGCAGGGATCATGGCTCCGGCTTGCAGGACGAAGGGAGACGGAGGGTCCTGCAGGCGATCTGGACTGGTCGTCCGGCGATCGACAGGGCCGTCGAGGATCGTGCGCCTGGCACCTACAGCATCGCCCGTAACAGCAAGACGTTCGGCCGCGTCGACGCCTCGCGCCTGCGCGTCAGCAGCGAACAGGCGGCTCATGCGGGCAGCATCGCGCTCCTGTTGCACACGCTGGCGGTGGGCTTCGGCCTGCTGAATGGCCGCATCATTTTGAGCGTTCGCTATCCCCGGCGGCGGTGCATTCGCTGCGAGGATGGGCGCACCGAGGTCGCCAGGGAGCGGCGGCCCGAGGGGCGGCGTCTCACCATAGTTGCGAGGGAGTCGGTTCAGACGCTCCGGGGGCTGGCCGCCGACATTATAGATTTCGCGAGGCTTGTGCCCGCTGGCGCCCGAGGTCATGCCGTAGGCGACGGCGCCTACGATCGCGACCGATGAGACGGCCGTCAGCGTGACCAGGGCCTTGCGGGATAGCCTGGCAACGCGCGGCCGGCTCGATCGCAGACGCAGTTCCTGGGCCGCGTCCTGCTCAGAGGGGTGGCTAGTGGCGGTCATGAGCTTGCCCCCGTGCGTTCGATGCGAACGCGCTTGGCGCCTCGGCTATCGCCAAGCCGCAGCTCCGCCCGGGTGAAGATGCGATCGACGACGATTCGCTTGCCGATGACCCGGTAGTTCACCAGGTCCGTGACTTTGCCGTCGGCGCCGGCCACGAAGAGCGGCGGCAGCTCGCTTTGCACGACCGTCGTCGGCAACTCGATGTAGGTCTGGCGACCGTCATCATAGACGCGCGCCGGGCGCCAAGAGGCTCGGTCCCCGCTGATCCGATAGCCGAAGTTCAACTGATCAACGGCGACCGTCGGCAGCGCGTATTGCTCCACCGCCGCAGCCGCAGCGGCGGCCGCCGCCTCTTCGGCAGGATACCGCCACGCGACGGACGCCATGTAGGTCGCTGGCGTGGCTCGCAGCTCCAGATGGTAGGTCCGACGGTTCGTGTTGATCACGAGATTGGTCTGAAGCTTCGATCCTGTGGGCTTCACCAGGATATGGACGCGCCTGCCGGCTCCAGATCCGCTCTCGGTGTCACCGATGATCCATCGCGTCGTATCGCCTGCGGCGACCGGCCCATTCCCCGAAAGCGCCTCGCCCTCTTGGAGGACGATGTCTGTGATCCGCCCTGGCGAGGCGTAGACCTGATAGAGCGCGCCATCTTCGTACTCATAGATCTGCGCGGCGTTGGCGTAGTCGCTGACGTTGGGCTGAACGCGAGCGGCGGCGTTTGCTAGGGCGACGCGCGCCGCAGGATCAGCGGGGTTCCTTCTCGGCAAGCTCCGCCCGGCGCTCGCGGGCGGGTTTGGGATTGGGGCCATCGCCACCGCCGCTGCTGGACGTGCGACCTGAGCGGCCGACACCGGAGCCGTAGCGACGTGCGTCGGCTTGGGCGCTGCCTGGCTCACCAGGGGTCGGAGGACCGCGCATCCGCCTAGGGCGGTCGAGGCAACCACGCAGGCATACGTGCCGAGGATACGCATCACCCGAGCTCCCGAGACCAGTTCACGGCGTGCACGAAGACGCCGAGCGGGTTCTTGCGAAGCGCATCCGCCGTCCGCGGCGGCTGCAGGACGACCGTCAGGATCGCTGTCCACCGTTCGGTCGTGGCGAGCGCGCCATCGACGTAGCGGCGCTCGATCCAGGCCACGCGGAAGCTATCAGGGGAGGCTCGGATGACGCTGGAAACATCAACGGCGACTTGGACTTGGCCGACCTTGCTGAAGGGGTCGTTGGCTCGGGCGTACTCATTCAGCGCCTGCGCGCCACGGTCGGTCGTGTAGTCGTAAGCACGCAGCCAGTTCTGACGGACGATGATCGGATCGGCAGGGATCGCCCTCACCTCCTCGACGAAGCGCGCCAGGTGCCACGCAATCTGTGGATCAGTCGGTCGGTAACCTGCGGCAGCCGGGGCGACAGCCTGGGCTTGGCCAAGCCGATCGACCTGGACGACCCACGGCGTCACCGATCCGCGGGCGCCCTGCCACACCAGCGCGGCTGAAAGAGCTGCGGACAGCGCAAGACCGCCGAAGGCCATGAAGCGCCAGTTGCGCGCCTGAACTCGGGCTGAGCCGATGCGATCGTCCCAAGCCTGCGCCGCGCGCTGGTACGGCGTTTCGAGCGTTGGCGTCGCGCCGTAGCGCAGGCCAGGGCGGGTGAAGACATTCATGACCGGTCCTCAGCAAGGGTGACGGAGGTTCCGCCGCTCGGATGATCACCCGAGCGGATCGCGTGGGCGGCGGTGCTGGCCCCGTGGGCCGCGTCCTGCCGCTGCTGGTATTGGCGCGCCCAAGCCGGAGCGCCGCCATTCGGCGAGCCGCCGCCGGCGGGCCCGCCGGAAGGCGCGCCGGCGCCACCGCCGCTGCCGCTGGGCCCGGGCCGCGACGGCCGGATCGCAGCGGCTGCGCCTCGGAGCCCGCCAGCCGCGGCTCCGGCGGCAGCGCGAGCGCCCATCACGCCGGCCGCGGCGAGACCGCCCGCGGCCAGGCCCGTCCCGACTGCCGCTCCGGCCGCAAGTTGCGGAGCCCCGGAGACCAAACCGTTCGCGATGGCAGGACCGAAGATTCCCAGGCCGAGGAGGCACAGCGAGGCGAGCGCTAGGGACAGGACCTCTTCGAGAGATGGCTGCTGCCCGCCAAAGTCGCTCACGAACTCTTTGAATAGCGTCGAACCGATGCCGACGATCACCGCGAGCACGAGGACCTTGATCCCAGCCGCGACCACGTTGCCAAGCACGCGCTCCGCGAGGAAGGCCGTCTTCCCGAACAAGCCAAACGGCACGAGGACGAAGCCGGCGAGCGTGGTGAGCTTAAACTCGATAAGCGTCACGAAGAGCTGCACGGCGAGGACGAAGAACGCGACCAGCACGATCAGCCACGCAACGACCAAGACCAGGATGTAAGGGAAGTTGTCGAAGAAGCCCGGAAAGCCAGACAGCTGCTGAGCTTGTTCGAGAAGTGGCTTGCCGGCGTCAATGCCCGCCTGAGCTATTTTGCCGGGGTGGAGGAAATCGCTCGCGGACATGCCGCTGCCCGAGGCCTTGAGGCCCAGGCCTGAGAACGAGAGGAAGACGACCCGCGCAAGGGCGTTGAAGTTCGAGAGCAGGAACGCAAAAAAACCAACGTACAACGTCTTCTTGATGAGACGGGCGATGATGTCGTCGCCGGCCGCCCAAGACCAGAACAGTGCAGCCAATGTGACATCGATGACGACGAGGGTGCTCGCGACGAACGCGACCTCGCCACCGAGCAGGCCGAAGCCGGAGTCAATGTAGCGGCTAAAGACATCAAGAAAGCGGTCAGCGACGCCGGTGTTCATCGCCTCCCCCATTGATGAATTTGTCGAAGCGCTCGTCGGCCGCTGCCTTACAACCGGGGTCGTTGGCAGCATCCATGCCGCCTCGTGCGCACTTGTCCTGACCAACAGCCGCAGCGCCTTGCGACTCCGGTGGCCTGTCAGCTGCTGGTTTCTGACCGCAGCCCGACAGAGCTGCCAGCACGAGGACCAGAACGGCAGACTTGGTCATCTGAAGATCTCCACAGGTTGCGCCTGGTAACCCTGGCGCCGATCCATGAAGCGGCGAAACTGCTCTTGTGCCTGGGTCCGACTTGCAGCTCGGTCCGCCTGCTCCAGCGCGGCTGCCCGCCCCTGCGCCGCGATCATCGCCGTGAGATCTGTCAGCTGCTGGCTTTGGAGGGCGAGCAGCTGGTTACCGGCTTGCGTGGCCTGCAGGATGCCACCGGCGCCCTGGCTCTCGCCGACGAGTTTGCCGAGTTCGGTTCGGCCTCCATTGAGGCCGGCGAAGACGCCGGCCTGGACTCGAAGGGCGTCCTCGAACGCCGCGGCGGAGTTGCGCCAACGCGCGTTCGCCTGCGCCACCAACGCCGCGTCCGATGCGCCCGCGCCCACCGTGTAGTTCTGGCGGAACTCCCGTTCGATCGCCTGGACGTCGTAGGCGACCCGCTGGGCCTGCTGCATGAGCCCCCCGACCCGGCCTAGGTTGCCCTGCAGCGTCTGCAGCGACGAGTACGGCAGCTGCGCGAGGTTGCGGGCCTGGTTCTGCAGGCTTGTCGCCTGGTTCTGCAGGCTGCGGATCTGATTGTTGATCTGCTCCAGCGCGCGGGCGGCTTGCATGACGTTGGAGGCGTAGTTCGTCGGATCGTAGACGATGCGCTGCGCGGCCGACGGAGTCGCGCATGCGAGCGCCAGTGCAATGGCCGTCGCCACCAAGCGGGGCTTCTTGCTGATCATAGGGCTGTCTCCGGGGTGCGGGGGATGGGCGCCTGCAGCCTCACAAGGTCCGCTGCCCAGTCGAGGCCGCGGTGACGCAGCCACGCGCCGGCGAAGCCCTCGGCGCCGTGTTGGTCGAGAAGCCCGGCGATCGCAGTCTGGTCAGACTTGGCGGAGGCGGCGCAGAAGGCGAGCGCCACGTCACCGAGGCCGAGCTCAAAGAGCCGGTTCCCCTGCCGCGACTGGCAATAGTAGTCGCGTTTGGGGATAGCGCGGCTGAGGATCTCGACCTGCCGGGCGTTCAGCCCAAACCGCGCATAGGCGGCCGAGATCTGCGGCTCCTGCGCCCTGTCGTTCGGGAGGAAGATGCGCGTCGGGCAGCTCTCGACGACTGAGGCGGCGATGGCGCTCTGCTCGATGTCCGCCAAGGACTGGGTGGCGAACACAACGGACGCGTTCTTCTTACGGAGCGTCTTCAGCCATTCGCGCAGCTGCGCGCCGAAGGTCGCGTCGTCCAGCGCGAGCCAGCCCTCGTCGACGATCACCAGGGTCGGCCGACCATCGAGGCGTGTCTGAATGCGATGGAAAAGATAGGCCAGGACGGCCGGCGCGGCGGCCGACCCGACGAGCCCCTCCGTCTCGAACGCCTGCACCTCCGCCGTGCCAAGCCGCTCGCTCTCGGCGTCTAGCAGCCGACCCCAGGGCCCAGCCACGGTGAAGGGCTGCAGCGCCCGCTTGAGATCGTTGGACTGCAACAGGACTGACAGACCGGTGATCGTCCGCTCTGGGAGCGGCGCGGAGCCGAGGGAGCCAAGGGCGGCCCAGAGGTGCTCCTTCGCCTCGGGCGAAACCACGACCCCTTCCCGGCACAACAAGCCGGCCAGCCACTCAGCCGCCCAGGCCCGCTCGGAAGGCTCATCGATGCGAGCCAAGGGCTGAAGGGCGACCGCCGCAGATCCGTCGTCCGCCAGTGCGCCGCCGAGGTCGTGGAAGTCACCGCCCATGGCGAGAGCAGCCGCACGGATCGAGCCGCCGAAATCGAACGCGAACACCTGGGCGTTGCGATAGCGGCGGAACTGCAGCGCCATTAGAGCCAGCAGCACGCTCTTCCCGGCGCCGGTGGGCCCGACCACCATGCTGTGCCCGACGTCGCCAAGGTGGGTGGAGAAGCGGAAGGGCGTGGAGCCCTCCGTCTTGGCGAAGAACAGTGGCGGCCCGTCGAGGTGGGGATTGCGAGCGGGGCCCGACCAAACCGCCGAAAGCGGGATCATGTGCGCAAGGTTCAACGTCGAGATGGGCGGCTGCCGGACGTTGGCGTAGGCATGACCCGGAAGTCCGCCGAGCCATGCCTCCGCGGCGTTGAGCGTCTCCACCATGCAGGTGAAGTCGCGGCCCTGGATGGTCTTCTCCACCAGACGCAGCTTGGCGTCGGCAGCCGTGGGGTTTTCATCCCAGACGCAGACCGTGGCCGTGACATAGGCATGGCCGACGGCGTCGGCGCCGAGATCCTGGAGGGCGGCGTCCGCGTCGAGCGCCTTGTTCTCCGCGTCGGTGTCGACAAGAACGGCGGCCTCGTTGGTCAGGACCTCCTTGAGGATCGCCATGATCGACTTGCGCTTGGCGAACCACTGACGGCGGATCCGGCCGAGCAACCGCGCCGCGTCCACCTTGTCGAGGCAGATCGCGCGCGTCGTCCAGCGATAGGGAAAGGCGAGGCGGTTGAGCTCGTCCAGCAGGCCGGGCCACGTCGATGCGGGAAAGCCGGCGATGGTCAGCACGCGCAGGTGGGCGTCGCCGAGGCGCGGTTCGAGGCCGCCGATCAGCGGTTCATCCGCCAGCAGCACATCCAGGTGCATCGGGGTGTCCGGCACCCCGACCCGATGCCGACGCGTCGAGACCGTCGAATGAAGATAGGTCAGGGTCTCGGCGTCGTTCAGCCAAGCCGCCTCAGGCACGAAGCCCTCCAGCAGAGCAAGGACACGGTTCGTGCGGTCCACGAACCCGTCGATGGCCTCCCGCCAATCGACGCCGCGTTGCGTGCGGCCCTCGTACAGCCAGCCTTCCGCGCGGGCGGTCCGCTCGGCCGGCGGCAGATAGACGAACGTCAGGAAGTAAGCGCTCTCGAAGTGCGCGCCATGCTCCTCGAAGGCTGCTCGCCTTTCCTCGTCCACGAGCGCCGACACCGGGTCCGGGAAGTCGCTCAAGGGATAGGTCTCGGCCGCGTTGCGCTGCGCCTCGACGAAGATCGCCCACCCCGACCCGAGCCGTCGCAGGGCCGCATTCAACCGGGCCGACGCCACCACCAGTTCGGCGGCGGTCGCAGAGTCGAGATCGGGGCCGCGGAAGCGCGCCGTGCGCTGGAACGCCCCGTCTTTGTTGAGCACGACGCCCGGGCCGATCAGAGCAGCCCAGGGCAGGTAGTCTGGCAGGCGCGCGGCGCGGGACCGGTATTCGCGAAGGTCAAACATCGTCAGACCCCCAGCACCGGCGGAATGCGGACGTGGCGGCGAACCACCTCGACGAAATGCGGATCCTTCTTCGCCGCCCAGATCCCGAAGGCCTGGCCCACGAGCCACAGAAGGACGCCGGCGATCCACAGGCGCAGCCCGAGGCCCAGCGCGGCGGCCAGGGTGCCGTTGATGATCGCGAAGGTCCGCGGCGCACCGGCCAGCAGGACCGGCTCGGTGAGCGCGCGGTGCACTGGGGCCTCGAACCCGGGGATGTCGGTCTCGGCGAGCATCAGATCAGCGCTCCGCCGCCGAAGGAGAAGAACGAGAGGAAGAAGCTGGAGGCGGCGAACGCGATCGACAGACCAAAGACGATCTGGATCAGCCGGCGAAACCCGCCCGAGGTGTCGCCGAAGGCCAGGGTGAGGCCCGTCGTGACGATGATGATCACCGCGATGATCTTCGCCACCGGCCCTTCGATCGACTGCAGGATCTTCTCCAGCGGCGCTTCCCAGGGCATGGAGGACCCACCGGCGTGAGCGGGCCCCGCGAGTAGCGCGCAGGTCAGGGCTGCGCTGGCGCCAGACAGGCGCGCGGTCAGGCTGCGGATCATGCCGGGTCTCCAAGTCTGGGGTGCGGACGCAGGACGTATGCGCCGTCGCCGCCGAGGCCATCGACGGCGCAGAGCTCGCTGAGGCGGCGCTCCGCGCCGCGGCCCGTGAGGACGGCCACCAGGTCGACCGTTTCGCCGATCAAGGCGCGCGGCACGACCATGACCGCTTCCTGCACTAGCTGCTCGAGACGGCGGAGGGCGCCCAGCGCGCTGCCGGCGTGAATGGTGCCGACGCCGCCGGGATGGCCGGTGCCCCACGCCTTCAGGAGGTCGAGCGCCTCGGCCCCGCGCACCTCGCCGATCGGGATTCGGTCCGGGCGCAATCGCAGCGACGACCGCACGAGTTCGGCGAGCGAGGCGACCCCGTCCTTGGTCCGCAGCGCCACGAGGTTCGGCGCGGCGCACTGCAGCTCGCGGGTGTCTTCGATCAGCACGACCCGATCGCCGCTCGCAGCGACCTCGGCTAGGAGGGCATTGGCGAGCGTCGTCTTCCCGGTCGAGGTGCCGCCGGCGACGAGGATGTTCTTGCGGTCCGTCACCGCAGTCCGCAGCGCGTCCGCCTCGCTGCGGGTCATGATCTTCGATGCGACGTAGTCGTCGAGCGTGAACACCGCGACCGCGGGCTTGCGGATCGCGAAGGCCGGTGCGCTCACGACGGGCGGCAGCAAGCCTTCGAACCGCTCACCGCTCTCCGGAAGCTCGGCCGAAACCCGAGGGCTTGCCGGATGGACTTCGGCGCCGACGTGGTGCGCGACAAGCCGAATAATGCGCTCGCCATCGGCGGCCGAGAGCCCTTCGCCGCTATCCTCCAAGCCACTCGACAAACGATCCAGCCAGAGGTGCCCGTCTGGATTGAGCATCACCTCGACGACACTCGGGTCATCTAACCAGCGGCCGATCATCGGGCCGAGCGCGGTCCGGAGCATCCGCGAGCTCCGGACGAAGGTCTCGCTATGAGCGGCGGCAAGGGTCACTGGAGAGGCTCCGCATCTAGCCGAAAGGCTTCGACAACGGGCACATCAATGAGCGCCGGGATTCGGGCGGATCAACAGCGGAAGAGGGGTAGTAGGGCTGCGGCGTGTGATCACTGGAGATCGGCGAGCGACTGCCCGCCACGCCGCCGAGTTGCGCTAAGTGGAGCTGAAGCCGATGCCACCAGCACGAGCGTCCCCTGCCGCCCATTTGTCCAGGGCTTCGCTCAGGCCCTCAAACACCCGCTCCCCCAGAGCATCCACATCTGCGGCGTATTGCGGCGGCGCAGCTCGGATGCGCTCGCTCCCTGCCAGCAGCGTCGTCTGAACGTCAAAGTGATCTGGCGACACGACGACAGTGAAAGGGAAGACGACCATGGTCTTGGGATGTGTGTTCGCGTCGACCTCAAGCTGAACACCGAGGCCGAACACCCATCCCGCCTCTTCTCGCGCCACTGAGCGCCAGCCGTTCGAGACCGGCTTTGACTCGTCGTATTGGGGCGTCGCGCCGTGCTCGTAGGAATAGTGTCGGACGTACTCGGCGCTACACCCACACGCCCGGGCAACAGCGTCTTTCAGATGGATCGCGAGGCGGCCGACGCGGAACGCCTCGTCACTGCTCTTATCGCGCGCCAACTTGTACTTTGCCGATAGCTCGGCCCACCGACCGGTGTTCGGAACGGACATATTGCCTCCCAGGCTCTCGCGGCCATGCCCGCTTTTTGCCGTCGCTATCTGTGCGGCGAAGGCTCCGCGTTCAAGCTCTGGCTTGATGCGTCCTGCATGACCGATGTCGTTGCGCCCGGCGGCAGATAGTCTTCGGATATCTCCCTGGTGAAACTGGCACCCTTGGCGAGCCGCCGCCCGAGCGCTGCGACAAAACCCTCGAACCGCTCCCGCCCCTTCGCCTGGGCGGCGGCCTGCTGCGCCTCCGGCACCGCCGGCGTCGTGGTCAGCCAGAAGCGCACGAAGAGCGCCATTGTCTCGATGGAGATGCCGAGGTTCCGCTCCAGCCGCTCGACCGCGCGGGTGTGCTGGTCGAGGCGACGCACGATCGCCGCCTCCTGCCGCTGGGCCTCGTCCGGCGTGATGAAGGACGCGATCGCTGCCTCGGCGACCAGAGACAGCGGCTTCTCCCGTCGTCGGGCGAACGCCTCGAGCGCCGCCATGGTCTCTGGCTCGAGGTAGACCGACAGGCGCACCTTCTTCATGGCTCAGAGCTCCAGTCCGTCGTCGGGATCGAGGGATGCCTGACGCGCCACGCGGCGGAAGCGGGCCTGCTGCGCCTGGTCCTCGCCTGCCAACCCGTCGAAGCCGTCGTCTTCGTCCGGTTCCAGGAAGCTGAACTCCCGTGGGGGCGGAGGCGGCCTCTCGGCGTCCTCGAAGAGCGGCGCCGGCTCCAGCCGCAAGCCCCCCTCCTCCGTCTCGCCGGCCGACGCGCGGGGTCGGGTCCGCATCGGCGGCGCCGGGATCGGGGCGCATGCGCTCCAGTCGTCCGCGACCTTGGGCGGTGACGCGCCTGGCCTGGCGGCTCCCACGCGCCGACGCAGCTCGGCGTCCTCGAAGTAGCGGACCTTCTGCGCCCGGACCGGCGGCGCGCCCGAGACCATCACCAGCTCGTCGTTCGGCGGCAGTTGCATCACCTCACCCGGCGTCAGCAGCGGCCGCGCGGTCTCCTGGCGCGACACCATCAGGTGGCCGAGCCACGGCGACAGCCGATGTCCCGCGTAGTTCTTCATCGCCCGCAGCTCGGTGGCGGTCCCCAGCGCGTCCGACACACGTCTGGCGGTGCGCTCGTCGTTCGTCGCGAAGCAGACCCGCACATGGCAGTTGTCGAGGATGGCGTTGTTGGCGCCGTAGGCCTTCTCGATCTGGTTCAACGATTGGGCGATCAGGAACGCCTTGAGCCCGTAGCCGGCCATGAAGGCGAGCGCGCTCTCGAAGAAGTCGAGACGCCCCAGCGCCGGGAACTCGTCCAGCACCAGCAGCACGCGGTGCCGGCGGCCCCGAGCGGTCAGGTCCTCGGTCAGCCGCCGACCGATCTGGTTGAGCACGAGGCGGATCAGCGGCTTGGTCCGGCTGATGTCGGACGGCGGCACGACGAGGTAAAGGGTCGCGGGCCGGTCACGCTCGACCAGGTCGGCGATCCGCCAGTCGCAGCGCCGGGTCACCTCTGCCACGACGGGGTCGCGGTAAAGACCCAGGAACGACATGGCAGTGGAAAGTACGCCTGAGCGTTCGTTCTCGCTCTTGTTCAGGAGCTCGCGGGCGGTTGAGGCGACCACTGGATGGGGGCCGTCGCCGAGATGCGGCGTCGCCATCATCGCCCGCAAGGTCGCCTCGATCGGCCGACGCGGATCCGACAGGAACGCCGCGACGCCCGCGAGCGTCTTGTCGGCCTCCGCGTAGAGGACGTGCAGGATCGCGCCGACCAGCAGGCTGTGGCTGGTCTTCTCCCAGTGGGAGCGCCGCTCGAGCGCCCCTTCCGGGTCCACGAGGATGTCCGCCACGTTCTGGACGTCGCGCACCTCATTGGCGCCGCGGCGGACTTCGAGCAGCGGGTTGTAGGCCGAACTCTCCGGATTGGTCGGGTCGAAGAGCAGGACCCGGCCGATGCCGGCGCGGCAGGCCGAGGTCAGCTGCCAGTTCTCGCCCTTGATGTCGTGGACGATGGCTGAGCCCGGCCACGTGAGCAGCGACGGGACGACGAGGCCGACGCCCTTGCCGCTGCGGGTGGGAGCGAAGCAGAGGACGTGCTCAGGCCCGTCGTGCCGCAGGTAGGCGCCGCGCCACTTGCCCAGAACCACACCGTCGTCGCCCAGCAGGCCTGCGGCCGCCACCTCCCGCGGCTTCGCCCAGCGCGCCGAGCCGTAGGTGGTCACGTCATGGCTCTCCCGCGCCCGCCACACCGACAGCGCCATCGAGGCGACGGCCGCGACGCCGGCGCCGCTGCAGGCGATGATAGCGCCTTCCAGGAAGACGCCGGGCGCATAGGCGTCGTAGGCGAACCACCACCAGAAGAAGGCCGGCAGCGGATAGACTGGCCACCCGGCGATGACCGCCCACGGCGCGCCAAGCTGCGGCTGGAACCCCAAGCGCCACGCGGTCCATTCCGTGGCGGCCCAGACGCCGGCCAGGATCAGGACGAAGACGAGCGCCAACTGCGCCCACATCACCTTGGTGCCGGTCATGGCATCCTCCTCATCGGCCGAGCCCGCGCTTCGGCGCGAAATTCCAGGCGATCCCCTGCCCCGGCCGCATGACGCCCTCGATCCGCTGGCCCAGGTGGCGATCCATGTCCGGCCGCCAGGGCACGAGGGTGAAGCCGAGCCCGTCCTCCAGCATCGCGAAGCGGCCGGAGGCCAAGTCGAGGCGGCGCGCATAGGTCCCGCTCACGGCGCCGTCGCCCGACACCGCCTGGCGCGCCCGCCCGGTCTCCTGCGCCAGCCGTTCGGCGACCCCGGCCAGTTCGTCGGCGCGCAGAGTCTCCAGCAGGTCGCGGGCGAAGATCCAGCGGGCGCCGGCGCGCCGCGCCAGGCCGCGCGCAGCCAGATGGTCGGCGCGCTGGGAGAGCGCGTCCCGGACCTCATCGGCGAACCCGCCCGAGCCCAAGCTGTCCGGCCGTGTCCCGACCAGCTGGCGGTCCAGCCAGGTCGCGCCGTCGGCACGCACCTGGGCCTGCAAATCGAGGTCCGACCGCACGCGCAGGATGGTGCGCGAGCGGCGCTCGTCCCAGGTCTGGCTCCGCACCTCGACCATGGCGCCGATCGGCGCATCGCCGGCGTGGTCCAGGTCGCCCAAACGGATGTGGTGCGCCCGACCATCCAGCCCCTCGATCACGGCGTAGGCGCTGCCGCGCAATTCGTCGTCCAGACCGCGGGCCGAGAGACGTCCAACAATGCCGGCCTCGCCATCCAGAACCGCACGCGACAGATCCGGCTCGCCATGGCGGCTGAGCGCTTTGTGCAGCCGGGCGATGACGTCCTGCTGTTGGCCAAGGGCGCGGAGCGTCGGCTCGGCGTCCGGCGCGAGCCGCCAACGGCCGGGCCGCCGCTCGTCCGCGAGGCCCAGGCGTCCGAGCTTCTGCAGCCGCCCGACCCGAGCGCTGTGAAGCGGATCGAGCCCCCCGCCCCGCCGGACGTCGACCAAGCCGTCCTCGCCGATGCTGCGGACCAGGCTGCGGTCGAGTGGTGTCCAGCGATCGGCGTCGATCTGCGCCTGCAGCTGGTGACGGATCTCGAGGTCGGTGCGCGGCCCGAGTTCGAGCTCCACGAGTTGGCCGGCCCGCGCCCGAAGTCCCGCCGCGATGTAGTCGCGCGAGATGACGAGGTCCGCGCCCTCATCGGTGCGGCCGCGCACGAGGATGTGCAGGTGCGGATGGGCGGTGTTCCAGTGGTCGACCGCCACCCAGTCGAGCCGCGTGCCGAGGTCCGTCTCCGCCTGGCGCATCAGGTCGCGGGTGTAGGCCTTCAGGTCGTGTAAGCGCTCGGCATCGTCGGGTGAGACGATGAAGCGGAAGTGGTGCCGGTCGCCCTGGCAGCGTTCGGCAAACGACGCGCTGTCCGCCTCGTCCCCCGCCGCGTCGAACAACCGGCCGCGGTCGCCCTCCGGGGTGACGCCCTCGCGCTGCAGGTATTGCAGGTGCCGGGACAAGGGCGCGCGTCCCGGGCCGGCGCGCACGACCCGCGCCTTCACGACCGCACCGCGGGTCCTGCCGAACGGCGCGGCCGGCGCGGCCCGCAGGCTTGCAGCCCGACCCCGGCCGAACGTCGAGCTCCGGCTACTCCCGCGACGCACGAGGCCGCCGGCGCGCTGCGCCGCGGCGAGGGCCTGGCCGACGAAGGTCTTGGTCCCGCCCGAGGGCCGCGAGCGGATCCGCCCGATCCGCAGCTGGAAGTCGTCCTCGCTCATGGCCGCGAGCGCCGCGAGGTGCGAAAAGCGGTGCGAGCACAGGGACTTGCCCAAAACCGCACCTCGCGACCTGCCGACGCACCTCGCGCGAAGTCACTGGAATCGTTGTCCTTCGCCACCCCCAGACCGGGCCGCACCTCGCGGCTTTTATCCTGCCATCGGTCCATCTTTCGGGGGATCACCGTCGAACCTGCGACAGAGCACGCTACGGCCCGATGAGTGGCACACAGCATCATGGCGCCCGCCGCCCCTCGCCGAGCCTCACGAACAGCCCGGAGCCGCCGGTTGCGGGTGGTGTCTCTGCGAACCCAGAGGCATCGGGCGGTGGACGAGGGACCGAGGCGCCGAGGCTCACGAAGATCGTCGGCCGAGGCGCTTCAGGCGCCGGCGGAGGGACACTGCCGATCGCATCGCCCGCCACCGCCGGCGACAGCTTGGCGACGTAGGCCCGGGTCTCTAACGGGAGCGGCCGGCCATCCGTGACGTGCTGCAGATACCGCGCCGGACCCGCATTGTAGGCCGCCAGGAAGCCCGGCGCGCCGAAGCGGTCGTACATCTCCCGCAGGTAGGCCGCGCCGGCCATGACGTTGTCGCGGGGCTGATAAGGATCCGCGCCCAGGCCGTAGCGGACGCGCAGGTCCGCGTAGGTGCCCGGCATGACCTGCATCAGTCCCATTGCGCCCGCATGGCTTAGCGCGCGCGGCTGGTAGGCGCTCTCCACCCCCATCACCGCATGGATCCACCGCTCGGGAATCGCGAACCGGCGCGACGCTTCGGCGACGAGGGTGCGCCAGTCCGCGCCGCCACGGCCTGTGCCCTGCGCGGCGGCCGGAGTGACCAGGGACAGCGTCAGGAGAACCCCTGCCCCAACACGCGGCCAGCGTGCCGCCGTGCTCACGGCCGTCCAGGGCAAGGCGCTGTCGCGCCGGCCTGACGGCCGCCCTGGACCGCCGCTCCGCGCGGCGGCGCGATGGAAGGCGGTCGGGACGAAGGCGCGGCCGTCATTCTTTGTTCGATCGAACAAAGGCGCTGCACAAGGAGGATCAAGGAGCATCGGGGGAGCCTCCGAAGAGCCAGAGCGGATCGGCCCGCGCGACGACGGTGCGTCGCGGCAGGGCTCCGAAGTAGCGGCCGTCCAGCGAGCCGACGGCGGGGTTGAGGACGAAGACGTCGTCGGCCGTGAGCGCGTGGCAGCCCGTCCATACCGGCAGTGGACGGCCAAACCGGTCCCGAGCCTCTGCGATGGCCACCAGCACCCCGTCGCGCGTGACATGGCCGCCGTCACGGCAGACGACGCTCGGCGACAGCGCCGCCACCCGCTTCAGGAGGAGCGCCCCGTCCGGCACGAACCCGGAGGCATCGAGCCAGGCGGCGAGGCGCGGCGGCGGACGCAGGGCGACCCGGTCGCCAACCGCCAAGGTGTTGGCGTCGTGCAGGGCATAGACGCCGATCGGCGCACTGGCCGTGGTGTTCCAGAGCAGGCGCGGCTGCGCCGGGACGAACAAGGCCGCGACGGCGACGGGCGCGATCAGAAAGCTCCAGGGCGGGGTCATGGCGCATCCAGTTCGCTGCGCTGGCGCCACGCGCGATGGCGCAGCGGTGTGTAAGGTTCCGGCTCCGCGCGCGCGGTCAGACGGTTGTGGACCTGCCGCCAATGATCCGGCGCAACGTCTGTCGCCTCGAGGCCGAGGTGCTCGACCGCGTCGATCGCCGCGAGCACGCGCTGAACGCGCGGCCAGCCGGTGATGCGGAGTAGCAGGCGTCCGCCGGGGTGCAGGCCGGGCGTGGTGGCGCAGGCTGAACCAGCGTCGACGGTCTTCACGATGACGATCCGTGACGCGACCGTCCCGCGGTCGCCGGCCTGCCAGCGGACGAAGGCGAATACGCTGGCGGGCGCGAAGCCCAGGCGACGACGGCGGCGGTCGAGGATGCGTTCGGCGACGGGCGCGCCGAAGCGCATCCAGTGTTCGATCCGGCCCTCGTACCAGACGAGGTCAACCCAGGTGAGATCGTCACGGTCCGCTCCGGCGCCGCCGCTCAGCGGCGCGCGCGGGGACATGGAAGCTAGCCGTCAGCGCGCGGCGAATGTGCGGGCCTCACCCATCATCGGGCGCGCCGGATGGACGGTATCGTGGCCCGGATCGTCGGTCGCCCGACGGACGCCGCGATGGGCCCAGGCCTGCAGATCGGAGACCGAATAGATCACCCGGCCGCCGATCTTCGAATAGGTCGGGCCGGTGCCGTAGGTGCGGTGCTTCTCCAGCGTGCGGCCGGAAATGCCGAGGAAGCGGGCCGCTTCCGGCGTGCGCAGGTAGCGCGGAGGGATGGGCGTCGGTTCGACCATGGCGTCGGGCTCCAGGGGGTCTTGCGGAAGCGGTCGGGTAGGACCGCGGACACCTGGACACCGTGGCGAAGGGTGCTGGCGTAGGGGGATGGCGGAAACGCGCGCGCGCGAATTCACCACCCCAGATCAAGCGGGCGGACGACGGAGCAGACGCCGGTAGTCGCCTTCGACGAACGCCTGGCCGGCGCGCACCAGGCGGATCGCCGAGTCCCTCAGCGACGAGGTCCGCCAGCACTCACTGGCGACGCGGGCCACGCCATAGAGCCGTTCCGCCAGCGTACGATAGCTGTCGCCGGCCTCGTGCTGGTCCAGCGCCCAAAGGCTCGCCTGGGCGCGCCTCAGCCGCGCGTCGAAGCGCAGCGGCGTCGCACGTCCGGTGCTGACGAACCGCCAGAACTGCAACACGGCGCTGGTGTCTCCGAGTGTCGAGGCGCCGAGCGGGACAAGGCACGCCACCGCGCCACCGCGCGGAATGGGCGTCGGCATCCAGAGCCGGTGCTGCGACCTGGGCGCGGTCAGCAGTCCGTGCACGCCGTCCTCACCCGTCTGCTCGCGATAGGCGGCGCGCCAGCGCTCGGGCTCGTAGCGGAAGCTCGTCGGGGCCCCTTCGCCTGCGGGCGTCAGGACGACCGTTCGGGGATCAACTTCAGGCCGCCAGTAGACGGGCTGGCGGTCTGCCGCGAGGGTCGGATCGGCCGCGAAAGCTCAGCCCCCAGCGGGCCCACGGCGCCGATCCGGCGCACGCGGGGCCGCCGGAGGCTGACTCCAGGGCTTTGGCGAAGTCAGCGCGATAGTCGGGATTGCGCCGCAGGAACTCCCACGCGAGATCGGTCGCGGAACAGCCCCTCAGGGCCTCGTAGCGTTCGTCTGAACGCCACGTCTCGGTACTCACGGCGCGCCTCCCTCGTCGAGCACGCGCCCCCACAGCGAGGCTCATTAACGAATCAGAAGATGGGGTACGCAAGCCGAAAGTTGACCCAAGGTCAGGCTAAGCTTCAGTTCTTACGGAGTAAGTCGCGATACCCGCCGTCGCGCATCCACTTGGCGCGCGCCAGGTGCGAGGCGTGCATGACCTGGGCGCGCTCGAAGTCGCGGCCAGGATCCACTCCCAGCACCACGCGGGCGACCTCCTTCCAGTCGGCGCCCTCTTCGTCGGCGTCCAGCAGACGGATGTACGTGACCGCGTGGTCGCGATCGTAGTCCGTCAGGCTGCTCTCCTGCGGTGCACGGATGCGAAATTGGGGACCGCCCATCGCGCGAACCTACGCTCGCCTCTGGGGCGACCCAAGAAGCCGCAGGTTGCGTTGCTCAATCGCTCGCGAAAAGGACGCCGGGCGCCACCTCAAGCGCTTGGGCCAGGCGCTCGATGACATCGACGGAGGCCGCGTACTCCTCGCGCTCGAGGGAGCTGAGATAGTTGGCGGTGATGTCGGCACGCGCGGCAAGCTCCTCCTGAGACAGGCCCTGGGCCTGACGCAACCGGCGCAAGTTCCGGGCGAGGAGCGCTCGCAGACTCATGTCTGCGAGGCGAGCCGCCCCGGCGCCGGCGCTCCACCAAGTATACTTGGAATTCAGGCGCCGGCGCGGCAGGGCGACGGGCGGCCGTCAGGCCGCCCGCACCTCGGATGCGGGTTGCAGCTTGTGCAGGAAATCGCAGGCCCGCTGCGCATGCGCGGCGGCGGCGAAGATGAACCGGCGATCGTTCTGCAGCACCTGCAGCCAGTTCTCGATGTACGCCGTGTGGTCCTCGCGCGGAGTCAGTTCGAGTCCCAGGTCGGCGCAGAGAAAGGCGGCGCCGAGCTCGGCGACGAGTTCCTCCTGGGCGTAGCCGCCGTCGCCCCAGCGCTTACGCCCGAAGTCGCGGTTGAGGCGCTTCGGATGGCGGGTCCAGTGCGTGCACTCGTGCGCCAGCGTCGCGTAATAGCTCTCGGCGTCCGCGAAACACGGGAACGGCGGCAGCTGCACATAGTCCGGTTCCAGGGCGTAGTAGGCCTGCGTCCCGCCGTGCCGCACCTCGGCGCCCGTGGCGGCGAAGAAGCGCTCCGCGTGCTCGATCCGGGCTTCCGCCGGCAGTTGCGGTCCGGCGGTCGCGTGGAAGTGCTCCGGGAGGCCGTCGATCTGCTCGACGTTGAACACGGTGTAGGCCTTCAGGAAGGGGATTTCGCGCTCGACGTCGTGGCCTGAGCTGTCGGTCTCGGTGCGCGTGAACCGGTTGGCGTAGACGACCGTGGCGCCATGCTCGCCCTTGCGGACGGCCGCCCCCAGCGCAATCGCCTGGCGGAAGGTCATCCAAATCGGCGCGGCGTAGCCCTTGGCGACGGCTTCGGCCCAGAGCAGCACGACATTGATGCCGCTGTAGGGCTGGCCCGTCGAGCGCAGCGGGCGCGTGATGCGGCCGGCGAGGTGCTCGGCGGACCACGGCTTGGTCCAGGGACGGACGCCGCGCTGCAGGTCGGCGACGATCTGTTGGGTGACGCGGGTGTAGAGGTCGGGGCGAGTTTCAGTGCGGGCGCGCGACATCGCGGCCTCCATGTCTCGAGCTGTTGGGGAGCGCCGCCCCGGCGCACCGGGGCGGCTCGAGCGGTCAGTCGGCGGCGCGGCTGCGGGACCAGATCAGGCTGTAGCCGTCGTCGGCATCGACCAGGCTGGCGTAGATCGGCGCCGCGAAGCTGGGGTCGTCGAGCTTCACCGACAGGTAGTCGCGGTTCTCGCGGGAGGTCTTCTTCCAGGCCGCGCCGAATTCAGTCTGGCCGGCGAAGATGCGGAAGTCGGGGGCCTTGTCGTTGTCGGTTTCGGAGGGCCGGAACTGAGCCTGCTTGACGTTCAGGCTGAGGGTCTTGATGGCGCCCGTGTAGGAGCCGTCGTCCTGCTTGTGGAAGGTGCCGATGGTGGCCATGGGAAGTCTCCGGTCGTCTTGCGAGCCCGCGCCCATCGCGGTCTCGATGGCGATCGAAGAGGGCGGGGCCGGAGCGCCCCTCAGCCGCAGGCCCGTAGCGTCAGCGCAGGACCCCGGCGGACAGGTTTCTTGCCTCGCGAGGAATGAGGCCTTGGCCTCAGGGGAAGAAACCGGGCGGCCGGGGTTGAGGGGCGTTTCGGGTCCGCCCAGATCAGCCAGACGAGAGACCGCGTGCGCGGGCTGAACCCACGTCCGGCGCCGCGTGAGCCACCACCGCGCCTCCCTCCAAGCTGCGTTCTGACGGCGATCCGAGCGCGCCTGCGCGACACCTTGTCTTGCAGCGCGAATCAGTTCAGACGGCGGCGCTTGTCTGGCTCGACAACGCACTACATGGCGACTCCCGAAACGGAGGAACCATGGCGTCTCGCCCGGCCTGGGAAGGCCACCTGAAGCTGTCGCTCGTCACCTGTCCCGTGGTGCTGTTCCCGGCCACCGGCAAGGGCCGCAGCGTGCGGTTCAACATGATCAATCCGGACACCGGCAACCGCATCCGGACGGAAGCCAAGGATCAGGCGACCGGCGAGCGCATCGAGCGCACCAGCACGGTGAAGGGCTTCGAGGTCGACAAGGGGCAGTACGTCACCCTGACCAACGACGAGATCAAGGCCGCTAAGCTGCCCGACACCGGCTCGCTGACCATCGAGCGGTTCGTCCCCCTGGCTGAGATCGACCGGCTCTACTGGGCCTCGCCCTACTACCTCGCGCCTGACGGCGACGTCGCCGTTGAGCCCTATGCGGTGATCCGGGAGGCAATGCGCGCCGAAGGCAAGGTGGCGCTCGCCCGCTACGTGAAGGGCGGCAAGGAACGGCAGCTGGCGCTGGAGCCTCGTGGACGCGGCATCATCGCGCACGAACTGCGGCCGCATGACCAGGTGCATGGCGATGCGGACTACTTCGGGCGCATCCCTGAAGTGAAGGTCGACAAGGGCATGGTCGCCATCGCGCGCCAGATCCTGGCGCAGCATGAGGGTCCGTTCGACCCGACTGAGTTCCGCGACCGCTACACCGAAGGCCTCCTGGAACTGATCGAGCGCAAGAAGGCCGAAAACGGCGTCACCCGGTCGGCGAGTGCGCCTGCTCACGAGGCCGAAGTCATTGACCTCATGGAGGCGCTGCGCCGCAGCCTCGCCGGCCAGTCGCTCGCCAAGCTCCCCGCCACGAAACGGGCCTCGCCTGTGCCGAAGACCGCGCGGCCCGGGCCAACGGCGAGTCGGCGTGCGCCACCGAAAGCGAAGGCCGCGGCGGCCGAGGTCGCGCCCGCTCCGCGCCTGCGTAAGCGGGCGTAGCGTCACCGTCGTTGCGGCTGCGGTGGCGGCTCAACCGTGACCGCCATCGAACGGTGACGGGCTGCGCGAGCCCGCAGGTTCGGCTGCACGTCTTGCGTGGGCCACCTTGCGCTCCGCTCCCAAACTGGCTGGGAACCTCTCCCGGCCCGCCCGGTTGGTGCCAATTCCCTCCGGAGTTCGGCCATGCACGCGCAGCAGATGATCGCCACCCATCCCCAGGTTCAGGGCTCGACCAACGAGGCGCTGATCCGCGCCATCGAACTGGCGCTGGATTGCGCCCAGACCTGCACAAGCTGCGCCGACGCCTGTCTGGCGGAACCGCGCGTGACGGAACTCACCCAATGCATCCGGTTCAACCTCGATTGCGCCGATCTCTGCGCCGCCGTGGGCACGGTGGCCACGCGTCGCACGGGCTCGAACGAAGCGGTGATCCAGCAGCTGCTGGGCGCGTGCGAGCTGGCGTGCCGGCTGTGCGGCGAAGAATGCGACCGGCACGCGTCGCATATGGAACACTGCCGCGTCTGCGCCGAGACCTGCCACGCGTGCGAACGGGCCTGCGCAGAGGCGGCTGCCAGCATCACCCCTGCGCGCCACTAGCGGGACAGCAAAAGGCCCGCGCAGGGCTAGCCTGCGCGGGCCATCGGGATCGTGGACTCGCCTACTCGGCGGCGATGGCGGTTGCGGCCTCAACCTCAGACGCAGGGGTTTCAGGCAGCGGCTTCGGCGTACGCAGCAGGGCTGGGAGCCAGCGGGTCGGCGCCAACGCCTTCTCCGCCGCCTCGGCCATCTCGCCTTTCTTGAGCCCATCCAGACGCTGCACGGCCTCCCCGCCCACCGCCTCCGTGACCGCGTCCACGATCTTCGCCTTGGTCACGCGCCCCAGGTAGCTCGCGACGGTCGGGGCCCAGGTCGTCCGCATGTCGAGGTCCGCCGCCGCCGCCAGCACGTCGGCGTGCGCCCAGGCGCCGGGCCTGCGATCCAGCGGGTTGTGCACGGCGTTGACGCCCAGGCTCACGCAGTGGGCCAGGAGGTCCAGGAGGTCGCCGCTCCCGAGGCCGAACACGAAGCCCCAGGCCTCCGCAGCCTCCTTCGGCAGACGTGTGGCCCATGCCTCATGACGCTCGGCGATCCGCCGCCCCGCCGCACACTCGCTGACGCCCGGCGCGTGCCCGTCGAGGTAGGCGGACACGACCTTGATGTCGATGCAGGAGGCGTGGTCGTACGGCGCGTAGAAGGTCTTCACCGCCAAGGCGTGAGCCAGGGCGACCAGGGCAAGGTTTGGGTCGGCGCCCACCGCATCGCGCAGCCCGATGGTGCGGTAGGCCGTGAGGTCCAGCACTAGCCGCTCCGAGAGCGGCGCGCCTGCGTCTTCCTCCGGTTCCGCGTCCGGTGCGGATGCCTGGGTTTCCCCGCCATCGCCCGCGTCCTCGCCCAAGGACTCGGGGTCTGCGTCGTCCTCCACCTCCGGCAGCGGAGCCTCGTCCTCGGGACGGATCAGGCCGCGTTCGATGCGGGCCGCGCCGTCGTGGCCCAGGACCACCAGCACGCCGCCCCGCGCCACGTCGTCGGGATCGTAGGCGTAGGCGTCGCCCAGCCCGGCAAGCTCCTCCTCCAGCTTGGCGAATTGCGCCTCCACCTGGGGCGGCAGGTCGTCGCTGGCCTCCCACTGCGCGTTCAGGTCCTCAAGCTCGTCGCTGAGCGCCTGACGCCGGGCGGCGTCCTCCTCCGAGCGCTCCACGAAGTTGGGATAGACGCGGCGCCAGCCGTGGCCGTGCGGATAGTCCAGCGCGGCCTGGGCCCACTTCCACCCTTCGGCCTCGCGAAGCTCCACCGCCATGCGGTCTAGCTTTTCGAGCGCGAGCCGGTCCAAGAGCGCCACGTCTTCCAGCCAGCCGCCGCCGTCCTCGGTGAAGAGGTCGCGCAGCACCCCGCCCCCGGCTTCGCCATATGCGTCCACGCCGACGAATAGCGCCCGCCGGTCCCCCGCCGGAACCTTGGCCTCGGTCATGGCGCGCCGGATCAGCTGAGGCGAGCGGTTCCACGACAGCTGGTCATAGACCTGCTCCTGGCGGGCATGGTCCTCGGTCACCGCGAAGGCCATGAGTTGGTCGAGGTTGAGCGTCCCCTCGCGGTAGAGCGCCATGAGCTTGGGCGCGACCGCGCCCAGCCGGAGGCGCTGACGCACCACATGGGCTGACACGCCGAACCGCGCGGCGATCTCCTCGGCGCCGAACCCCTGGTCTTCCGCCAGCTTCCGGAAAGCCTCGAACTGGTCGGCCGGGTGCATGTCGGTGCGGGTGACGTTCTCGTCCAGACTGATCTCGTGTGGGTCGTTCGCCGTATCCACCACGCACCGCACCGGCTCGGTCTTCCTGATCTCCTTGCGCTTGGCGCGCAGCAGCAGCGCCAGCCTGCGCCCCTCCCCGATGGTGACGAGGTAGCAGCCGGTGGGCTGGCCTTCCCCGTCCAGTTCCGGCTCCACGACCGGCGACTGCAGAAGGCCCTTCGCGGCGATAGACGCCGCGAGCGCTTCGATGGCGGCCTCTCCATGCGGCGTCCGCCGCGCGTTCTTCGGCGACTTCTTGAGCTTGTTGAGGGGGATTTCGAGCACCGAACCGGACTCGATCACGGTCACTGCGTTCATGGTCTAGCTCCTTGGAGGCAGGTTGCAGGCGCACGCCGCGCCTGCAGCCTTGCCCGTCGGCGAGACCGGGTGTGCAAGCGGAGGGGCGGCTTCGCGGGGAACCGGCTGCAGGGCCCCTGCCGGCCCTGCGCCTCATGCCGCCAAGCGGAGGGGACCGAAGCTGGGCGGAAGCCGCTCCAAAGCGCGCCGAGGGCGGAGCCCTAAGCCACGAAGGAAGGGAGAAGATCCCATGGGGCGGGGTAGCGCTCCGCTCGGCCACCAGCAGAGTGAGGTCG
>CAZBXO010000002.1:47748-70698 GCA_964495645.1 uncultured Phenylobacterium sp. | reverse complement strand
CCAGGAACATCGGATCGACGTCGTGGTCGGCGGTGCGGGTCCCAATGGTGAGCGGCATCGCCCTACTTCTTGCCGACGTGGGCGATGGTGGCGATCTCGACCAGGAAGTCGGGGCGGACCAGGCCGCACTGGATGCAGAACCGCGCCGGCTTGTCGCCCGGGAAGTACTCCGCATAGACCTTGTTCATGGCGGCGTAGTCGGCCCAGTCCTTCAGGAAGATGTGGTTCATGGTGACGTCTTCCATGGTTCCGCCGGCGGTCTCGATCACCGACTTGATGGTCTCGAGCACCTGCCGCGTCTGAGCCGAGGCGTCGCCGACGTGGGCGACGTTGTTGTCCTTGTCGAAGGCGAGCGTGCCCGAGACGTAGACCACGCCGTCAGCCAGCGTCCCCGGCGAGAACGGCGCGATCGGCGTGCCCGTGCCGGGCGGTGTGATGACGGTCTTGGGCATCGGTATCTGGCTCCTGTCCGCTCGCTCTCCTCACCCGTAGGGGGAGGGGGACCGCCGAAGGCGGTGGAGGGGGAAAGCGGGCCAGCCGCGGAGCGTGGGGCGTGGGCCCCCCCCCACCCAGCGCGGGGGCCCCCCCCCCCCACCGGGGAGGAGTTGGCCGGTCGACTCCCACCCAAAGTAGGGCGGGGCCGGGGCGCTGGCGCCCCAGAAGTCGGCGGTGTTGGAGACCCAGCCGAAGAACTTCTCGACGTTGTAGACGGTGGCCTCGTGCATCGCCGGGGGACCCGCCTGATGGCAGGCGTCCTCCAGCAAAACCGGGAAGTACTCCAGGTGGAAGCCGTCCCGGAGCGTGCTCTCCACGCACACGTTGGTGGCGATGCCGCAGAAGGCGAGGTTCTTCACCCCGCGGGCGCGCAACATGGAGTCCAGCTGGGTGTTGAAGAAGGCCGAGTAGCGCGGCTTCTCGATGACGATGTCGCCCGGCTGCGGCTTCAGCGCATCGACCAGGGCGTAGTCCCAGGTTCCTTTGGCGAGCAGCGTGCCGTCGAGATCAGGTTTCTCGCGTATGGTCTTGAGCGCGTTGGACTTCCACCAGTTGGGCGAGCCCGGACCTCCGGCCTGCGCATAGCCCGGGTCCCAGCCGTTCTGGAAGAACACCACCGTCACGCCGGCGCGCCGCGCGGCGTCGACCAGGAGGCTGATGCGCTCGATCACGCCCTTGGCGCCTTCGATGTCGAAGCCGGCGATGTCCAGGTAGCCGCCTGGCGAGGCGTAGGCGTTCTGCATGTCGACCACGATCAGCGCCGTGGCGGCCGGATCGATCGGCAGGTTCTCCGGCCGCGCCGGCAGCGTCACCCTCCCCTCGCGCGGGATGGTGGGCCTAGGCGGACTGGAGGGCATGCTTGCGGCTCTTCATGAGCGGCTGGATCTTCTGTCCGAAATCGTCGACGCCCTTGATGAAGTCATCGAAGACCAGGAGCACGCCCTTGGTGTCCGGCACCTCGGCGACCTCGTCGAGCATGCGCGCCACGCTCTCGTAGGACCCGACGAGGGTTCCCATGTTGAGGTTCACCGCCGACTCCGGAGCTGCCAGCTGGGTGGTGTTGGTGTTGGACGTGCCGCCCTGCGCGTTCGGCGCGGCCTGGTTGGTCAGCCACTTCAGGGCGTCCTGATCGGCGCCGTCGCGATAGAGCTGCCACTTGGCCAACGCCTTCTCGTCCGTCTCGTCGGCAATGATCATGAAGAGGATGTAGCTGCCCACGTCGCGGCCGGTCTTGCCTCTCGCGGCGGCCAGCCGGTCGTTGACCGGGGCGAAGGCGGTCGGCGTGTTGGTCCCCTTGCCGAGGGCGAAGGAATAGTCGGCGTACCGGCAGGTGAAGGCCAGGCCCTCGTCGGAGGAACCGGCGCAGATGATCTTCACGCCGGGCGTGGGCTTCGGACTGACCCGGCAGTCCTCCATCTGGAAGTAGGTCCCTTTGAAGTTGGAGACGCCGGTCTCCATCAGCTCCTTCAGGACCGTCGCGTACTCGGCGAGGTAGGTGTAGCGGTCCTTGTAGTGGCTCTCGCCGGGCCACAGGCCCATCTGGTCGTATTCGGCCTTCTGCCAGCCGGTGATCAGGTTGATGCCGAAGCGGCCGGGGGCGATCGAGTCGATGGTGGAAGCCATGCGCGCCACGATCGCCGGCGGCATGGTTAGGGTGGCGGCGGTCGCGTAGATCTTGATCCGGTCGGTGACCGCCGCGAGCCCCGCCATCAGGGTGAAGCTCTCGAGGTTGTGCTCCCAGAACTCGGTCTTCCCGCCGAAGCCGCGCAGCTTGATCATCGAGAGCGCGAAGTCGAAGCCGTACTTCTCCGCCTTCTGGACGATCTCCTTGTTGAGCTCGAAGCTCGGCATGTACTGCGGCGAGGTCGCCGAGATCAGCCAGCCATTGTTGCCGATCGGGATGAAGACGCCGATGTCCATCGCAATTCCCCCTGCGAACCTGCGACCCTAGCGCGTGCCGTACATCCGGTCACCGGCGTCCCCGAGGCCAGGCAGGATGTAGCCATGATCGTTGAGGCGCTCGTCGACCGAGGCCGTCCAGACCTTCACGTCGGAGTGGTGTCCCTGGAACTTCGAGACGCCCTCCGGCGAGCAGAGCAGGCAGGCCATGCGGATGTTGCGGGCGCCGGCCTCTTTCAGCCGGTCGACGGCGGCGATGGCGGTGTTCCCCGTCGCCAGCATGGGATCGATGATGATCACGGTGCGGTCGGCCAGGTCGGCCGGAGCCTTGAAATAGTACTCCACGCAAGAGAGCGTCACCGGATCGCGGTAGAGGCCGATGTGGGCCACGCGGGCGGCCGGAACGAGCTCCAGCATCCCCTCCAGCATGCCCATGCCCGAACGCAGGATCGGCGCGAACACCAGCTTCTTCCCGGCGATGGTCGGGGCCTGCATCGTCTGCAGCGGCGTCTCGATCTCCACCGTCTGCAGCGGAAGGTCGCGGGTGACCTCGTAGCAGATCAGGCTGCCGATCTCCGAAAGCAGTTCGCGGAAGCTTTTGATCGACGTGTCCTTTTTCCGCATCAGGGTCAGCTTGTGCTGGACCAGCGGATGGTCGACGACGGTGACGCCCTTCATCGGCGTTTCCCCCTCTAGAAGACTGTGCCGTCGCTGATGACGGCGATCGGCGGCCCGCCGTCGGCGCGCAGCTCACGCGCAACGCGCCGTCCGGCGGACCAGGAACCGCCCTCCAGCACCCGCGCCAGCGGGAAGGCCGCGGCCGTGACGCCCAGGCGCTCGCGGACGAGCGGCGCCAGGCGGTCGAGCAGGGCCACGGTCAGCGAGCGCCAGCCGACGACGAGCGGACCTTCGACGGGATGAGCGCGGGTCGCGTCGGCCGGGTCCCTGAGGACGAGGACGCCGGTATCCACGAAGAGCCCGCCGTTGCGGTACTCGGCCAGCCCGGTGAGCCCGTCGATCTCGACCACGTCGATCCCAGCCCAGGTCAACGGCTCGATCAGCGAGTAGCTCATCCATTGGCTGAGCTTGTGGAGCGGCACGTAGCCCTCGACGGCCGGATGGGTCCAGCAGTCGCCCAGCGGCAGGCCGCCCAGGGTGAGGCGCCCCGGCCAGATCGGGCCAAGGCGGTCGAGCAACACCTCCAGGATCACGGCAGCCGGCAGCCTCACGCCCGCCGCGCCAGCGGCCATCTCGTCGAAGAGGGCGCCGGGCCGCCCGACGGCCTCGCCGAGGCGGCGCAGCAGGGCGGCGCGGCCCTCGACGCCGACCAGCGGGTTGGCGTCGTTCACCTGGAAAGCCTCGGCGACCGAGGCGGCCGTCACCTTCGAGAGGTCGTTCAACGCGCCGGACTCCCACATGCGGAGCGAGGCGACGCCCAGACCCTCCGAGCGCGACAGTTCCGCTCCGGTGGCGGCGTCGCGGTAGCGCCAGCCCATGCCGGCGCCGGCGTCCAGGAGCACAGAGGGGATCACGAGGTCGAAGGCGGCGCGTCCGAGGTCGCTCGGATCGGTCGGCTTGCGCGCCTCGGCCCAGAGATCGCGCCCGGCCGCGGTGAAGTGCCGCCAGCGAGCGTGGAAGGGCACGTCGAGGTCCGGATAGTTGGCCCGGATCGTCTCGACGGTCAGATCCGCCGCGGCCTCCAGGCGGTCGAGATCGACCCGCCATTCGGCGAGCCCGTCGTCCAGCCCGATCGCCAGCAACTCATGCGCCCGCTCGCGCACGGCCTTCGCGCTCAGCAGCGAGCGCGCCTGCTCACGATCCCCCAAACTCAGAATTCCTTGAGGTCCCGGCCGATGACCTTCTTGAGGTCCTTCTTCGACGGCGGCTTGGTTGGCGTGAAGTAGCCGGCGGCCTTCTTGGCTTCCATCTCCACCGAGGCGTCGTCCGGCACCAGCTCGTCCGGGATCGGCACGCGCTCGACGATCTCGACGCCACCGTTCACCAGCGCGTCGTACTTCATGTTGGACATCGAGATGAACCGGTCGATCCGGCGGATGCCCAGCCAGTGGATGATGTCCGGCATCAGCTGCTGGAAGCGGGCGTCCTGGACGCCGGCGACGCACTCGGTGCGCTCGAAATAGGTGGCCGCCTGATCGCCGCCCGGCTGGCGCTTCCTGGCGTTGTAGACGAGGAACTTGGTCACCTCGCCGAGGGCTCGGCCTTCCTTGCGGTTGTAGACGATGAGGCCGACACCGCCCTTCTGGGCGCTGACCACGCATTCCTCGATGCCGTGCGTCAGGTACGGCCGGCAGGTGCAGATGTCCGAGCCGAACACGTCGGAGCCGTTGCACTCGTCGTGGACGCGGCAGGTCAGGCTGTAGCGCTTGTTCCCGAGCCTGGCCGGGTCGCCCATGATGTAGAGGGTGATGCCGCCGATCGGGGGCAGGAACACCTTCAGATCCGGCCGCGTGACCAGCTCCGGGTACATGCCGCCGGTCTGCTCGAAGAGCGTGCGGCGCAGCTGCTGCTCGTCCACACCGAAGCGTTCGGCGACGCCCGGCAGGTACCAGACCGGATCGACCGCGGCCTTGGTGACGGCCACGTCCCCGGACTCGTAGAGCACCTTGCCGTCCGGCTTCAGCCGGCCCTTGGCGATGGCGTCGTGGATCTCCGGCAGATCGATGCGGGCCTTGGTGATGGCGATCGAGGGGCGGATGTCCACGCCCTCGGCCAGCTCGGCCGCGAAGTCCTGGGCGACGCGGTGCCCCCAGGGGTCAAGCGAGACGATCTTGCCGGCCTCGTGCCACTGTGCGTGCGGACCGATCTCGACGACCGGATGGGTGTTCGTGAGCTCAGGTCGCGCGAGCGCGCTCATCGCGCCGGCGCTGATCGCCAGCGCCCGGTAGACCGAATAGGCGCCGCCGTGCGCGCCGATCGCGTTGCGGTCCGTGCCCGAGTTCGGCGTGGCCACCACCGGCCCGCGGGCCCTGGCTGTCTTGGCGTCCCAAAGGATGGGGAAGCGGCTGGGCGTCCCCGCACCCGGGTGCGAGGTGAGTCGGATGTGGGATGTCCTGTTGCCGGACATGGATCGTCTTGGAAACCTCCGGAATCGGAAAGGCCCTGCAACCGGGTTCTCCGGCACAGGGCCTTTGAGCGGGGAATCTGCGCCCAGCCAGTTGAATTGGCAAGTCTTACCGTTTCACTGTTCGCTGGAGGCAGGCGCCCAGGAATTGGGCGCCGGCGCGGGAGGCGGGCCGACTTGGACGGGATCGTTGGACAGGCGCCGGACGGTCCGCAGGCTGGACCGGTGAGCCTCGCCGTCACTCCCGACCTTCCGATCTTGCAGCGCGCCAAGGGCGTGGGCCGCGTGGCGGTAGGCTCCGGCGGCCTGCGGACGCTCTACCAGGACGGCTGCGCCAAGATCCGGCTCCCGCGCGACGCGTCCGCGGCGGGCCTCGAGGCGGTGCTGATGAACACCTCCGGCGGGCTGACCGGCGGCGACCGCCTGGACTGGGCGGCGCAGGCGGACGACGGCGCACGGCTCAGGGTCACCACGCAGGCCTGCGAGAAGGTCTACCGCGCCCGCGAGGGCCGCGCCGAGGTGGGTGTCTCGCTTTCGGTCGGTGACGGCGCGCGCCTGGATTGGCTTCCGCAGGAGACAATCCTGTTCGACGGCGGCGCTCTTTCCCGCCGGCTGAACGCCGACCTGGCGTCCAGCGCGCGGCTCCTGGCCGTCGAGGCCGTCGTCCTGGGCCGCACGGCGATGGGCGAGACAGTGCGCGCGGGCGAGATCCGCGACCGCTGGCGGATCCGGCGGGACGGGCGGCTGCTGTTCGCAGAGGACCTGCGATTCTCGGGTCCGATCGCGGCAGTGGCCGAGCGGGCGGCGAGTCTGGGGGGCGCCCGCGCCTACGCGTCGCTCCTGCTGGTCGCCGACGATGCGGAGCGGTTCCTGCCCGCCGTGCGCGCCGCGCTGAGCGACCGCGGGGGCGCCAGCGCCTTCGAGGGCAGGCTGTTCGCGCGGGTCACCGCGGCGGACGGTTTCGCGCTCCGCGCCGCCCTTCTCCCGGCGTTGGAAATCCTGCGCGACGGCGAGCCCCTGCCGCGGGTGTGGCGGACATGAACCTGACGCCCCGCGAGAAGGACAAGCTGCTGGTGGCCATGGCCGCCGAGGTGGCGCGCAAGCGCCTGGCCCGAGGCGTGAAGCTGAACCATCCGGAGGCGGTCGCCCTGATCACCGACTTCGTGGTCGAGGGCGCCCGCGACGGTCGCCCGGTCGCCGAGCTGATGGAGGCCGGCGCCCACGTCATCACCCGCGACCAGTGCTTGGCCGGCGTCCCGGAGATGATCCACGACGTCCAGGTCGAGGCCACCTTTCCGGACGGGACCAAACTGGTCACCGTCCACCACCCGATCCGATGAGGAACCACCCGATGCGCACCCTGCTGGCCGTTGGCTTCGCCCTGACCGCCCTGCCCGCTTCGGCGCATCCGGGCGACCACAGCGCCGTTCCCCTCAGCCACCTCGTCACGGCGCCCGATCACGTGCTGGTGCTGGCGATGCTGGCGGCGATCGTGGCGCTGCCGGTGGTGCGGGTCGCGCTGCGGCGCGTGCGCAAGTGATCCCCGGGGAGGTCATCCCCGCCGCCGGTGAGATCGAACTGAACGCCGGCGCGCCGACCGTGACCCTGCGCGTCGCCAACACCGGCGACCGGCCGATCCAGGTGGGCAGCCACTACCACTTCGCCGAGACCAACCCGGCGCTCGCCTTCGACCGCGACGCCGCGCGCGGCATGCGGCTCGACATCGCTGCTGGCACGGCGGTCCGCTTCGAGCCCGGACAGTCGCGGGACGTGAGCCTCGTGCCGCTCTCCGGCGCCCGCCGCATCTATGGTTTCCGTCAAGCCGTCATGGGCGATCTCTGAGATGCCGGCCTGGATCGCGCGCGCCGCCTACGCCGACATGTTCGGCCCCACGACGGGCGATCGTGTGCGCCTGGCAGACACCGAGCTCTTCGTCGAGGTCGAGCGCGACCTCACCACCTACGGCGAAGAGGTGAAGTTCGGCGGCGGCAAGGTGATCCGCGACGGCATGGGCCAGAGCCAGGTCAGCCGCGCGGCCGGAGCCGTCGACACGGTCATCACCAGTGCCCTGATCGTCGACCACTGGGGGATCGTGAAGGCCGACGTGGGCCTGAAGGACGGCCGCATCTTCCGGATCGGCAAGGCCGGCAATCCCGACACGCAACCGGGCGTCGACATCGTCATCGGCCCGGGAACCGAGATCATCGCCGGCGAGGGCAAGATCCTGACCGCCGGCGCCATGGACGCCCACATCCACTTCATCTGCCCGCAGCAGGTGGAGGAAGCGCTGATGAGCGGCGTCACCTGCATGCTGGGCGGCGGCACGGGCCCGGCGACCGGCACGGCAGCCACCACCTGCACGCCCGGCCCCTGGCACCTGAAGCGGATGATGGAGGCCGCCGAGGGCCTGCCGATGAACATTGGCTTCTCGGCCAAGGGCAACGCCAGCCTCCCTGAGGCCCTGGTCGAGCAGGTCGCCGCCGGCGCCTGCGCGCTCAAGCTACACGAGGACTGGGGGACGACGCCGGCCGCCATCGACTGCTGTCTGTCGGTCGCGGATGAACACGACGTGCAGGTGATGATCCATACCGACACGCTGAACGAGAGCGGCTTCGTCGAGGACACCATCGCCGCCTTCAAGGGCCGCACGATCCACGCCTTCCACACCGAAGGCGCGGGCGGCGGCCACGCGCCGGACATCCTGAAGGTAGCGGGGCTGGCGAACGTGATCCCGTCGTCCACCAACCCGACGCGGCCCTACACGGTGAACACCCTGGCAGAGCACCTCGACATGCTGATGGTCTGCCACCACCTGGACCCGGCGATCCCGGAGGACGTGGCCTTCGCTGAGAGCCGCATCCGCAAGGAGACCATCGCGGCGGAGGACATCCTCCACGACCTGGGCGCGCTCTCGATCATCTCGTCGGACAGCCAGGCGATGGGCCGTGTGGGCGAGGTGCTGATCCGCACCTGGCAGACCGCCGACAAGATGAAGCGCCAGCGCGGACCGCTGGCCGGCGACGGCGCCGCCGACAACAACCGGGTGAAGCGCTACATCGCCAAGGTCACCATCAATCCGGCCATCGCCCAGGGCATGTCGGCCGAAATCGGCAGCGTCGAGGCCGGCAAGCGCGCGGACCTGGTGCTGTGGAACCCGGCCTTCTTCGGGGTGAAGCCCGACCTCGTGCTGCTGGGCGGGATGATCGTGGCCGCGCCGATGGGCGACCCCAACGCCTCGATCCCGACACCGCAGCCGGTGCACTACCGCCCGATGTTCGGCGCGTTCGGGCGGGCGACGGCGCGGACGTCGGCGCTGTTCGTCTCGAAGCTCTCGCTGGAGCGCGGACTGGACCGGGAGCTACGGCTGGAGAAGGCGATGATTCCGGTGAGCAATGTCCGCAGTGGCATCGGCAAGACCTCGATGGTGCTGAACGACGCGACGCCGGCGATCGAAGTGGACCCGGAGACCTACGAAGTCCGCGCCGACGGCGAACTGCTCACCTGCGAGCCGGCCGAGGTGCTGCCGATGGCGCAGCGGTACTTCCTGTTCTGATGGTCACGATCACCGACATCCTGCCCGCCGGGGCCTGGGAGGGGGCGGCCGCCGACGAGGTGGTGCTGGACTACGACGGCCGCCATCGCCGCCGCATCGCCATCACCGGCGTCTCGGGGGCGGCCTACCTTCTGGACCTGGCCGAGGCGACCCACCTGAAGGACGGCGACGGGCTGGTGATCCCGGGCGGCGGGGTGGTGCGGGTGACGGCGCGGCCCGAGCCGCTGCTGGAGGTGCGGGCCGCGAGCCCCAAAGCGCTGCTGCGGCTGGCCTGGCATCTAGGCAACCGCCACCTGACGGCGGCGATCGCGGCCGACCGCATCCTGATCCGCCGCGACCACGTGATCGCCCACATGCTGGAGCACCTGGGCGCGACGGTGCGCGAGGTAGAGGCGGTGTTCGATCCGGAGGGCGGCGCCTACCACGACCATGCCCACTGAAGCCCGCGTCCTGAAACTGCTGACCTGGCTGTCGCCGGCGTTCCCGGTGGGCGCCTTCGGCTATTCGCACGGGCTGGAGACCGCGATCCGCGAGGGGACGGTCGCCACGGCGGCGACGCTGTCGGAGTGGGTCGCCGGACTGATCGAGGTCGGCAGCGGCTGGACCGACGCGGTGCTGGTCAGGGCGGCCTGGGAGGCGGCCACCGCCGAGGACGACGAAGCGCTGGCGGAGCTGGCGGCGCTCGGTGAGGCTCTGGCGCCGTCGCTGGAGCGGCGGCGCGAGACGCTGGGCCAGGGCGCGGCGTTCCTGAAGGCCGCCGCCGCGTGGGGCCCGCCGGCGATGGCGGAGGCCCCCTACCCCGTCGCGCTCGGCGCCACGGCGGGCGCGGCCGGCATCCCCCTGCAACTGGTGCTGACCGCCTGGCTGCACGCCTTTGCCGCCAACCTGGTCAGCGTCGCGGTGCGCGCCGTGCCGCTCGGCCAGACCGACGGCGTGGCGGTGATCGCGGGCCTGGAGCCGGTGATCCTGGCGGCCGCAGCGCGGGCCGCGGACTCGACGCTGGACGATCTCGGCTCGGCGAGCCTCAACTCCGACATCGCCGCCATGCGCCACGAGACCCTGGAAGCGAGGCTGTTCCTGTCATGAGCGTCCACGGACCCTTGCGCGTCGGCATCGGCGGCCCCGTCGGCTCCGGCAAGACCACGCTGGTAGAGAAGCTCTGCAAGGCGATGCGGGAGCGCTGGTCGATCGCGGTGGTGACCAACGACATCTACACCCAGGAGGACGCCCTGATCCTGAATCGGCTGCAGGCGCTGCCGGCGGACCGCATCCTGGGCGTCGAGACCGGCGGCTGCCCGCACACCGCCATCCGCGAGGACGCTTCGCTGAACCTCGCGGCCATTGCCGAGATGAACCGCCGTTTCCCGGACCTCGACGTCGTCTTCATCGAAAGCGGCGGCGACAACCTGGCCGCCACCTTCTCGCCGGACCTGGCGGACCTGTCGATCTACGTGGTCTCGGTCTGCCAGGGCGAGAAGATCCCACGCAAGGGCGGCCCTGCGATCACGCGATCGGACCTCCTGGTGATCAACAAGACCGACCTGGCGCCGCACGTCGGCGCCGATCTGGCGGTCATGGACGCCGACGCGCGGACGGCGCGCGGCGAGCGGCCCTACGTGTTCACCGACCTGACGCGGCTGAAGGGATTGGAGGAGGTGATCGCTTTCCTGGCGAAGGCGGGCGGCCTCAGCGCACCACACGTCCCATCAGCCGCAGCCGGCTGACGCCGCCGTCGGGGTAGATGTTGAGCCGGACGAAGCGGACCGGCCCAAGGGCGGCCAGTTCGTCGCGGAAGGTATGGATGTGGTCGGCCTGGAGCTTCACCTCCGGAAGCAGCACGGGCCAGCCCTCGGCCTGCATGGCGATCTCGTCGGGGGCGCCGTGGGCGCGAGCGGTGGCCTGGATCGAGCAGCGGTCGGGGTAGTTGCCCTTGAAGTGAGCGGTATCGACCACGACCTCCTCGATCCGGCCGAAGGTTCCGAGCTCCAGCACCGCCCAGTCGTGGCCGGGCTCGCGCCGGCGCCGCGTTTCCCAGCCGTCGCCCATGTCCACGCCGCGGCCCGGCGCGGTCAGGTTCTCGACACGGCCGAAGTGCTCGTCGTTGGCGATCACGCCGCGCCCGCCGTTGGCCATGGCCAGCAGGTCGATGACGTCGTCGTCGCCCACCCTTGACCAGTCGGGATCGACCCGACCCCAGACCCGCAGCCGCGCCACGCCGCCGTCGGGGAGGATATGCAGCCGCACGTGCGTCGCTGGCGTCGGGTGGTCGATGGGCACATAGAGCCGGTCATCGCCTGACAGGTGCAGGCGACCGGTGACGTTCACCCAGCCGTCCTCGGGATTCTCCGCCTGCGACCGGCAGACCTCCACCTCGGCGCCCGGCGGGTAGTTGCCGGTGAAGTGGCGGGTGTCGATCTCGAAGCCGGCGACAAGGCCGGGGACGCCCAGCTTCACCACGCACCAGTCGTGGCCGGGGACGCGCTTGCGGCGGCTTTCCCAGCCATCCATCCACTTGCCGTTGTCGTCGTACTTGCCGGGGATGAACACCGGCTCGCTCGGCGCGATCAGGCGGGCCTTGTCGGCGAAGAAGTCGTCGGTGGCGTAGACCACCTCGCTGCCCAGGCGCGGCTGGGCGAGGTCGACATACTGCCGGCGAAGGGCGTCGAAGTCGAAGGTCATGCGGCCATCAGGTCGGCGAGCCGGAAACCGGCGATGCGGTGGGTCTGTTCGAGGGCGGTGGCGAACTCGGCGTCGGGCGTATTGGCGAGCCGCGCCTCGAAGGCGGCGAGGATGTCGGCGCGGGTCAGCCCCTTCACGGCGACGATGAAAGGGAAGCCGAAGCGGGCGTTGTAAGCGCCGTTCAGGCGCTGGAAGGCGGCGAACTCGTCGGCGCTGCAGGCGTCGAGGCCAGCGCCGGCCTGCTCCCTCACCGAGGCGTCGGCCATCTTCGCGCGGCTGGCCAGTTCCGGGTGCGCGCGGATCAGCGCCAGCTTCACTTCGGCAGGCGCGGCGTCGACCTCCTCGCGCATCGCCGCGGCCAAGGCCGGCAACGTGTCGAGCTTGCCGGCCTCCGCGGCCGGCCAGACGCCCTCGGCCACCCAGGGCGAAGCCTCGTAGACGCCGCCGAAGCGGTGCAGGAACGCCTCGTGGGTCAGCTCACTGGGCCGCATGCGGATGCCTCGCGCGCCAGTGCCGGGCGATCTCGATGCGCCGCGCGAACCAGACGTCCTGATGCTCCAGCGCGTAGCGGAGGAACCGCTCCAGGCCCGCCATCTTCCCCGGTCGTCCGGCGAGACGGCAATGCAGGCCGACGGAGAGCATCTTCGGCCGTTCCGCGCCCTCGGCGTAGAGCACGTCGAAGGCGTCCTTCAGATAGCTGAAGAACTGCTCGCCGGTGTTCAGGCCTGTGCCGGAGAAGCGCATGTCGTTGGCTTCCAGCGTGTAGGGGACGATCAGGTGCGGCCGCCCGGCCTCCGTCGTCCAGAACGGCAGGTCGTCGGAGTAGTCGTCGGCGTCGTAGACGAAGCCGCCCTCCTCCGCCGCCAGGCGGCGCGTGTTGGGGCTGGTGCGGCCGGTGTACCAGCCCAGCGGCCGCTCGCCGGTGAGGCGGGTGTGGATCTCGATGGCGCGGGCCATGTGCTCGCGCTCCACCGCCTCGGGCACGTCCTGGTAGTTGATCCAGCGCCAGCCGTGGGAGGCGATTTCGTGGCCGGCGTTGAGGAATGCCTCCACCACCGCGGGGTGCCGCTCCAGGGCCATCGCCACCCCGAACACCGTCACCGGCACGCCGCAGCGCGCGAAGAGGCGCAAGAGCCGCCAGACTCCGGCCCGACTGCCATACTCGTAGAGGCTCTCCATGCTCATGTGCCGGGCGCCTACGACCGGGGCCGGGTTGATCATGTCGGAGAGGAAGGTCTCCGCCCCGGCGTCGCCATGCAGCACCGAGTTCTCGCCGCCTTCCTCGTAGTTCAGCACCAGTTGGACCGCGATGCGCGCGCCGCCGGGCCAGTCGGCGTGTGGCGGCTCGGCGCCGTAGCCGATCAGGTCGCGGGGATAGGCCTCGTCGGACATGGTCCACGCGCATATCAGGCCCGCGAAGGCGCCGCTATGATCGCGGAATGACCCAAGCCCTCTGCCCCAACTGCAAACAGGCGATCCGTACGGTAAGGCCGATCCGCGTCCCCACGGACACCGACGACGTGCACTGGGCTGGCCGGACGCCCGAGGCGCTGGGATTCGTCTGCGCCGCTTGCGGCGTGCTGTTGCCACTGTCCTCTCCTGGGGCCAGGGACGATCCCTGAGCGGTCAGGCAGGTTGCAATTCGGGGCCGGCGCGGAGAGTCTGCTTCCAGATGAGCGGCCTGACCACCCACGTCCTCGACACCATGCACGGCCAGCCGGCCTCCGGTGTCTCGCTCAGGCTGATCCGGGATGGGGAGGCGCTGGTCTCGACGGTGACCAACCTGGACGGCCGGTGCGCGAAACCGCTGTTGTCCGGGCCCGAACTGACCGCCGGCGCCTACCGCCTGGAGTTCGACGTCGGCGACTACTTCCGCGACCTGGGGGTGCCACTCCCATCGCCCGCCTTCCTGGAGAAGGTCGTAATCGACTTCGGCGTCGCGGAGACGGGCGGCCACTACCACGTGCCGCTGCTGGTCAGCCCCTACGGCTACTCCACCTACCGGGGCAGCTAGGATGGACCGCCCGATCCGCTTCCTCCTCGACGGCGAGGTTCGCGAGCTGGCGGGCATCGATCCCACGCTCACGGTGCTGAACTGGCTGCGCTATGAGGCGCGGCGCACCGGAACCAAGGAGGGCTGCGCCGAAGGCGACTGTGGCGCCTGCACCGTGGTGCTGGGCGAACTGGAGGGCGACCGGGTCCGGTTCCGGGCGGTGAACGGCTGCATCCTGTTCGTGCCGGTGCTGGACGGCCGAGCGCTGTTTACGGTGGAGAGCCTTGGCCGCGAAGGCCACCTGCACCCGGTGCAGCAGGCGATGGTCGATCACCATGGCTCGCAGTGCGGTTTCTGTACGCCCGGATTCGTAATGAGCCTCTACGCCCACCAGCGCGAGGGCGGCGCGACCGATACGCGGACGCTGAAGGACATGCTGGCGGGGAACCTGTGCCGCTGCACCGGATACGGGCCGATCCTGTCGGCCGGCCAGGGGATGGGCGAAGACCCGCAGGCGTCTGACGTTCCGGCGCTCGCGACAGCGCTGAATGCGATCCGGCCAACGGAGATGCTGACCCTCGGCCACCGTTACTTTGCGCCGCGGAGCGCCGACGAGCTGGCGGCGACGCTGGAGGCGCATCCGGACGCCACGGTGCTGGCTGGCGGAACGGACGTGGGCCTCTGGGTGACCAAGCAGCGCCGCGCTCTTCCGACCGTTGTGTCGATCAACGAGGTGGCCGACCTCAAGGCCATCCGTGACGAGGGCGGCCGGCTGCGGATCGAGGCGAGTGTCCGCTACGCCGACGCCCATGCGGCGCTGACCGCCCTGCACCCCGAGTTCGGCGAGCTCGTGCGGCGGCTGGGCGGGCTGCAGGTGAGGAACCTGGGCACGGTCTGCGGCAACATCGCCAACGGCTCGCCGATCGGCGACATGCCGCCGGCGTTGATCGCGGCCGGCGCGACACTGGTGCTTCGGCGGGGCGCAGAACGGCGCGAGCTGCCGCTGGAGGACTACTTCCTCGCCTACGGCAAGCAGGACCGCCGGCCGGGAGAGTTCGTCGAGGCCGTACTGGTCGACAAGGTTCCGGCCCGGCGAGTCTTCAGGATCTCCAAACTTTCCAAACGCTTCGACCAGGATATTGCAGCGGTCTGCATGGGTCTGTCGGTCGGCGTCGAGGCCGGCCGGGTCTCCGACGTACGCCTCGCCTACGGCGGCATGGCCGCGACCCCGAAGCGGGCGGCGGCGACCGAGGCGGCGCTCACCGGCCAGCCGTGGACCATGGAGGCGGTGAACGCAGCGGCCGAGAGGCTGGAGAAGGACTTCACCCCGATCACCGACATGCGCGCCTCGGCCGGCTACCGGCTGGAGGCCGCGAGAGCGCTGCTGGTCCGCGCCGCCGTCGACGGCCCACGGCTGCTCGACGCCGAGGCGGTGGCCTATGGCTGACTCCGGCGCCTCCGCCCGGCTAGCTTCGCCGCTCCATGCGGCGGTGGCGCACGACAGCGCGGCGCGGCACGTTTCCGGCGAGGCGGTCTACATCGACGACATCCCTGAGCCGCCGGGGCTGCTGCACCTGCATGTGGGCGGATCGGCGCGGGCGCATGCGCGGGTGACGCGGCTCGACCTCGAGGCGGTTCGCAAGGCGCCGGGGGTGGTCGCGGTGCTCACCGCCGCCGACGTGCCCGGCAAGAACGACATCAGCCCGTTCGCCGGCGACGATCCGATGTTCGCCGAGGGCATGGTCAGTTTCGTCGGCCAGCCGCTGTTCGCCGTCGCGGCCGAGAGCCTGCCCAAGGCGCGGGCCGCCGCCGCGCTCGCCGTCGTCGAGTACGAGGACCTGCCGGCGCTTATCACCATCGCCGACGCCCGCGCCGCGGACGCTCACATCGAGCCGACGCAGGTCATGCGCCTGGGCGACGCCCGCGCGGCCATCGCCGCCGCGCCGTATCGCGTCTCGGGGACTCTCGCGGTCGGCGGCCAGGAGCACTTCTACCTCGAGGGGCAGGTGGCCCTGGTCATCCCTGGCGAGGCCGGCGACCTGCACGTCTTCACCTCCACCCAACACCCGACCGAGACCCAGCACGTCATCGCCCGCTGCCTCGGCTGCCGCGACAACGCCATCACCGTCGAGGTGCGCCGGATGGGCGGCGGGTTCGGGGGCAAGGAGACCCAGTCGGTGCAATGGGCGGCGATCGCGTCGCTGACGGCGCTGAAGACCCGGCGGCCGGCCAAGATCCGCCTCGACCGCGACGACGACATCGTCATGACCGGCAAGCGGCACGACTTCGAGATCGGCTGGGAGGTGGGGTTCGACGCCGAAGGCCGGCTGGCGGGCGCGGTGTTCGACTACGCCAGCCGCTGCGGTCACTCCACGGACCTGTCGCGGGCGATCAACGACCGGGCGATGTTCCACGCCGACAACGCCTACTGCCTGCAGGAGGCCGAAATCGTCAGCCACCGGCTGCGCACGCATACCGTCTCCAACACCGCCTTCCGGGGCTTCGGCGGGCCACAGGGCATGATGGGGATCGAGCGGGCGATGGACGCCGTGGCCCTCTACCTCGGTTGCGACCCGCTGGATGTACGCAAGGCCAACCTTTACGGCGTCTCCGGCGACCAGACCCCTTATGGCCAGACGGTCACCGACAGCGTGGCGCTGGAACTGATGGAGCAGCTGGAGGCCCGCTGCGGCTACCGCGTTCGGCGGGCGGCGATCCGCGCGGCGAATTCCGAGAGCCCGTACCTGAAGCGCGGGCTGGCGCTGACGCCGGTGAAGTTCGGCATCTCCTTCACCACCAGCCACCTGAACCAGGCGGGCGCCCTGGTGCACCTCTACACCGACGGATCGATCCACCTGAACCACGGCGGCACAGAGATGGGCCAGGGCCTCTACATGAAGGTCGCCCAGGTCGTGGCCCACGAGTTCGGCGTCGGCCTCGATGCGGTGAAGATCAGCGCGACGCGCACCGACAAGGTGCCCAACACCGCCGCCACCGCCGCCTCCTCCGGCAGCGACCTGAACGGGATGGCGGCGCAGGCGGCCTGCCGGACGATCAAGGACCGGCTGGCGGCGTTCGCGAAGGAGGCCTTCGGCGCGGAGCCGGTCTACGCCGGCGGCGAGGTCGGGCTCGGCGAACGGCGCATGAGCCTGAAGGAGTTCGCCCAGCACGCCTTCCTGGCGCGCATCTCGCTGTCGGCCACCGGCTACTACCGGACCCCGGACATCCACTACGACCGCGAGCGCCACCAGGGCCGACCGTTCTACTACTTCGCCTATGGCGCGGCCTGTTCGGAGGTCGTGATCGACACCCTGACCGGCGAGAACCGCACCCTGCGCGTCGACATCCTCCACGACGTCGGCCGCTCGCTGAACCCGGCGATCGACCTCGGCCAGATCGAGGGCGGGTTCATCCAGGGGATGGGGTGGCTGACCACCGAGGAGCTGGTGTTCGACGCGGCCGGGCGGCTCGCCACGCACGCGCCATCGACCTACAAGATCCCCACCGCGGGCGACCGGCCGCCGGTGATGAACATGGCCATCTGGGAGCCGGGCGAGAACCGGGAGCCCACGGTCCATCGTTCCAAGGCGGTCGGCGAGCCGCCGCTCATGCTGGCGATCTCGGTGTTCTCGGCGCTGACGGACGCTGTGGCGGCGTGCGCCGACTATCGGGTGATGCCGAACCTCGACGCGCCGGCCACGCCGGAGCGAATCCTGGCGGCGATCGGCGACGTGCGCCGGAGGGCGGCGCATGGCTGACTGGATCGGCGAGGCCCTGGCCTCGGTGCGCCGCGGCGAGCGCGTGGCGATGGTCAGCGTCGTCGGCGTGCAGGGCTCGGCGCCGCGGGAGGCCGGGGCGCGGATGCTGGTGTGGCCCAACCGCTTCACCGGCACCATCGGCGGCGGATCCCTGGAGCGGCAGGGGTTGGACCAGGCGCGCAAGCTGCTCCGCCAGACGGCGCGGCGGCACGTCCTGCAGGACTATCCGCTGGGGCCGCTGCTCGGCCAGTGCTGCGGCGGCAAGGTGCGTCTCCTGGTCGAGGCGCTCGACGCCGACAGCGCCAGCTGGCTGGCTGACGCGGCGCGCCAGCAAGCGCCCTACCGGCTGATGGCCGAGATCGAGGACGGGGAGCTTCGCCGTTTCGTCGGGCAGGCCGGCGACGGCGATCCGGCGCGAACGCCGGCTGGCGAGGTCCGCCGGCTCTCGGAGCTGATGCAGCCCGCCAGGCCGAAACTGGTGATCTTCGGCGCCGGTCACATCGCCCAGGCGGTCGCGCGCGCCTTCGCGCCCTTGCCCTTCGACCTCGAGTGGCTCGCCTGCCGCGAGGATCTGCCGCTGGGCGCCGACCTTCCGCGGGTGGAGATCCTCCCGGAGGACGACCTGGAGGCCTGCATCGAGGCCGCCCCCGCCGGCGCCCTGGTCGCCGTGTTCACCCACAGCCACGACCTGGACTACCGCCTCATCCGCGCCGCTCTCCGTCGCGCCGATCTTGCTTACGTCGGTCTGATCGGCTCGCGCACCAAGCGCGCGCGCTTCGAGCGGCGGTTCCGAGACGATGGGCTGGGCGACGCCGAACTCGCCCGCCTCACCTGCCCGATCGGCCTCACCCAGCTGAAGAGCAAGGAGCCGGCGGTGATCGCGGTCGCCCTGGCGGCGCAGCTGCTGGAACTCACCCAGGAGACGCCGGGCTGATGTTCGACTGGGGGGCCTGGGCGAACCTCGCGATCCGCTGGCTGCACATCACGGCCGGCATCGCCTGGATCGGTTCGTCCTTCTATTTCATGTGGTTGGACAGCCATCTGAAGCCGGCCAAGCCGCCGCGCGAAGGCGAGGCGGGCGAGCTCTGGAGCGTGCACTCCGGCGGCTTCTACCGGCAGATCAAGTTCATGGTCGCCCCGGCCGAGATGCCGGAGGAGCTGCACTGGTTCAAGTGGGAGGCCTACACCACCTGGATCTCGGGTTTCCTGCTGCTGGGCCTGATCTTCTACGTCGGCGCGGATCTCAACCTGATCGACGAGACCAAGGCCGCCCTCGAGCCCTGGCAGGCGATCGGTATCGGCCTCGGCTCCCTCCTGCTCGGCTGGCTGGCCTACGACGGCCTCTGCCGCTCGCCCCTGGGCAAGGACGCCCGCGTGTTCGGCCTGGTGTGGTTCGGCCTGCTGACAGCGGTCGGCTGGGGGCTCAGCCAGGTCCTTTCCGACCTCGGCGCCTTCATGCACATCGGTGCGATCATCGGCACGGTGATGGCCGCCAACGTGCTGATGATCATCATCCCCAACCAGCGGAAGATGATCGCCCAGGTGACCGCCGGCCAGGCCGCCGATCCCGCGCTAGGAAAGCAATCCAAGCAACGGAGCGTACACAACAATTACATGACGCTGCCCGTGCTGTTCATCATGATCAGCAACCACTACCCGATGATCTTCGCCGCGCCGCTGAACTGGCTGTGGCTGGCGGGCCTCGGCGTGGCGGGCATGTGCATCCGCCATTTCTTCAACCTCAAGAACGCCGGGCGGATCCAGCCGCAGTGGCTGGCCTATGGCGCGTTGGCGTTCTTGACCGTGGCGGCGCTCAACGAGGGCCTGCGGCCGAAGGCGGTGACCGTAGCCCACGCCACCTACGCGCAAGCCCGTGCGGTGGTCGACAAGCACTGCATCGCCTGCCATTCGGCGCGGCCGACGCATCGGGGGATCACCGCCCCGCCGAACGGCGCAGCCTTCGACACCGCCGAGGCGCTCGCGAAGCGGTCGCAGCGCATCTACGAGCGGGCCGTCGCCACCCGCTCCATGCCGCAGGGCAACGAAACCGGCATGACCGACCAGGAGCGCGCCATCCTCGGCGCCTGGATCAAGGGCGGAGCCAAGCCGTCGTGAGGGACGTGATCGCCGAACCCCTCACCGCCGCGGCGTTCACGCCGTTCGGGGACGTGATCGAGGTCTCGGACCGCACGCCGGCCGCGCCGATCAACTATGGCCAATCCGAGCGCTACGACGACTTGGCCGAGGTGTCGGTGGGCGACGGACACGTGGCGGTCAGCATCTTCCGCTCGCGGCCGCTCAAGCCTGCGATCCTGAAGGTGTTCGAGCGCCATCCCCTGGGCAGCCAGGCGTTCCAGCCACTCTCCGGGCGGCCGTTCCTGGTGGCGGTGGCGCCGGCCGGACGGTTCGATCCGAAGGCGATCCGGGTGTTCCGGGCCGCGCCGACCCAGGGGGTGAACTACGCGCCCGGCGTCTGGCACCACTTCCTGCTGGCCCTGGAGGCGGAGAGCGACTTCCTGGTGATCGACCGAGCCGGGCCGGGCGACAATCTCGACGAGATCGAACTGGCCGACGCGGACTGGATTCGGGTGGCGCCGTGAAGGCCTACCGTGCCAGCCTCCTGCACGCGCTGGAGGACCCGTGTCGCGCCGAGGCCGGCGAGGCCTGCGCCTACCACCCCGACGGGCTGCTCGTGGTGGACGGCCGCCACGTGGCCGCGTTCGGGGCCTATGAGGACGTCGCGCCCACCCTCCCCGCCGACGTCGGCATCGAGGAAATGCCCGGCCGGCTGATCACCCCCGGCTTCGTCGATGCTCACGTCCACTATCCGCAAACCGACGTCATGGCCGCCTGGGGCAGCCAACTGCTGGACTGGCTGTCGAACCACACCTTCCCGGCCGAGCGCGCCTTCTCCGACCGGGCGTACGCCGACGAGGCGGCCGGCTTCTTCCTCGACCAGCTGCTGCGACACGGAACCACCAGCGCCCTGGTGTTCTGCACCGTGCACAAGGCCTCCGCCGAGGCGCTGTTCGAGGCGGCGCTGGCGCGCGACATGCGCCTCATCGCCGGCAAGGTGCTGATGGACCGCAATGCGCCGCCCGACCTCGTCGACGACGTCGCGACCGGCCGCGCCGACACCGAAGCGCTGATCCGGGCTTGGCGTGGGCGCGGGCGGCTCGGCTACGCGGTGACGCCGCGGTTCGCGGTGACCTCATCGGACGAACAACTGGCCATGGCTGGCGAGGTCATCGCCGCGCACCCGGACGTCCTGCTGCACACCCATATGAGCGAGAACCCGACGGAGGTCGACCAGGTCGGGCGACTGTTCCCACAGGCCCGTGACTACCTCGACGTCTATGACCGCTTCGGCCTGGTCGGTCCGCGCTCGGTGTTCGCCCACTGCGTCCACGCCGGCGAGGATGCGCTGCGGCGGCTCGCGGCCGTCGACGCCTCGGCCGCCTTCTGCCCCTCGTCCAACCTGCTGCTGGGCTCCGGCCTGTTCAGCCTGAAGGCCGCCTGCGCCTGTGGAACGCGGGTGGCGCTCGGCACCGACGTCGGCGCCGGCTCGTCGTTCTCACTCCTGCACATGATGGGCGAGGCCTACAAGGTCGGTCAGCTCCGGGGGGACAATCTCAACCCACTGCACGCCTTTTACCTGGGGACCCTGGCCGGCGCCCGAGCCCTCCGGATCGACGACAAGGTGGGCAACCTCGCGCCCGGCAAGGAGGCGGACTTCCTGGTGCTCGATCTGGCCGCCACGCCGCTCTTGGCGCGGCGGACCGGGGCGGCCAAGAGCATCGGCGAGATCCTGTTCGTGCTCAGCCTGCTGGCCGACGACCGGGCCGTCGAACGCACCTATCTCGCCGGCCGTCTGGCGCATGCGCGGGGCGACGCATGAGCTTCCTGGACGGTGGATTCCATGGCCGGCGCTTCGCCTACATGGCCGCCGAGGCGTAGCCGCTACTCCGGCTCGCGTTGCGCGCAGGACTCCCGGCCACGTCCGGCCAATGCCTCGGCCGAGACCGGGTCCTGGATCAGGGCTTCGCAGGTGGTGTTGGCCCGTGGGCCGGCCGAAGTGGTGAAACGGAAGGTGTGTGTCTCGGCGGGCGTTCCCGACAGGCTCTTGAAGGGGCCGAACGCCGTGTCGGGGCCGGTCATAGCGCCATAGCTGGTGGCGGGCTCGACCTGGACCACCGTGCGGATGGTCTTGCGGTCAGAGCTGAGCAGCACGATCGGCGTCTCGGGCATGCGCGGAAGCTTGCCGCCTGCCGCCGGTGCAAAGCCGACCTCGCAGGCCATCGGCTGGTCGAAGGTCAGCCGCAGGATCACCAGCCCCGGCCGCACGGTCGCGCCCGGCTCCGGGAAGGCGCTCACCACCTTCGGCCGTGTCCCCCAACTGCGCTCCGGCAGGGTCGGCGCGGTGGCGCACTTGATCGGCGCGACGACTGTCAGTTCTGAGACGGTGGTGTTGCCGGGCTGGCTCCAGACGATGCCGGGCGCGTAGCCGAGCGCAAGCCCGACGAGGAGGCCGGCCGGTCTCATCCTACACCCCCGGCACGCCCAGGCTGCGGGCGCCGTCTCTCAGGGCTTGCTGGTCGGAGGGGGAGCCGGCGAAGGCGCGGCTGGCGTCGCGATAGGCGGCAGCGGCGAGCTGCGGCTGCCCCATGACCATGCGCGAGCGGATCAGGCGCTCCCAGCCGGGGCGGTCCTTCGGGTTGGCCTTCAGCTTTTCGGTGAGCTGGCTGATCATGCCCTCGATCATCTGCTGGCGATCGCCTTCGCTCATGCTTTGGGCCTGGGCGATCTGCTCCTGGGTCGGGCCGGGCAGCGGGGCGGCGGCGGCCATCTCGGCCGGCGGCAGCTGCCCCTTCAGGTCGATACCCCGCTCCGCGGCGATCTTCTCGACGAAGGCGCGGACCTCGCCGGCCCAGGGCGCGCCGGGCGGGGCCGACTTGATGAGCGCCACCCAGTCGGCCACGGCGCCTTTCTGGTCGCCGGACTGGTCCTTGGCCATGGCCAGGTAGTAGCGGGCGCGCGGATCGGCCGGATCGGCGGACACGGCGCGTTGGAAGATCGCCTGGGCGGCCGGCGTCACCTGGCCCTCGGACGCCAGCACCGTGGCCTCGCCCTGGGCCGAGAGGTACTCGGCGTTGTTGGGATCGATCGCCGCGGCGCGGCCGTAGGCGACGGCGGCCTCGGCGTTGCGGCCGGTCTGCATGTAGGACCAGCCCAGCATGCGCCATCCTTCCGCATTGCCGGGCTGCTGCTTCAGCTGGGCCTCGAGCTGGCCGATCATGGTGGCGACGTCGCCGGCCGGATGGTCGTCCGGCAGGTTGGACGCGGCCTGTGGCGCGGCGGCCGGCACGGTCGGCGCGCCGATCCGCGTGTAGAGCAGCGTGCCGCCGATGGTCAGGGCGATGACCACGCCGAACGCCAGCCCCAGCAGCGCCTTCTCGCTGAGCGGCCGCGACACGGCCTCGGCCTGGCGCCC
>CAZBXO010000002.1:0-47648 GCA_964495645.1 uncultured Phenylobacterium sp. | reverse complement strand
CAGGACCCGCAGGTCGTGGGCCAGGTCGGCGTCCGAGTCGTCGATCGACTGGTTCTGGCAGACGACGCAGCGCAGCTCCTTGCTGAGCGCGCGGGCGCGCGCCTCGAGCACCGGGTCGGCCAGCTGTTCGTCCGGCGTCACGGCCGCCGCCGGACCAGCCAGGGCCAAGGCCAAGGCGGTCGCGATCAGGATCTGTCTCACGACTCTGACCTCAGTTTCTGCATCAGCGGTTGGATCGTCTTCTCCCAGGCCTCGATGCTGATCGGCCCGACCTGGCGGTAGCGGACGCGGCCCTGCTTATCGATGACGAAGGTCTCCGGCGCGCCGGTGACGCCGAGGTCGATGATCGTGCGGCCCGGCGCGTCGTCGCCGACCTTGATGTACGGATCGCCGAACTGCTGCAGCCACGCGGCCCCGGCGCCCGGCTTGTCGCGCCAGTCGACGCCGTGGACGATCACGCCCTCACGCTTCAGCCGCATCAGGAGCGGGTGCTCCAGCCGGCAGGCGCCGCACCACGAGCCCCAGACGTTGAGCAGCATCGGCTCGCCCTTGAACTCGGCGGTTGTCAGGCCCGCCGTGTCGCCCTCGCGCACCGGCGGCAGGTCGAACTGCGGCAAGGGCTTGTCGATCAACTGCGAGGGCAGGATCGCGGGGTCGCGCTGCAGGCCGACGACGAAGGCGACCAGCACCGCCACGAACGCGACGGCCGGAACGATGGCCAGGAGACGCTTCATTCCGCCGCCATGGGCTGAGCCGGGGCCGGGGACAAGCGCGCTCCCGCCCCGACGCGCAGGCGTCGGTCGCTGAGCGAGACCAGACCGCCCCCCGCCATGGTGAAGCCGCCCAACCAGATCCAGATGATCAACGGATGGCTCCACATGCGCACGACGACGCCGCTGGCGCTTTCCTCCCCCACCGAGACATAGAAGTTGCCGAGGGCGCCCACGCGGATGCCCGCCTCGGTGGTCTGGGTCTGGGCCGAGGGGAACGAGCGGCGCTCGCTGGTCAGCAGGTAGGGCTTGCCGTCGCCCTCGACGACGAGCCGGGCCTGGCGGGCGACGTAGTTGGGGCCTGTGACGTCGGTCAGGGCCTGGAGGGTGATCGTGCGGCCGGCGAACACGGTGCTCATGCCAGGCTGCATGGAAAGCACCTTCTCGGTCTCCCAGGCGGTGACGCCGGTGACGCCGAGCGTCGTCAGGCCGAGCCCCAGGTGGGCCAGCGCCAGGCCGACCATGGCCCTGGGCGTCGTTCGCACAGCCCGGCCAAGGTAGGCGCGCTGCGCCCACCACCGGCGCACCAGCACCGCCGCCGAGCCGGCGATCAGCCACGCCGCCAACGCAAGGCCGCCCGCGGTGAACACAGCTTTCCAGCTGACGATCACGCCGGCCACCAGCGCCAGCGCGGCGATCGCGGCCGGGATCCGAACGCGCCGGGCCGCTTCGGCGAGGCGGTCGCGCTTCCAGTTCAGGAATGGCCCGAACACGGCGATCACCAGAAGCGGCGCGGCGAAGGGCGCGAAGATCCATGAGTAGTAGGGCGGCCCGACAGAGATCTTGTCGCCATTCAGCACCTCGATGAACACGGGAGAGAAGGTGCCGGCGAAGACCGTGGCGGTGAGCACGCTGAGGAACAGGTTGTTGAGCACGATCCCGCTCTCCCGCGAGACCGGTGCGAACTGGGGCCCTGAGCGCAGGGAAGGAGAGCGCCACCCGTAGAGCGCCAGCGCCGCCCCGGTGGTCACCGCTATGATGCCCAGGATGTAGACGCCCCGCTTGGGATCGACGGCGAAGGCGTGGACGCTGGTCAGGATGCCGGAGCGGACCAGGAACGTGCCCACCAGGCTGAGCGAGAAGGTGAGCGTGGCCAGCAGAATGGTCCAGCTTGCGAGCGCGCCGCGGCGCTCCAGGACGAGCGCCGAGTGGAGCAGGGCCGTACCCAGGAGCCAGGGCATCAGAGAGGCGTTCTCCACCGGGTCCCAGAACCACCAGCCGCCCCAGCCGAGTTCGTAGTAAGCCCAGGCGCTGCCGAGCGTGATGCCGATGGTGAGCGGAATCCAGGCGGCCAGCACCCAGGGCCGCAGCCAGCGCGCCCAGGCAGCGTCAACGCGGCCCTCGATCAATGCGGCCGCGGCGAAGGAGAAGGCCACAGAGAATCCGACGTAGCCCAGGTAGAGCAGCGGTGGATGGAAGACGAGGCCGGGATCCTGCAGCAGGGGGTTCAGCTCGGTCCCTTCCGGCGGCGCCGGCGACAGGCGAAGGAACGGGTTGGAGGTGAAGATCAGGAAGCCCAGGAACCCCGCTCCGATCAGCCCCTGGACGCCCAGCACGCGCGCCTGCAGCGTCTCGCGCAGGCTCTGGCCGAAGAGAGCGATGCCGCCGCCGTAGATGCTGAGGACCAGCACCCAGAGCAGCATCGAGCCTTCGTGGCTGCCCCAGGTGGCGGCGAAGCGGTACGCCAGCGGCTGGGTCGTGTGGCTGTGGCTGGCCACCAGCGCCACCGAGAAATCCATGCTCACATAGGCGTAGGCGAGGCAGGCGAAAGCGAGGATCACGAAGCCTGCCTGCAGGACTGCAGCCGAGCGACCGAGGGCCATCAGTGTGGATTCGCCGCGGTGCGCGCCCCACAGCGGCGTGAACGCCTGCACTGTGGCCAGCAATAATCCGAGGATCAGTGCGAACTGACCGACTTCCGCCGCCATGGACTTTGTGCTCCCCTACCCCTGCGGCGCGTGGTAGCGCGTCCATCCGGGCCCGGAAATGCTAGAGTAGCCAAAGCGTACAGTGCGCGTGAAGCAGTAAGGGGTGCGGCCTTTGGCCAGGTCGCGGGGGTAACATGGCTGAGAAGTTCAAGATTGCGGTGATCGGCTCAGGCCCCGCGGGGCTCAGCGCAGCTTGCCGGGCCGCGGTGAAGGGCGTGTCCCACATCGTGCTGGAGAAGACCGACCACCTCTCCGACACCATCTACCGCTACCAGAAGGGCAAGCACGTCATGGCCACCCCGAGCGCGCTGGTGCTGCGCTCGGACTGCGAGTTCGATGCGGGCAAGCGCGAGTTGGTGCTCTCGACCTGGGATGAAGACGCCCGCAAGTCCGGCGTCAACGTCCGCTACCACGCCGAAGTGAAGGCCATCGAGGGCGACAAGGGCGACTTCAAGATCACCCTGACGAACAACGACGTCATTCAGGCAGAGAACGTGATCCTGGCCGTCGGGACCCAGGGCAACCCGAACCTGCTGCGGTGCCCGGGCGGCGACCTGCCGCACGTGCAGTACCAATTGGATGACCCGGGCGAGTACACGGACGAGCACATCGTCGTGATCGGCGGCGGCGACGCGGGCATCGAGAATGCGCTCGGCCTGATCGAGGATGCCGGACAAAACAACACGCTGACGCTGCTGAACCGCGGCGCCGACTTCCCCACCGCCAAGAAGCCGAACGTCGACGCCCTGCTCGCGGCGCGCGACGCCGGCCGGATGCGGGTCATCACCGAGGCCAACACCGCCCAGGTCGAGCCCGGCTTCATCACCGTCGACACGCCTCAGGGGCAGGAACGATTCAAGTGCGACCGGATCATCGCGCGCATGGGCGCGGCCCCGCCGCGCAAGTTCGTCGAGGCCGCCGGGGTCGCCTTCGCCTCGGAGGCGCGCACCGCCTTCCCGACGCTCACCCCCACCTTCGAGAGCGCCAGCAAACCCGGCATCTATGTCATCGGCGCGCTGGCCGGCTATCCGCTGATCAAGCACTGCATGAACCAGGGCTATGACGTCGTGGAGTTCATCTGCGGCGCCACCGACCTGAAGCCGGCCGACGAACCCATCCTGGAGGCCAAGCTGAAGGGCTTGCCCGGCAACCGCTCGGTCGCCCAGTGGCTGGAGTTCCTCTCCAAGGAAGTGGAAATCCTGAACGCGCTGTCTTCGCTGCAGATGCGCGAGTTCCTGCTCGACAGCGAAGTGCGGGCCTACAAGAAGGACGAGGCGATCTTCGAGAAGAACGCCATCGGGTCGTCCCTGTTCGGAATCGCCCAGGGCAAGGTTCGGGTCGAGGTCGACCCGAAGAACCCCTCCGTCGGCCCGCGGATCGAGAAGGGCTCGATCTTCGGAGAGGTGGGCCTGATCTCCGGCCGTCGCCGCGGCGCCACGATCCGCGCCGACGAGGATACGATCTGCGTCGAAATTCCCCGCATGGCGGCGCTCAAGCTGATGGCCCAGGTCGACGAGGCCCGCGAGGCGGTCAACCGCATCACCACCGAGCGCCAGATCCTGCAGATCTTCCGCGCAGGCCTGACGACCGAGGACATCAGGGACGTGCTCGACGGCGCGCAGGTCCTCGAGGTGAAGCCGGGCGAAGCGATCATCACCGAAGGCGAGATGACGGACGACCTGTACATCATCCGCTCGGGCTCGATGGTCGTGGAGAAGACCATTGGCGGAAAGCCGGTGTTCCTGTCCTACGTCCCGGCCGGCGCCTACTCGGGCGAGATGGCGTTGCTGGAACGCGAGCCCCGCTACGCCACCGTGAAGGCCGCGATCCGCAGCCAGGTCGTGAAGCTCCCGGCGGAGCCGTTCCGCAAGCTGATGGAGAAGAAACCCGCCGTCGCCAAGATGCTGCGCGAGGAGATGGCCTCACGCCAGGAGGTCAATCGCTATATCGAGAGCCAGAAGGAGAAGTTCGGCGGCGCCGTCGACATGTACTCCTCCGTCGCCAGCTTCCTGATCAAGCAGGGCATTGGCGAAGCCACGGACGTGCTGCTGATCGACGAGAGCCTCTGTGTCGGCTGCGACAATTGCGAGAAGGCCTGTGCGGACTCGCACGACGGCCTGTCGCGCCTGAACCGCGAGGCCGGCACCACCTTCGCCGACATCCACGTGCCGACGTCATGCCGCCACTGCGAGCATCCCCACTGCATGACCGACTGCCCGCCCAACGCCATCCGGCGCGGGCCGGACGGCGAGGTCTTCATCCAGGACACGTGCATCGGCTGCGGCAACTGCCAGCGCGCCTGCCCTTACGGCGTGATCCAGATGGACAAGCCGCCGCCGCCGAAGCCGAATCTGTTCCAGTGGATGCTGTTCGGCATGGGCCCGGGGCCGGGCCAGCCGGACTACGCCTGGCGCAAGAAGCACGCGAAGGGTGGCGGCGAGTCTCCAAAGCTCGCGATCAAGTGCGACATGTGCTCAGGTAAGTCCGGGGGACCTGCCTGCGTACGGGCATGTCCGACGGGAGCTGCGATCCGGGTGTCGCCGGACGCCTTCCTGTCGGTGGCGAGGCTGGAGGGAGCTTGAGTTAGGTCGTGGCGGACGTCGGGGGGCGGGTACAGACTGGTCGCGTCCGTCAGCGGACCCATGAAGGGTTCCTGCGGCACAAGAGCTATCGCTGGCTCTGGATCGCCCTTGCCTTGTCGGTCGCCGCCATCGCCGCTTACGTCTGGGTGGACCGCGAGGCGGCCCGGACCGGCGGTGAGCCGCCGAGCGGAGGCACCTGGCTCGGCTACATCCTGGGGACTGTCAGCGCGGGCCTGATCGTCTGGCTGTCGTGTCTGGGCCTGCGCAAGCGCATGGTGCAGGACACCTACTACTCGCTGAAGGCGTGGGTCTCGGCACACGTCTACCTCGGCCTGTCGCTGGTCATCCTGGGCACGCTGCACACGGGCTTCCAGTTCGGCTGGAACGTCCACACGGCCGCCTACGGCCTGATGCTGTTGGTGATCGCTTCCGGCGTCTTCGGGATCTGGGGCTACGCCACCTTGCCGCGGCGGCTGCACGGCAACCGCGGCGAGACCACCCGGCGCAAGATGCTGGACGATCTGGCCAGCCTGGACGCCCAGTTGCACAACGCCGCCCAGCCGCTCGACCGCGAGGCGGCCGCGATCGTGCGCCACGCCATCGAGGACACCGAGATCGGCGGCGGCTTCTGGACGCGCCTCCTCGGCTTCTACGGTGGCTGCGCCACGACCCAGTCGATCAACCGCCTGCAGCCGCTGATTCGGGCCGGGGGGCAGACCGAGAACCTGCGGGAGGTCGATCGACTTCTGCGCGCGAAAGCGGAGACTCTCGCGCTCGCCAGGCGACAGATGCGCATCACCGCGCTATTGGAAGCTTGGCTGTTCATCCATATTCCGGCCACCTTCGCCCTGCTGGCGGCGCTCCTGGCGCACATCGTCAGCGTCTTCCTGTACTGGTGAGATGGCCCAGGACTTCCAGCTCAGGCTAATCACTCAGCGCGCCGGCGGCGGAGATCCGATCGTTCGCGAGCGCAAGGCGGCTGGCCCAGACCTCTATGTGGGCCGCGCGCCGGACAACGGCATCGTCCTGGCCGACCTGTCCGTGGAACTCCATCACGCCAAGATCCGCGCCCTCGGCGACGGCCGCGTTTCGGTGGAGTCGGTCGGCCTCGGCACGTTCGGGATCGGCGGCCGCACCGTGAAGACCGCCGATTTCAACGCCGGCTCCAAACCCGAGGTCACCTTCGGTGACTACCACTTGAGCTTCGACGTCAACGAGGCCGGCGACATCGTCATCGTGGTGACCCGCGACGTGGCGGACGAGGTCGCCAGTCCCTCGATATTCTCGCTGCGGGCGCGGTTCTTCGGCCGCCGGCGAATGGCCTGGATCTTCGGTGCGGGCTTCCTGCTGATCTGCCTGCTGATCCCGGCGTTCGGCATGGGACTCTTCCAGGGCGGCAAGATCCGGCCCGACCAGCAGTGGTCCTCGGGGCCCCTCAGCCAGGCCCATGCCTTCCTCGAGGACGACTGCGGGGCCTGCCACCAGAAGGCCTTCGTCTCGGTGCGCGACGCGGCGTGCCTGTCCTGCCACGGCCCGACGGGCGAGGCCGCACTGGCCGCTCGCGACGATCGCGTAAAGAGCCTGGGCAGCGAGTTCCGGCCCGTTTGGGTGGCCGAGCACGCCGCGGCCGGAGTGGACGTCAAGGACGTGCACAAGCGTCTGCAGAAGGGCTCGCCGGCCGGGAAGGACGGCTTTGTCAGCCGCATCCAGGCGGTGTTCAACCACCCCGACGACCGCTGCGGCAGCTGCCACATCGAGCACACCAAGAAAGCCGGCCAGACCAATCAGCAGGCCGCGGCCGGGCCGCGACAGCTGAAGCCGACGCTGATCACCGTGCGCGAGTGCGAGACCTGCCACGCCCAGCTGAAGATGCGCCTCAGCGACACCACGCTGATCGACACGCCGGACTGGAACAAGCATCCGAAGTTCCGCCCACTGGTCACCCGCGGCGGCGGCGAGCAGCCGGCCGCGCGCATGTGGCTGTCCTCGAACCCACGCGAGGAAACCGGCCTGATCTTCCCGCACGACCTGCACCTGGATCCGCTGGGCGGACCGGCGCGGCAGGCCGTGGCGCTGGGCCGCGCGCGTCGCGGATCCTCGCCCGTCACCTGCGCCTCGTGCCACCAACGGCAGGGAGAAGGCTTCAAGCCTGTGGTCATGGAGGACGCCTGCGAGGCGTGCCATTCGCTGGCCTTCACGCGCAACAGCGCCGGCCGGCTGGTCAGCCTGCCCCACGAAGAGCCCGCCAAGGTGAAGGCCTTCCTCGACGCCAACTACGGCGGTGGCGGCGGGATCTTCCGCTCGGCGTTCTCGGCCGGCGGCATGTGCGTCGACTGCCACACGATCAGTTGGAACGGCGCCATGCCCGTCGTGGCTCCCACGCACCTGTCGCAGAACTTCATGCCCCGCGGCGATTTCAACCATGCGATCGACGCCCACGGCGCCAAGTCGGTCGACGAGATCGTCTGCCGCGACTGCCACAAGTCGCCTGCTCTCAAGGCCAATCCTGCGGCCCCGCTCTGGCGGGTCTCCTCCGACGCGCACGACCTGCTGCAGCCCGACAAGGCCCAGTGCGATACCTGCCACGGCAATCCAAAGGCGACGAAGGCGGATTCGGCGCCGGCTGACTGCAAGACATGCCACAGCTTCCACGCCCCGGGCGTCGCCGCCTGCGAGCCCAACGACCGCGGTCTTGACGTGCTGCGCTGGGACGCCAAGGAGCCGGCCCGCTGCGTCAAGCCGCGCCGCTACGCCGCGGGCTTCAGGGGCTGAGGCCATGGCGGCGGGCGACAAGGTCGTCCTGCTGGCCGGCGGCAACCCACAGATCGCCAAGGGCGACGGCGAGGCTCCCGTGCAGGCCTACATCTCCGCCGTGCCCGATTGGAGGCGCGGTGTCTGCGAGCGGCTCGATGCTCTGATCGTGCGCACGGTCCCAGACGTAAGGAAGGCTGTGAAGTGGAACTCGCCCTTCTATGGCCTGGAAGGGCGCGGCTGGTTCGTCTCGTTCCACGTCTTCACACGGGCGGTGAAGGTGACGTTCTTCAAGGGCGTCGAGCTCCAGCCGCCTCCAGCGGGCGGCAAGAGCAAGGAGGGCCGCTGGATCGACGTGCACGAAGACGACCTGGACGAAGCGCAGATGGCCGACTGGATCCGGCAGGCCGCCGCCCTGCCCGGCTGGATGAGCTGAGGAGGCTGCGATGCCGAAGAAGAGCGAGATCCCGCCGGGACAGACCGCCTCCGACATGATCGACCAGCGCATCGCCGAGCTCGGCGACTGGCGCGGCGAGACCCTGGCCCGGGTCCGCGCTCTCATCCGCGACGCCGATCCAGGTGTCGTCGAGGAGTGGAAGTGGAACGTGCCGGTGTGGTCGCACGCCGGCATCATCTGCACCGGGGAGGTCTACAAGAAGGCGGTCAAGCTCACCTTCGCCCACGGTGCGGCCCTGCCCGACCCCAATGGCCTGTTCAACTCCAGCCTTGAGGGAGCCACCCGCCGGGCGCTGGATCTCCCGGAAGGGGCGAAGCTGGACGAGGCCGCCTTCAAGGCGCTGATCCGCGCGGCCGGCGCGCGAAACGCGGCGAAAACGCGCTAGTCAGCTGCCGTCCATCTACCTGACGTGCACATGAACGGGGCCCTCCGATTGGGTTCAGGCCCCGACCTTTAGAACTGGCTCCAACGTCGCCCCCCTCCCCTGGGTCGGCGCAGGCAACAAGGAGTTTGGAGCCATGACCAGCAAGATGATGAAGGCGGCGATGGCCCTGTCCGTCGCCGGCGCCGTGGCGCTTCCCGCGAGCCAGGCGGCTGCGGGCACGTCGAAGACCGAGAGCGCCATCCTGGGCGCGATCCTGGGCGGGGTCGCCGGCGCCGCGGTCGGCAACGGCAACGGCGACTCGGTCGCCATCGGCGCACTGGCCGGCGCAGCGCTCGGCGTCGCGGCCGACAAGAGCAACGACCGCAAGCACTACCGCAGCGGCTACCGCTACCGGCAGTCGTATCCTGCCTACAGCTACGCCCGTGACCACCGCCGGTATGACAACCGCTACAGTCGTTCGTACAATCCGTACGGCTACGACAACTACCGCTACGAGAACCACGGCTACGGCTATCGCCGCTAGGCTTCCGGTCGAACCGTTGCTGGAGGGCGCCGCTCACGCGGCGCCCTCTTCAGTGCGCGGTGGTCCTCGAGAAGACGTTCAGCACAACCACTCCGGCCACGATCAGGCCCATGCCGGCCAACGCCGGGGCGTCCAGCTTCTGGCCCTGGAATATCCACGCGACGCCGGTGATCAGCACGATCCCGATCCCAGACCAAATGGCATAGGCCACCCCCGTCGGGATGGTCTTCAGCGTGAGCGACAGGAAGTAGAACGCCAGGCCGTAGCCGACGACCGTGATGAGCGAGGGCGCCGTCCTGGTGAAGCCCTCCGAACTCCTGAGGAACGTCGTGCCGACCACCTCGGAGACGATGGCGGCGAACAGATACACATAGGCCAAGCTGCAAGCCTCCTTCGGGCTGTTGCGCTCAGTTCGCAGGCGCGGCTAGCTCACCGCAACTGTCTCCTGGCGGGATGATCATGAAGTTCGCGGGCGCGATGATCTTCGCAGTCGATCTGGAGCGGATGGTCCGCTTCTACCGCGACATCCTCGGCCTTCGGCCCATCGAGGCGACCCGCCTGCCCGATTGGGTGGCGTTCGAAGTCGGCGGCGTGGATTTCGCCCTGCACGCCATTCCGGCGCCCATCGCCCGGTCGATCGAGGTCGCAACGCCGCCCGAGCCGCGAGCACAGCATCCCTGCAAGCTTTCGTTCGCCGTGGCCGACGTGGGCGTCGAAGTTGCGCGCCTGAAGGCCCTGGGCGTCGAGCTGATCCAGCGCCCGTGGGGCGACTGGGACGTGGTCGACCCGGAGGGCAACATCATCGGCCTGCGGGGTCCTTGAGTCCCGGTGTTCCACGAGTCCGGCCCGGACTGGCTGGCGGCCGCCGAACGCGCGGCGCGCACCTTGAGAGCGACCACGCGCGGGGCGCGCGGGGCCGGCCACTCGGTCTATGTGGTCCTGCTGCACGACATCCGCCGCGCCGCGCCCTGGGGCGCCTACGTGGGCCAGACCTGGCGCGACCCGGACCTGCGCTTCGACCAGCACAAGGCCGGCTACAAGGCGAGCGGCGCGGCCCGCCGGTTCGGCGTGCGGCTACTGCCGGAGCTGACCGCACACCTGAACCCCATGCGCCGCTGGGAAGCGCTGGACCTCGAGGCGGCCCTTGCCGAGGCCCTGAAGGCCGCCGGCGTGTCCTGGGTCGAAGGGGGGCACTGAAGCGAGAAGGGCCGCCCGGTCTCCCGGACGGCCCAAGAGCTCACAAGATCAGGCGGATCACACCACCCCGAAGGCCAGCATGGCGTCGGCGACCTTCTTGAAGCCGGCGATGTTGGCGCCGCGGACGTAGTCGGTGACCTTGGAACCCGGACGGCCGCCATACTCGACGCAGCGCGCGTGGATGCCGGCCATGATGTCCTGCAGCAGGTTCTGCAGCTCGGCTTCCTTCCACGAGATGCGCGCCGAGTTCTGGCTCATCTCCAGGCCCGAGACCGCCACGCCGCCGGCGTTGGCCGCCTTGCCGGGTGCGAACAGGATGCCCGCGGCCTTGAACTTGTGCACGCCGTCCAGGTTTGTGGGCATGTTGGCGCCTTCCGAGACCGCGATGCAGCCGTTGGCGAGCAGGGTGTCGGCGTCCGGGCCGAGCAGTTCGTTCTGGGTCGCGCACGGCAGCGCCAGGTCGCACTTCACGCCCCAGGGTGTCTTCCCGGCGTGGAACTCGGACCCCTTGAACTCCTTGGCGTACTCGCTGATGCGCCCGCGGCGCTTGTTCTTCAGGTCCTTCACCCAGTCGATCTTCTCCTGGGTCATGCCCGCCGGGTCATAGATGAAGCCCTCCGAGTCCGAGAGCGTCAGAACCTTGCCGCCCAGCGCGTTGCACTTCTCGGCCGCATGGGTGGCGACGTTGCCGGAGCCGGAGATGACCACCGAGTGGCCCTCGATGTCCTTGCCCTGGGTCTTGAGCATGTTCTGCAGGAAGTAGGTCGCGCCGTATCCGGTGGCTTCCGTGCGGATCAGCGAGCCGCCGTACTCGAGGCCCTTTCCGGTGAGCACACCGGTGAATTCGGTGGTCAGGCGCTTGTACTGGCCGAACATGTAGCCGATCTCGCGCGCGCCCACGCCGATGTCGCCGGCCGGCACGTCGATGTCGGCGCCGATGTAGCGGTAGAGCTCGTTCATCAGGCTCTGACAGAAGCGCATCACCTCGTTGTCGGACTTGCCCTTCGGATTGAAGTTCGATCCGCCCTTGCCGCCGCCCATCGGCAGGCCCGTGAGGGCGTTCTTGAAGGTCTGCTCGAAGGCCAGGAACTTCAGCGTCCCTTCCGTCACCGACGGGTGGAAACGGATGCCGCCCTTGTAGGGGCCGATGGCGTTGTTGTTCTGGACGCGCCAGGCGCGCTGGACACGCACGTTGCCGCGGTCGTCCTCCCAACAGACCCGGAAGCTCACCACCCGATCCGGCTCGGCGATCCGGCGCAGGATCTGGGCTTTGTGGTACTGCTCCTTGTCCTGGATGAAGTCGAAGATGTCCTCGGCGACTTCCTGCACCGCCTGGACGAATTCCGGCTGCCCCGGATTGCGTTTCTTCACGCCCTCGATGAACGCCGGAAGGTCGACGTGATCGCTTACCGCCATGTGGGTCCCCCTGACGCCGGCCCCCGCCGGCGCTCATTTGATCTGGCGGCCCAATGAACCCGAGCCGCAAGCAAAGCGCAATCGTGCAGGTAGCCTGATCGTGTGGCCTTTTCCCCTTCACAAGCCTGCGGAATTTGCGACAACTCGTTTCCTGCGGTTGGGGGACTAGTTATGGCGGCCAAGGCTTCGGATCTGTTCGTGACCTGCCTCGAGGAAGAGGGGGTCGAATATGTCTTCGGCGTCCCGGGCGAGGAAAACCTGGACTTCCTGGACAGCCTCTCGAGATCCAAGAAGATCAAGCTGATCCTGACCCGCCACGAACAGGGCGCGGGCTTCATGGCCGCCACCTACGGCCGCCACACGGGCAAGGCCGGCGTCTGCGTCGCGACCCTGGGTCCTGGCGCCACCAACTTCGTCACCGCAGCGGCCTACGCCACGCTGGGCGGCATGCCGATGATGATGATCACCGGCCAGAAGCCCATCAAGAAGTCGAAGCAGGGCCGATTCCAGATTCTCGACGTGGTCGACATGATGAAGCCGATCACCAAGTTCACTCACCAGCTGGCCTCGTCCGACAACATTCCCTCGCGCATCCGTGAGGCGTTCCGCCTCGCGCAGGAGGAGAAGCCGGGGGCCGTCCACATCGAGTTCCCCGAGGACATCGCCGACGAGCACACCGACGCCACGCCGCTCGCCAAGAGCAACGCGCGCCGTCCCATCGCCGACGAGAAGTCGATCCGCGCCGCGACCAAGCGCATCGAGCAGGCCAAGGCCCCCATCCTGGTGATCGGCGCCGGCGCTAACCGCACGATGACGAGCCGGATGCTCACTCAGTTCATCGAGAAGACCGGCATCCCGTTCGTCTCGACCCAGCTCGGCAAGGGCGTCGTTGACGAAACCAACCCGAAGTTCATGGGCTGCGCCGCGCTCTCGGCGGGCGACTTCGTGCACCGGGCCATCGGAGCCGCCGACCTGATCATCAACGTCGGCCACGACGTGATCGAAAAGCCGCCGTTCTTCATGCGCGAGGGCGGCACCGAGGTGATCCACATCAACTTCCGCTCGGCGGAGGTCGATCCGGTCTACTTCCCCCACTACGAGGTGATCGGCGACATCGGCAACGCCATCTGGCAGATCAAGGAAGACATCCTGCCCCAGTCCACCTGGGACTTCGGGCCGATGCTGAAGGCGCGCGCGGCGGAGGTCGAGCATTCCGCCAAGCCGGCCACCGACACCCGCTTCCCGATCTATCCGCAGTACCTGGTGGCGCAGATCCGCGAGGCCATGCCGCGCGACGGCATCATCTGCCTCGACAATGGGGTCTACAAGATCTGGTTCGCGCGCAACTACCCGGCCTACATGCCCAACACCGTGCTGCTGGACAATGCGCTGGCGACCATGGGCGCGGGCCTTCCGTCGGCCATGGCGTCCAACATGGTCTATCCGAACCGCAAGGTCCTGGCGATCTGCGGCGACGGCGGCTTCATGATGAACAGCCAGGAGATGGAGACCGCGGTTCGCCTGAAGCTCAACATCACGGTGCTGATCCTCAACGACAACAGCTACGGCATGATCCGCTGGAAGCAGGCCAACATGGGCTTCGCCGACTGGGGTCTGACGTACGGCAACCCGGACTTCGTCGAGTACGCCAAGAGCTATGGCGCCAACGGCTTCCGCATCGACTCCGCCGCGTCGCTGCCGAAGGTGCTGCGCGGCTGCCTGGATACGCCCGGCGTCAACCTGATCGACTGCCCGGTGGACTATTCGGACAACGATCCGATCCTCAACAAGCAGATCAAGGAACTGAGCGCGGCCCTCTAGGGCGGCGGTCCGGCGCAAAGGCGAAACCCCATGCTCCAGACCTCCCTGAAGGCGAGGTATCCGCTGTACCTCGCCAACGAGGCCCAGCAGCCCAACGAGGACCTCGAGGTCACCGACAAATACACCGGCGAGGTGGCCACGCGGGTGGCCCTGGCCGACGCCAAGATCATCGACGCCGGCATCGCGGCCTGCGTCGAGGCGGCCGAACCGATGGCGCAAATGCCGTCCTACGAGCGGCAGAACGTGCTTCAGCACTGCGTCGACCGCTTCCAGGAGCGCTTCGACGAGCTGGCGTACGCGCTCTGCATCGAGGCGGGCAAGCCGATCCGCGACTCTCGCGGCGAGGTCACCCGTCTGATCGACACCTTCCGCATCGCCGCGGAAGAGAGTGTGCGGATGCTGGGCGAGGTTCAGCCGCTCGACATCTCGCCGCGCGCCAAGGGCTATCAGGGCATGTGGAAGCGGGTGCCGATCGGCCCCTGCTCGTTCATCAGCCCCTTCAACTTCCCGCTGAACCTGGCGGCCCACAAGATCGCGCCGGCCATCGCCGTCGGCTGCCCGTTCGTGATGAAGCCCGCCTCGCGCACGCCGCTGGGCGCCATCATCATGGGCGAGATCCTGGCCGAGACGAACCTGCCCAAGGGCGCCTTCTCGATCCTCCCGGCGCAGCGGGACGGGGCCGACCTCTTCACCGTCGACGATCGGCTGAAGCTGCTCTCCTTCACCGGCTCACCGGGCGTCGGGTGGGACCTGAAGGCCAAGGCCGGCAAGAAGAAGGTGGTGTTGGAACTAGGCGGCAACGCCGCGGTCATCGTCGACGCCGACGCCGACCTCGACGATGCCGTCGAGCGGATCATCTTCGGGGCCTTCTACCAGTCCGGCCAGTCCTGCATCGGCGTGCAGCGGATCATCATCCACGAGAGCATCTACGAGGACCTGAAGGCGCGCCTTGTCGCCAAGACCAGGACGCTGATCGCCGGCGACCCGCACGAGGAGTCCACCTTCGTCGGTCCGATGATCGACGAGAAGGAGGCGCGTCGCCTCGACAACTGGATCCAGGAGGCGATCGGCGCCGGCGGGAAGCTGCTGGTGGGCGGCAAGCGGGACGGCGCCATGCTGGAGGCCACCCTGCTCGACGGGGTGCCAAGGACCTGCGCGCTGGCCACCGAGGAGGCGTTCGGCCCGGTGGCGATCCTGTCGAAGTTCTCGAAGTTCTCCGACGCCCTCGACGAGGTGAACGACAGCAAGTTCGGGCTGCAGGCCGGCGTGTTCACGCGGGACCTTTTCAAGATGCTCGAAGCATGGGATCGGCTGGACGTCGGCGGGGTCGTGATCGGGGACGTCCCGAGCTACCGCGTCGACAACATGCCGTATGGCGGGGTGAAGGATTCAGGTCTGGGTCGTGAGGGCGTCCGCTTCGCAATGGAGGACATGACCGAGATCCGCAACCTGGTCATCCGCCGCCGATGAGTTCGCGTACATACGAGTGGGGACGAGCCTTGGAGGCGGGTTCGATTTGACTATCGCGCAGATCACTGACCTGCACGTCACGACGGATCAGGACCCACTGAACCGGCGGCGCAACGAACTGCGCCTGCGTCAGGTGCTGCGCGCGATCCATGGCCTGCGCCCACGGCCCACCGCCATCATCGCCACCGGCGACCTGGTCGACCGCGGCGAGTTCGAGGAATACGTCGAGCTGAAGAAGGTGCTCGAGGACTGCGAGATCCCGATCTACTTCGGTCTCGGCAACCACGACGCCCGCGCGCCCTTCCTCGAGCTGTTCGAAGGCCCCACGGCCCAGAAGGACGAGAACGGCTTCCTGCAGTACGCCGTGGACTTCGGCGAGATGCGGGTCGTGGTCGTCGACACACTCGAGGAGGGCCAGAACGACGGCGGCTTCTGCGACCAGCGCGCCGCATGGCTCGCCCGGACATTGGACGAGGCGCCGGACCAGCCCACGGTCGTGGCTCTCCACCATCCGCCGATCCCCTCCGGCATCCAGTGGATGGACCCGCCGCCCGGCGCCGAATGGACACAGCGTCTTGCCGATGCGGTCCGTGACCGTCCGCAGGTGCGCGTCATGGTCTGCGGTCATTTGCATCGCGGTTATGTGGGCGCCTTCGCAAACCGGTCCGTCGTGGCGGCGCCGGCCACATCGATCCAGTTGACCCTCGATCTCACCTCCGTGGACATGCGCCATCCCGACGGGCGCGAGATCCTGGTGGAGGAACCGCCGGGTTACGCGCTGATCATGGCGACGGGGGGCGAGCTGATCACCCACATGTGCGTCGCCGGCGAATACGCGCCCGCGGTCACCTACAACTTCCCCTTCCGTAGGGACTAGGCTTTGCCCGGGCCGGCCCGGAAAGGCCTGCTGGCCCTTGTCGAACGGCTTCGACAAGCGGGCGGCAAGAGGCTGGCCGAGATTCTGGTCGGGGCGATCGTCTCGCTCATGGCCGCGGCCATTGCGCTCGGGATCGGCCAGACCACGCCGTTCCGCTTCGTCGAGAACTTCCTCTACGACCTGCGCGAGTCCATCGCCGCGCCGGCCGCGCAGCCCGACTTCGTAATCGTCAAGATCGACGACGAGGCGCTGAACGCCATGCGCGACGCCTCGCCCTGCCACTGCCTGTCACCCATGGACAAGATCTGGCTGGGCGACGTCATTCAGGCCGTCGCCAACAAGGGCGCCAAGGCGATCCTCGTCGACTACCTGCTGGACACCTGGGCCAGCGACGCCGAGTACCAGGCCTTCCAGTCCAAGGTCGCCGGTCTGAAGACCCCGGTGATCGTGGCCGTGGACCCGGCGCTGAAGGCCGGCGTCGACTACCCGATCGTCAAGGGCGTGCGCTACGCCGACGCCCGCGCCCTGATCTCGTCCGATTGGGACGATGTGATGCGCCGTTACGACCCGAAGCCGGGGCTGTGGTCCCTGGGCGCGGAGACGGCGCGGGCCATCGGTGTCGATCCGCCGACTAAGACCTTCGACATCCGCTACCGCAAGCCGGATCCGAACGTCACCGCCGAGAACTCCGGGGCCATCGGGCCGTCATTCTCGGCCGCTTTCGCACCGGTGCTGCCGGAAGCGTTCTTCAAGGACAAGATCGTCCTGATCGGCCGGGTGACACGCTCGGCCAGCTCCGAGGGCGTGCTGAAGGACGACACCCACGGCACGCCGCTGCGGTTCCTCCGGGGCCATCAGGCGGGCACGCCGGGCGTCGAGATACACGCCCACGCCCTCTCGCAGATGCGCACCGGCGACAAGGTGATCAAGCCGAACTACATGGCCCAGATCGCGCTGGTTCTGGCGGCCGCGCTGCTGGGCGCGGCGCTCGGTCGCTCGACCCAGCGCTGGTGGCTGTCGATCATCATCGTGGCGGTGGGCCTTGGCTCGGTCAGCGTCGCCGCCTTCGCCCTCTACCGGTACTTCGCCTTCATGGCGCCCATGGTGACCCCTGCGGTCAGCTTCGCGGTCGGCTTCTTCGTGCTCTCCCGGCTGGCGGCGGCCGAGCTGCAGAGCCAGCGGGCGTTCTATTCCTCGACCCTGGAGCGCTATCTCGCACCCCAGGTCATCGACCGCATGGTCGAAGGGCAGGACAGCGTCACGATCAGCGCCGAGGAGCGCGAGATCACGGTGATGATCTCAGACCTCGAAAACTTCTCGAACATGGTGGCCAGCCTCGACCTCGCCACGTTCACCAACGTGATCAACGAGTACCTCGGCGGGATGCTGGAGATCCTCTGGAAGCACGAGGCGATGATCGACAAGATGACCGGAGACGGCGTCATCGCGATCTTCGGTGCGCCGGTCACCCACCCCGACCATGCCGACCGCGCCATCGCCTGCGCGCGCGAGATTCGCGTGTGGACCGACGAGATCCGCGAAAAGATGCTGGCCAACGGCGTGCCGTTCGGCGTCACCCGGATGGGAATCTCGTCCGGCATCGGCATGGTCGGCAACTTTGGCGGCGAGCGCAGGTTCAACTACACGGCGTACGGCGAGGTGGTGGTCATCGCCGCGCGGCTCGAAGCGGCCAACAAGACCTTCAACACGCGGATCCTGTTCTCCAACGCCACGCTGAAGCTGGCGAAGAACCGCGACATCCCCATCCGCCCGGTCGGCGAGATCGACCTCAAGGGCGTCCCCGTCCCGATACCGGCCTACACGGTCGAGGGGTAGTCGCCCTCCGATGCTCAAGGGGCGGGTGAAGCTTCTCGGGGATCACACAGGCTACCACGTCGGGGGCGCGGGCGGTTTGGCAGCGACTGCGGCGCCTCCTTGGACCCTCGCCCCCGGTTCCCTACCGGCTCGCCCGCCGCATGCCGCCCCCGATGAAGGACGCGAGGTCGAGGTCGTCTGAGACGGTGTAGAGGCGGTCCCAGCGGTCCTTGAAGAACAGCTTCTCCATCTCCTCGCGGGTGAAGGGTCGGGAGCCGAGGCGGCCGAAGATGGCGATCTGGCCGCCGGTCTCGTCCACCGCGCGGTCGCGATCCAGGCCCTTGGAGAGGGCGAGCGCCGCCGAAGGAGTCTTCGCCCATGCGATGAGTTCCGGCTTGGGCGCAGGAGAGAAGCCGTAGAAGTTGGGCTGGCTCTCCGGGCTCATGAGCTGGATCACTTTCAGCCCGTTCGCCCCGTCGGCGACATACGCAAAGGCGGAAGCGTTGGTGGACGCGACGACTACGTCCTCGGCGTCATTCAAGCGGCCACCGAAGTCGACCTTCTGGTAGATCGTCGGACGGTCGGGGCGTTTCACGTCCACGATGACCAAGCCGTCCTTCTTCGCCGCCACATAGGCATAGGTGCGCGCGACGTAGACCCGGCGCGCATCGGCGAGCGGGACCGTCGCCCCCGGAACCAGGACCGGACTGTCCAGCCGGGTGATGTCGGCGACCTCCAGCCCACGGGCCGTTGTGACGAAGAGATACCGGAACTGTACGGCGGTCCCGCGCGGATCGGCGACCGCCAGGGTCGAGGCCACCCGCGGCTTCAGGGGATCAGCGAGGTCCACAACGACGATGGCGTTCGGCGTGGCCACGTAGGCCATGCTGCCCGCGAGAGTGATGTGCCGCGCGCCGTTCAGCACGCCGCCGGGGTTCCAGGTGAGCGCACGCTTGAGGTTGTTGTTGCGCGGATCGCCGTCGCTCAGCACATCGACGTTGACGAGGATCAGGCCCTCCTCGGCATCCGTCACCACCGCATAGTGGTAGATCGGCAGGAAGCGCTGCTCCTGGTTCGCCTTCGCGAACGCCTCGGTATTGCGGCCGGGCGCAATCGACTGGTTGGTCGGCAGCGCCATGCAGGTTGCGTTCCTGGAGTCGACGCGCACGTCCTGGCCGAGCGGCGACAGCGGCGCGGTTATGATCCGCTGCGAGATGCCCTTGTTGCCGATGGAAGCCACGTCGTAGACGCGGAAACCCGCCTTCCCTTCGGCCACATACATGTACTCTCCGCGCTGCTGGAGGCAGCGGATGGCGTCACCGGCCTTGTGAGCGATGTTGCGGATGTCCTCGGCTGAGTCTTCCTCTCCGCCGACCAGCTTCGTGACGCCCTTCGGGAAGGGCCCGCCGCGGATCCAAGACTTCAGCTCGCGACCGTTCTTCTCGACGTGCGCCTTGTAGAAGTCGGGGTAGGCGTAACGGTGCAGGTACGAGCCGAACACCGCCTGCGGCTCGCTCCATTCCGTCACTCTGACCGCCTCGAGGTGATCGGCTTCACCGACCCAGGCGTGGAGGCCGACGAAATTCACGAAGTTGGTCCCCAGCAGCAGCAGCTGGGCCATGATCGCGTTGTTGTCGTTGGCCGCCGAGACGTGACAGTCGGTGCAGGTCTTGGTCTCGGTGCGGCGCACGGTGTGCGGGAAGTGCGGCGCAAAGGCCTGACTGGAGAAGCCCGCCGCCGAGATCGGCGGCTGCTGCACGTAGATGCGCTCGCGGTTCAGGTTCGTCGACGAGAGCACCAGCGCGGACGACGACCGGATGGGCGCCACCGTGGAACCCTTGGTGGTCTGGTGGCGGCCCAGTTGGAACATCTCGTCGCGCGCCACCTGCGGGTTGTAGGTGGCGTAGTTCCGGGTCTCCTCGCCCTCGTACTTGTGGGTCGTGGTCTTCCAGTTGGCCTCGATCGGCAGGTGGCAGCCGGCGCACGCCGTGGTCCACGAGGTGTGGCAGGCGAAGCACTCCATCTCCTCGTCCTTGTGGGCCCGGTCGCCCTGGGCCACGCCGGGTCCCCACTGGAACGGACGGCCGTTCTGGCTGATGCGGCCCATCAGCTTCGCGCGCGCGGCCTTGGGATTGTACGGGTGCAGGCTGTCTGCGTTCGCAGGGTCGACGGAGTTCTTCACCAGGCTCACGTCCCACTCGCGCTTGGGATCGATGATCGAACGCTGGATCAGCACACGCCGCCCACCCCGCTCGCGCCACTCGAAGCGCAGCTGGCCGTCCTGGTTGCGCAGGATCGACAGGTCCGCGCCCTCCTTGGAGGCGTTCGGGCCGGAGGTTCGCAGGGTCGGATACTCGGTGGCCGTGCCGTGGCAGTCCTTGCAGCGTATCTCAACGGCGTTGGCCACCTCGGTCATGATCTGGCCGGAGCCGTGGCTGTCCTGACTGAAGTGGCAGTCGGCGCACTGCATGCCGACCTCGGCGTGGATGTCCATCATGTGGACCACCTTGCCTGGGTTGGTGGCTGCGGTGGGCTGGGAGCCCGGCCAGTTGAAGGCTTGTTCGGAGCCCTTGCGCCACTTCTCGGGGTCGTTCGGATCGACGATCTTGCCGTCGGCGTCCAGCAGGTTGCCCTCGCGGTCGCGCTTGAAGATGCCGCGGAAGTTCCAGCCGTGGCCGTGGTAGTCGGCGAACTGGGTGTTCTTCAGCTTCGGGTTCAGGTCGAAGACGTTGCGCAGGAAGTCCAGGTTCGCCCACAGGCCACGCGGTGCGGCGCCTTCGGGGTTGCGATCCAGCACCTCGCGCATCTCGGCCATGGTCGGATAGCGCTGCCGCTCCGGCCACATGAAGGGCGCATCCACCTCATAGTCCCACATCGTGTAGCCGAGGTAGGTGTTCACGAACATGTTCGGCTGGTGCATGTGGCAGTTCATGCACTGCGACGTCGGGATCGCCCGTGTGAAGGCGTGCTGGATCGGGTGCCCCTTCTCCTTCATCTTTTCCGGATCGTCGCGGTAGACCGGGTCGATGGTCTGGGTCTGCCCGTCGCGGCCGAACTGGGCGTAGTTCAGGCTGTGACGCGGCTCGCGGTCGTTGGCGTAGACCACGTGGCAGCCCGCGCAGCCTGAGGTGCGGTAGTCGCCCGGCTGATCGTTGGTCCCCATGAACCACATGAAGGGGTCGTTCAGGCGTGTCTTGTGGACGTTCAGCACCGGGATCGCCACGCGCAGGCCGGTGCCCGGTCCGCGGTTCGACTGGCGGATGTCCGGCCGGCCAGGCTCCTCGAGACGCTGGATCGCACCCAGCGAGTTCGGCAGCCCGATCTCGGGGAAGTTCGCGTTGATGTTGCGCCCGCCGCGCTCGAAGACGCGGAAGATGTCGCCGGGCGGAGTCACCTGCCAGGTCGGCAGCGGATAGAGGATCGGCCGGGCCCCTCGCGCAGCCTCCTCGGGCGTCACCGTGCCCGGCTTGGCGCCGGCCGCCAGGATCGCGGCCGGCTCGCCCTCGCGCGTGTAGGCCTCGCCCAGCGCATAGTTCTTGGCCGGCAGCAGATCCTTGCCCAGGTGGGGCGGGATGCCATTGTTGTAGGTCGCACCGCCGTAGAACATCGCGCCGGTAGACATCAGCGAGCGCTCGGCCTTCTGGATGATCTCCAGGTGGCAGGCGCCGCAGGCTTCACGCGCCACGCGGTAGTCCGACGGATTGACGAAGCGGACGAACTCCGGCGCCTCGCGGTTCAGCAGCGTGTAGGCGTGCTTCGGGTTGGCCGAGCTCGGGAAGTGCCAGGCCTTCGGATACCTCGGCAGCACGTGGGCCTTGTCGCGCGCCGTCACGTAGCGCGGATCGGTCTTCGCCAGCCCTTTGACCACCGCGACCTTGGCGTCGCCGCCGTGGCAGTCCACGCAGCCCAGCCGGACGGCCGGGGTCTGGTGCATGCTCATGCGGTCGGTCTTGGTGTGGCAGCCCAGGCAGCTTTCGGACTTGGCCTCCACCTCCGCCTCGCTCTGGGTCAGGGGGGCCGGCGGCGCGTGCACATAGGTGCGCTTGACCGGCTTTTCCTCTTCGCTGGCGTTCAGCGAGAAGGGCGCGAGGAAGGCCAGCGCCGCCAGCGCCCCCAGTCCCAGCCGCATCAAGCCCTTGCCCCGCATGCCAGCCCCTAGAACGTCAGAATGAGGTTCGCGAGCACGGAATAGTACTGGTCCCGTTTCGCGCGGTTGGTGAAGAGGTCCTTGAACCCTTTCTCAGCCTGGAACACCGCCCCGGACAGACGGAACACGATGTTCTGCTGCACGAAGGGCCGATAGATCGCCGACACCGAGGCGTCGTAGCCGAGCGCGCGGGAGATCGAGCCTTCCTGGCGCTGGGCCCGCACCACGGCGGTGGTGGCCATGCCGATGTAGTTGAGATTGCCGGTCAGCCGCAGATGCGCCGTGATGTCGGCGTCGACGCCGCCGCCGAGGATCACCGTCCCGGGATTGTTGAAGTTGGACTGCCCCTCCTCTTTGGAGGATCGCAGGTTGTTCAGAAGCCCGTTGCGGGTGTTCACGAAGATGGCCCGGCCGCCGCCGGCGAAGGGGATCGTCTGGCGGATCCAGTAGCTGGTGTCGGAGCCCGCGAACTGCGGGTTCTCGAAGATGGCGTCGAAGCCCTTCTCGCGGTTGTCGTACGGATTGTCGTCGCCGCTCGCGTAGAGGGCCGTTCCGCGGACGCGGATCCAGTCGAAATCGATCGACGGCTCAGCGGCGGCGAAGAAGGCGCGGATCTTGGCCTTTCGGCTGGTGAAGACCGAGTTCCGGTCCTCGCCGATCGCGGCGTAGAGCGAGGTCGTGAGGTTGTATCGGCCCCAATGGCCGTCGCCGTTGTAGCCAACGTAGACGACGTCGTAGTCACGCGGCCGCAGATTGCCCAGAAGCGCCGGGCGCACCGGGAACCCGTTGTGGTCGATCTGGACCTCATTGCCCTCGCGGTTGCGGTTGTAGGCCACGATCGCCTGGCTGGTGAACCCGACCACCGGCAGGTCCTGACGATATACGTTGCCCAGGAACACGAAATCGTCGCGCAGCCGCTGGGTGACGTCGTTCAGTCCGGAGTTGGTATCCTTTTCGATCCGCCAGAAGGCCGCCAGGTTGTACTGGTAGCGGTTGTTGTCGCGGTTGCCGAAGAGGCGCACGCCCAGCTGGTTGTCCTGGAACAGGAAACCGCGGAAATCCGACGAGAACGGCTGGACGCCCACACGCACGGAGTCGAAGTCGTAGCGGTCCGAGACATTGCGCAGGTGGTAGTCCAGGAACAGTTCCTGCACCCCGATGAAGCCGTCCCGACGGTGGCTGGCCTTCGACGGCTGGACCTTCAGCACCCGCTTCTCGGGCACGTCGACGTAGTTGAAGTTGAACGCCAGAAGACCGCGCAGCTCGATGTCCGGCGGCCGGTAGGCCGTGGACCCCTCGATCAGGGCCGCGCCGACGAGGAACGTCTGGGCGAACACCAGGCTGGTGGAACGGCCGAAGACGTCGAGACTGCCCGGCCGCTCGGTGGTCTGCACGCCGACCGGGATCGGGAAGCTGCGCGGTTCCACGACGGTGTCGGAGATCGCGTTGACCTGCACGAACCAGCTGTCGGTGCCGAAGATCGGCCGGTCGGCCTTGTAGGTGTTCTGGTTATAGGGATCCCACCACCGCGATTTCACCCCGACCGCCTCGATCAGGCGCCAGCGGTCCGGCAGCGCCATCAGCTCCTCAGGGAAGGCGGCCATGGGCGGCGGCGCCACAGCGCCGGGGTTCACCTGCCGCACCGGAGGCGGCAGCTCGGGCTGCTGACCGGGCCGGCGACGGCCCTCCAGCGGCGCGGTGTCGACCGGCGGCGCCGTTGTCTCGGGCGGCGCCTCCTCGGCCGGCGCCGGTTGCTGAGCGCGCGCGCACGCCGGCGCCAGGAGCGCTGCCGAGGCCGCCGAGACGGCGAGGAGGTGAGCCAGGCGCATCCCTATTTCCCCTGACACACGTTCTGTTCGTTGGTGTCGAGGAAGGGTGCGAACGGACAGCTCACGAAGCGCAGTCGCCCTTTCACCTCATTGCCGACCAGAATCTGGTCGGATCGAACGGCCAGGGGCGCATTGTTGACCGATCCGAGCCTCACCCCGGCGTTGTGCAGGCCGAGGAACGAGATCATGTCGTCCTGGTCGATGCCGTCGCCCGAAATGCCGATGCCACCGATCTGGGTGGAGCCGCGGAAGATCGGCACGCCGCCGGAGAAGATCTGCATCCCGTTCTGCAGCCGGTTCTGGTTCGGCGCCAAGGCCCGGACCGCCGAGCAACGGGCCACGGTGTCGGGCCCGGTGCCGTTGATGAAGCCGAGGTGCGTGGCGACGTTGTCGATGATCAGCGCCGACTGAAGCCCCGTCGATAGCGGACTCCACTGAGTGATCGGCCGCGACAGCGGCCCGTTCGGCCGCCCGACCTCGCCATCGGGGAAGTACGGCCTGTGGAGATTTCCGATGCCGCGCGCGCCGAATGCGGTCCGGCCCGTCAGCGCCTGGGGGTCCTCGAAGAAGGCGCGAACCTTCGGCACGAAAGTGCGCACGTCGGCGCTCGGCGAGCCCAGCAGATCGGCGGCCGCGAACGATCCGGAGAAGAAGTTCACCGTTCGCGCCTTCTGGACCGAGACGTCGATGCCGAACACAGGCGCATCCGGCGCGCGAACGATGCCCAGGATCTGGCCTCGAGTATCCACCACCGAGATCGAGACCTGGGCGATACTGTCGAGGGGACGGCGGATCTGGCCGCGCGCCCGGCTCATGATGGTGAACGCCTCCTCGAGGATCGCGCGAACTTCCGCGGCGGTCAGCGGCGTCGCCACATCGCCCGCGTCGGTGCCGGCGCGCACGGGGAAGCGGTTCTGGCCCGCTCCGTCGGTCAGGATCATCGCGCCTGCAGTTGCGAATTCGGCGGACGTGGCGAGCCGCAGGCCGGACGCCTCGGTGCCATAGGCCTGACCCGCCAGGATCGCGGCGCCGGTGTGGTAGCCGTTGACGGGGGTCAGAGCGCCAACGCTCGCGCCCAAGGTCGCAAAGCCGGGCGCCGAGGCCGGCGTGGACCGAAGCGACGCCGCTGTGGCGTCGGAGAACCTGAGGGACGTTCCGTCGACCGTAACTCGGTCCGCCCGGATCTCCACCGGTGCCTCGAAACCCGACAGCGCCGCCCAGGCGATGTTCTCTTCGTCGTCCTCGTCGACGTCGAGGATGTTGGTGTCGAACCCGTAGTCGCCGTCGCCGACGACGCCGACGCCGCCGACCAGCACGCCGTTCTTGTAGAGCGGGAAGCCGCCCGGATCGGCCGCGAGACCCAGGGGCGTCCGGTGTGGGCCGGGCGTCACCGTGGCGCCGCGCTGCATCACGTCCGAGCACGGGAGCGAGGAAAACTGCACGCCGAACAGCGGTCCGCTCTCCAGGCCAACTGCGGTCGGCGCCGGCGGGAAGTGCTGCTGCACAATCTGGCTGGCGGTGCGGCTGGAGAAGGCGTTGCCGCCCGAGGACGAGAGGTAGGCCCCGGTGATCGCCTTGGCGATAGCCGCGGCGGTGGCGGGAACGACCACGCCCTGGGCGTCCAGGTCACCGCCGGGACCGGCCCGCAGCTTGGTGACCGTCCTCGCGCCGACCATCGAGTAGACCGCCAACACGTTGCCGACGCGGTCAGTGACGGCGATCACCACCGGCAGGTTGCGCGCCCGCGCCTCGGCCACGCCCTGGGCGATCACCTTCTGCACGTCGGCGACGCTCAGCGTCTCCTGCGCCGGCAGGACGTAGACGCCGGCCGGGATCGGTCCGACGACGCCCGGGGCCGGCGTGACCGGTGGCGCCCCACCGCCGTCGTTGCCCCCGCCGCCTCCGCCGCATGCGGCGAGCGCCAGGGCCAAAACGCAGGCCAAGACGGTACGCATACTGGACGTCATCGAGCGGACCTCAGCGCCTGCGCCGCATCGGCCAACGACTGACGGAAGCTCTCCGGCCTGTAGGCGTTCGGATCGCGGACCTCACGGTAGGCGCGATCGAGCGCCGGACGCATACGCGCGGCCGCTCCGCGGTCGATCTGGCCCGATTGCACCAGGCTGGTCAGCAGGGTGTCGGCCGCCATTACCGCCTGCGCGCTGCCGGTATAGTCGGTGTAGCGCGCCGGCTCGCCGACCAGCACCGCCTCCAGGATGGCCCGGGTCTCGCGCCCGTCGAAGGCGCGACGGTCGAACGCCGTCGCCAGTTCGCCGGCCGTGCGCGCCAGCCGCGCCGCAGCCTGCGCCGCCGCGCCGCGGTCACGGGTCAGCGCCTGGTGGAACGCGCGACTGTCAGCCTCCAGCCGCGAGGCCAGCGCGGGGGCCGCCACCTTGGCGGCGGCCGACAGCATGATCAGGTTCTCGTCGTTGAACGGCGGCTGCCCGGCGGGAATCGGGCGCCCGGGGTTGGGCAGAGCCGTCGGCCGGAACTTGGCGTCGTCCGAGAACTCCCGGTGACAGGAGTGGCAGTCGAAGAAGTAGAACTCGGGGAAGGCCCCGCCGCCCCGCGCCGGCGACGCGAACAGTGTCAGCGCCCGCTCCAACGCCATCGCCTGCCCGACGGCCCATGTCCGGACACTTGAGGCGCAGGTCTTCTTCCGGCTGGCCGGCCCACCGCCGCAATAGTCGGCGTCGACGGTCCAGTGGATCTGCTGGTGATTGAAGAGGTCGAGCTCGAACTGCACCCGCGGGTGACCGGCGGCCATCATCTCATGGGTGACGAACTGGCCCTTGGCCGAGCTGCCGTAATGGCAGTCGAGACACACCGACGCCAGGACCTTGGGCTGGTCCAGCGCCTTCATGCCCGCGGCGACGTTGGCGGCGTGCGTGCCTTTCATGGAGTAGTGGCTGGCCAGCCAGCCGCCCGAGCCGCCGTGGCAGCCCTCGCAGCCGACGCCATCGCTGACCCTGAACGCCTCGCCGCGGCGCGCTGCGGGCTCGGCGTGACAACCGAGGCAGGCCTCCGCCTCCCCGGCCGGACCGAGGCCCATGCGTCGGGCGATGCGCTGGCCGCGCTCGCCGACCAGCACCCGCCAGGCGCGGCTGTGCGCCCCGGCGTCGCTGGAAGGGTCCTGCCAGGTGATGATCTCGTTCTGGCGCACGTTGATGCCGGAAGACACCGTACGGCTATGGCAGGTGGAACCGGCGCAGGAGGCAACGCCCTCATGCACGCCATCGGCGCGCGAGGTGTCCCCCGGCGCGGTGACCGCCCGGCCGACCAGAGCGCCCGAAATCGTCAGCCCCGCAACGACGGCGCATACGAGGCCGATCACACGCGACGTCCGTGCTCCCCCCAAACGACCCTCCCGCGAGCTCTACTATCCAGAGTCATAGCGTTGTCGTTGCGGCTTCGGTAGCCTCAAAGCTCAAGCTACGCATAAGCCTTCGTGACTTCGTGCGCTGACGCACAACGAGATTGCCAAAACCGCGTGGATCGACGCAAATCCAACTGTGTAGCTGCGTGGGAGGTTCTGGGCATGAGTGGGGGTCGCGCCGGCCTGAGGTCGCGCGTGCTCGCGGCATTCGCGACCACAGCGCTCAGCACACCGCTCGCGGCCTGGGCGCAGGCTCCGCAGCCCACACCCCAGGCGACAGCTCCGGGAACGACGGCGCCCGAACTCAATCCGGCGTCACGCCTGCCCCGCGCCGCGCGCCGCGCCTCCAGCGACGTCTTCGCCCCCGAGCCGCCCGGTCCTTGCCCGCTCGCCGGTTCCGACGCCCAGGTCACCCTGGCCAGCGTGACCTTCAACGGAGCGACGGCGGCCAGCGCTGAGGAACTGCGGCCGTCCTACGCCGAGTACATCGGCAAGACGCAGCCAGTGGCCGTTCTCTGCACGATCCGCGACCGCACGGCGCGCATCCTGTTCGACAAGGGCATCCTCGCGCGCGTCGAAATCCCGGAGCAGCGGATCACCGGCGGCGCCTTCGCCCTCGAGGTGATCGAGGCTCATGTCGTCAACGTGCGGGTTCGCGGCGACATCGGTCCGGCTCAGGAGGTGATCGAGCGCTACGTCGAAAAGCTGCGCGGCATGAAGCCCTTCGTGATGGACCGGGCGCAGCGTTACCTGTTGCTGGCGTCGGACGTCCCTGGCGTGACCGCGCGCGCGGCCGTGCGTCCCTCCACCAGCGGTGAGCGGGGCGCGGTGGACATCGATGTCACGGTGACCCGTGATCCCGTGGACGCGCTGGCCAACGCGCAGAACCTCGGCTCGAAGGTCGTGGGTCGTTGGGGGGCGCTGGTCCGCGGCGAGCTGGACAGCGCCACGCGGTACGGCGAGGCGACCGCGATCACCGTGTTCCACACCATGTTCTCCAATGAACAGTCGCTGGTCCAGTTCACCGAGGCCGCACGCTTCGGATCGGAAGGGCTCGTGGCCCGTGGCGCGCTGGTCTACGGCATCAGCCACCCGGGCGAGACGCTGAAGGTGCTCGACCTGAAGAGCGAGTCGTTTGTCGGCAATCTCGAGCTCGGCTACCCGCTGCTCCGCTCGCGCCTGCAGAACGTGAACGTCTCCGGCGGCTTCGACTGGATCGATCAGACCACCGACGTCCTGGGCACGACCTTCAACAAGGACCAGCTGCGCGTCCTCTATGCCCGCGCCGACGGCGACATGCTCACCGAGGCGTTCAATCGGCGCTTCCAGCTGGCGGGCGGCGTCACCCTGCGCAAGGGGATATCCGGGCTGGGAGCAACGGACACGGGCTCGGCGTTGCTGACCCGCGCCAACGCGAAGCCCGACGCTTTCCTGGTGCGCGGTATCGCATCGGCCGAGACGTATGTTGCCGCGGGCTTCAACGGGACGCTGCGGCTTCAGGCGCAATACTCGGGCAGCCCGCTGGCGCCGTTCGAGCAGCTGACGCTGGGCAACCTCTCGGTCGGGCGCGGCTACGATCCGGCCGCGGTGATCGGGGATTCCGGCATCGCCGCTTCGTTCGAGCTCCGCTACGGCTCGTTGCCCCTGCACCCCCTGCTCAGCGCTGCGCCCTACGCCTTCTTCGACGCCGGCTACGTCCACAACAACGACGCGGCCCTTTCGGGCCTCGAGCGGGGCCGTTCGCTGCGCTCTATCGGCGCAGGGGTGGTGTTTCGTGTCGCCAACCGCGCTAACCTGGAAGTCACCTACGCTCATCCGCTGGACGCCACGGCGCCTGGCGTCAGGCGCAAGGACGATCGTCTGTTGATCCAACTGACAGCGAGCCTGCAGTGACCAAGTACCTCCTCATGGGCGTCGGCCTCAGTCTGACCCTCGCCGCCGCCTCGCAGACCGCCGGCGCTCAGACGCGCGCCGACATCATCCCGCTGGGCCGCAGCGCCGCCTCTGGGGCTGTCTGCCAGGCTTATCGCGACTACGACGACGCCGTCGTACAGGCCGCCGGCCGCCGCGGCTGGGCTGTTCGCTGCCGTGGCTGGGAAGGCACTCTGGGCCGTATCTACGTCCTGCCCAAGGCATCCGACGCGCCCGTGCTCGAAAAGGCGCTCGCCGGCCGGGCTGAGTGCATGGAGGCCAAACCGCAGGCGCTGGCGGGCCTCTCCGACGCCGCACGCCGTCCGTGCACCACCGCCGGCGGCAAGGCGCCCTACGTCGCCTATCAGGCGCGGAAGGGCGGGCTGCTGATCACCGCCGAGGGCGTCGCCCAGATCGCCGACGTGCTCGAAACGGGGCTGAAGGTGGTGGCGGGCGTCCAGAAGCCGCCCGAGGGCTCCGAGGTTCAGACCTCCGCCGCGAGCGCCGAGATCGCGGCCGATTTCGGGGGCGCGACAGGCGGATTCGCGCGGGCCCAGGCCGCTGCGGCGACCGATCCCGCGCGCCTGAAGACCCGCGGCTACGTCCAGAACAACGAATGGCGCTTCGACAGCGCGGAGACCGACTTCCAGGCCCTCGTCGCCGACGCCGAACGTCGCAACGCGCCGCCCCGTGAAATGGCCGAGGCGATCCTCAACCTGGCGCTCAACGTGTCCAACAACGGCCGCTTCGCCGAGGCTGACCGTCTGTTCCGCGAGGCGGACGCCCAGGTCTCGCGCGCCAACGATCCGCTCCTCTCGGTCCAGGCGGACACCTATCTGGCCTTGCACTTGCGCAACGCCGGCCGCTTCGAAGACGCCGTGACCGCCGGCCGTCGCGCCCTGCAGGCCCAGGCGCGTACGCGCGAGGTGACGGGCATTTCCGCCGACGGTCCGAAGGCGGCTGTCGATCCCGACGGCTCGGTCGCGATCGGGGACGAGCTGGCGCACGCGCTGAACGTCCGCTCGGGCGGGCGAGACATGATGGGCGCCGCCACCGTCTCCATGGGCGACCAGCTGGCCGTGCAGGAGGCCCAGGCGAACCGTGTGGTCGGCTCCTCGCTGATCGCGCAAGGCAAGTACGGCGAAGCCCGCGAGCCGCTCGAGCGCGCCCGCCAGTTGATGGCCCAGGCGGCCGCCAACGGCGCCGTCAACATCCGCCTCTCCGCGGCGATCGAGGGTGACCTGGCCGCCATCGAGCTTGGCGAAGGTCGCGCCGAGGCGGCCGCCGACCGCTACGGTCAGGCGCTTTCGCTCCTGCGGCGGCGCCATGCTGGCAGCGCCGCCGAGGGCGGCATGTTGCTGTCGCTCGGCCAGGCTCAGGTCGCCGCCGGGCGCGACGACGCCGCATTGGTGACCTTCGATCGCGCGTTCACCCTCTTCCAGCAGCAACGTGGCGCGCTGGGGGCCTCGGCCGATCAGGCAGCCCCCTACTTCGACCTCCTGCTGCGGCGGATCGGGTCGGACCCCGCGAAAGCAGACGAGTACAAGGGCAAGTTTTTTGTCGCCGCCGAAAGCGTGATCTCCAACGCCACGGCCCAGACCGTGTCGAAGCTTGCCGCGCGCGTCGCTTCGGGCGATGGCGCGGTCACCGGCTTGGTCCGGGCGCTGGACGACACTCGCCGCGAACTGCGCGCCGCCGAAGCCCGCGTCGCCGCCCTGCAGGCTGACAACGCCTACTCCGGCGAGGAGCGCGTCCAGCTGGAGGCCGCGCTGAAGGCGCTGCAGTCGCAATCGGACACCCTCGAGGCCCAGTTGCTGGCGGCCAATCCGCGCTACACGCAGCTGACCAACGCGACTGCGACGCTCGCCGACTTGCAGAAGGCCCTGCGGCCGGACGAAGTCTTCATGAAGACCCTGCTGCTCGGGACCGGCGGCTACGGCATCGTGGTCTCCAAGACCTCGGCCAAGCCCTACGCCATCGACCTGACCCGCACGACCGCAGAGATCGAGGTTCGGGCGCTCCGCTCGCCGTTCGAGGCGGAGGACAGCCTGCCTGCCTTCGATGTCGCCCGTTCGCACGCGCTCTACACCAAGCTGTTCGGCCCGGCGTCGGAAGAGGTGCTGGCCGCCAAGCACCTGATCTACGAGCCGGATGGGGCGTTGATCTCGCTGCCGGTGGCGACCCTGGTCACGGCCGATCCGGCCGCAGCGATCCGGCCCGGCCAGCGCGAGGCGGACTATCGCAAGGTCGCCTGGCTGGGAGCCAAGCTCGACTCGGCCCTGGTGCTCTCTGCCTCGAGCTTCCTGCAGTCGCGCGCCTTTGCACCGTCGCGGGCGAACCAGAGTTTCCTGGCGTTCGCTGACCCGGCCTCACCGTCGCGCAACGATGCAAAGTCGTACGCTTCGGTCCTGAAGCGCGGCGCCCGTCGCGGCGGTTCGGCGGTGGACATCACGGCCGTGTGCGAAAGCACGCGCAATGCGCTCTTCACCTTGCCGCCTCTGCCGGACACTGCCGACGAGGTGCGTCAGGTCGGTGCGAGTCTGGGCGGCGGCCAGCCGGTCGCGGGCGAAGCGCTGGTCACCGGCTCTTCGTTCTCCGATGAATCGGTCAAGCAGCGGAACGATCTGGCCGACTACAAGGTCCTCTACTTCGCGACTCACGGTCTTCTCCCGCAGCCGTCGGCCTGCCTTCCGGAGCCGGCCTTGGTTACGTCCGTCGGCGCAAGCGCCGAGTCGGACGGCCTGCTCGACACCAGCGAGATCCTGGACCTGAAGCTCGACGCCGACCTGGTCGTGCTCTCTGCTTGCGACACCGGCGGCGCCGGCGGCGATGCGGCCTCCACCGGCCTGCAGGGTGGAGGCGAAGCGCTCGGAGGTCTGGCGCGGGCGGTGATCTATGCCGGCGGCCGCGGCCTGATCGTCTCCCACTGGTCGGTGGACTCCGCCGCGACCGTGCGGCTGATGACCGGCTTGTTCTCCGCCGGCGCGGCGACCCAGGCCGAATCCCTGCAACGCTCGCAGTCGGTGCTGCAGCAGACCGAGCAGTATGCGCACCCGTACTTCTGGGCCCCGTTCACCATCGTCGGAGACGGCGCACGGGCGATGCCCGCCAGCGGCCCGCGCCCGACGACCGCCGATTGAATGAAAAGAGTCCAGCCCGCAACCATGCGGGTTCATAGGACGTAAGTTCTATTGGCGTGACGATTGCACGCGTGCCCAAGCGCGGTCCGGTGTGATACACATCTTCACCAGCGCCCTGAGGGCGTAAGTTTGTAGGGGGTGACCCAATATGCGCGGAGCCATACTCGGCGCCATCCTGGCCATCAGCTTCGGCGGCAGCGCGCTCGCCAGCGATTATATCGTCGTCGCTTCGTCCGATCCGGCGATCAAGAAAGGCACGGCCTACGACGCGGGCCAGCGCGTGCCGCTCGCGGCAGGCGCTACGCTCACCTTGATGCGCGCCACCGGTGAGGTCACCACCGTCCGCGGCGCGGCCAACGGCGCCATGATCCCGGGCGCCCGGCTCGCGGCGGCTGACGCGGCCAAGTTCGAGAGCCTGAAGGCCCTCATGCAACCGCCGCCGGAAGGCCGCACCTTCGGGGCCCGACGCAACGGCAGCGGCATCTGTCCGCCGGCCGAAAGCCTGACCACGGTCGAGGACATCGTGAAGATCGCCGATCAGGCCGGCTGCAAGGCCGTGGCCCGCCAGGCGCTCGAAGCCTTCACCGCCAAGCAGACCGCCCAGTAGACCGATCACGACCGGCCCGCCCTTCGAACGGCGGGCTGCTGCGTCCGCACGCCCCGGCCTGGCCCGGGCGTGGTAGGCCGGCTGGGACTCGAACCCAGGACCATTCGATTAAAAGTCGAATGCTCTACCACTGAGCTACCGGCCCTCACGCGGGCGCGCCCGGCGAAGAGGCGCGGACATTAGGGATGGCCCCCCTGCGGTGCAAGGCCGCGCGGCCTTAACAGCGGCGCATGACGGGGCGTATGTTGAAACCATGCGCCTTCCGGGGGTACCGCTGTCGTTTGTTCTGGCGCTGGCCTGCAGCGCGGCGGTCGCGCAACCGGCCAGGCCGCCTCCGGCCAAGGCCCCGGCGCCACCGCCGGCCAAGGCCGCGCCGGCGCCTGCCAAGCCGCCTTCCGAGCCGATGAAGACCTCCGATCAGCTGAAGCGCGAGAGCGTCGAAGGTGCGGCCACGACACCGTTGCGCGACCTCAACCTCGTGCGCGCCAAGATCCCGAACGTCCTGCTCGCCGCGCTCACCGATCCCTACGCCCGCCCGCCCCGCAACTGGAAGTGCCCACAGCTGGTCACGCTCGTGCAGCCGCTCGACGAGGCGCTAGGGCCGGACCTCGACCTGATGCCGGCCGGTGACGAGGACCTGATGGAGCGCAGCCGTGAGACCGCCCTGGGGGTCGCCGCCGACTTCGCCTCGGACGCCATCCCCTTCCGCGGCTGGGTGCGCAAGCTCTCCGGCGCGGAGCGGCACGACAAGCTGGTGCAGTCGGCCATCGTCGCGGGCCATGCCCGTCGGGCCTACCTCAAGGGTCTGGGCGAAGCCCGGGGCTGTGCGCCGCCCGCAACGCCGTCGCACGAGCGGGCCGGCTCCGCGCCGGCCGTCGAGAAGCGGCCAATGCCGAAGATCAAGATGCCGAATATCTCTGGGTCTAAGCCGGCGTATCCGACGCGGCTGCCGCGCACCGCGCAGCAAACTGCGCCCGGAACGCCTCAGCCCGCCCCGCCGCAATAGCCTCGCGCAACGCGGCCATCAGCGCCTGGAAGAACGCCACGTTGTGCCAGGAGAGCAGAACCTGGCCGAGGATCTCATCGGCCTTCACGAGGTGATGTAGATAGGCCTTGGAGTAGTCGCGGCTGGCGGAGACGTCGCTTGCGCCATCCAGCGGGGTCTCGTCCTCGGCGAAACGGGCATTCTTCAAGTTGATGGCACCGTCCCAGGTCCAGGCCTGGCCATGGCGACCGGACCGGGTGGGCAGCACGCAATCGAACATGTCCACGCCGCGCAGCACCGCTTCCACGATGTCGATCGGCTTGCCGACGCCCATCAGGTAGCGGGGCCGGTCCGCCGGGAACATGGCCGGCGCGAAGTCCAGCACCTCGACCATGGCCGCGTGCCCCTCGCCCACCGCCAACCCGCCCATCGCATAGCCGTCGAAGCCGACCGCAATCAGCCGTTCGGCGGACTCGGCGCGCAGCGCGCGGTCCGTTCCACCCTGCTGGATGCCGAACAGAGCCTGGGCCTCGCGCGTCCCGAACGCGGCCTTCGAGCGCGCGCCCCAGCGCGCCGAGCGGCGCATGGCCTCGGCGACCGCCGACTCGCTCGACGGAAGGGGCACGAGCTCGTCCAGCTGCATGACGATGTCCGCGCCCAGGAGGTCGGCCTGGATCTCGATCGACCGTTCGGGCGTCAGCACGTGGCGCGAGCCGTCCAGGTGGCTCTGGAAGGTCACCGCCTCCTCGGTGACCTTGGCGATCCTGGACAGCGACATGACCTGGAAGCCGCCGCTGTCGGTGAGGATCGGTTTCTCCCAGCGCATGAACCGGTGCAGACCGCCCAGCCGCGCCACCCGCTCCGCCGTCGGCCGCAGCATCAGGTGGTAGGTGTTGCCCAGAAGGATGTCCGAGCCGGTCGCGGCAACCTGCTCCACCGTGAGCGCCTTCACCGTCCCAGCGGTGCCGACGGGCATGAAGGCGGGCGTGCGGATCGCGCCACGCGGCGTCTGCAGCACCCCGGTGCGTGCTTGGCCGTCCATGGCGTCGACGCGAAAGGGAAACGCCGCCATCAGACCGCCCTCCAGATCAGGCTGGCGTCGCCGTAGGAATAGAAGCGGTAGCCCGTATCGATCGCATGAGCGTAGGCCGCGCGGATCGTGTCCAGGCCCGCGAAGGCGGCCACCAGCATGAACAGCGTCGACCTGGGCAGGTGGAAGTTGGTCATCAGCCCGTCCGCCGCCCGGAACCGGTAGCCCGGCGTGATGAAGATCGCTGTTTCGCCGGAGAAGGAACGAACCGTCCCATCGGCGTCCGCAGCGCTCTCCAGCAGGCGCAGTGAGGTGGTGCCGACACAGACGATACGCCGCCCCGCTGCCCGCGCCGCGTTGAGGCGCTCCGCCGTGGCGGCGTCCACCTCGCCCCATTCGGCATGCATGCGGTGCTGGGCCAGGTCCTGCGTCTTCACCGGCAGGAAGGTGCCTGCGCCGACATGCAGTGTCACACGCTCGAGACCGACGCCTGCCTCCGCCAACCGCGCCAGAAGCTGCGGGGTGAAGTGCAATCCGGCGGTGGGCGCGGCCACCGAGCCATCCTCGGCCGCGTAGATCGTCTGGTAGTCGGACCGGTCTTGAGCGTCCTCCGCCCGCCTGGCGGCGATGTATGGCGGCAGTGGCATGGCCCCACGCTCAGCGATGGCGGCGTCGAGGTCCGGGCCGGCGAGGTCGAAGGCCAGCGTCACCTCGCCGCCCTCCCCCTTCTCCCGCACCGTCGCGTCCAGGGCGCCAAGGAGGCATGCGCGGTCATTCGCCTCGCCGAACGAGATCCGGTCGCCGGGCGCCAGCTTCTTTCCGGGCTTCATGAACGCCGTCCACACGTGGTCCGCCAGCCGGCGGTGCAGCGTCGCCTCAACGGCGACCCGGCTCTCCTCGCGCATCCGCATGCCCTTCAGTCGCGCGGGGATCACCTTGGTGTCGTTGACCACCAACACGTCGCCGGCCCGCAGCAGACCCGGCAGGTCGCGCACGACGAGATCGCGCAAAGGCGAGCCGGGCTCGATCAGCAGCAGGCGCGCGGCGTCGCGCGGGCTGGCGGGCCGCAGCGCGATGCGCTCCTCCGGAAGGTGGAAATCGAAGTCGGACAGCTTCATGAAGGGTCGTGTGAAGCGCACGCGGACCGGCGGGCGTCAAGGTCGAGGAGCCGGATGGGAGTATCGCGCCGCGTCGCCGCCGATGCGCTCGCCTGGTTCCTTGCCGCCAACGCCGCCGCCTGCGCGGGCGCGGCGCTGCTCGCGCACGGCGGCAGGTTTTCGCAGCGCTACGACGTCCTGGCGCACTTCAGCTGGCTCTACCTGGCCGGCGGCGTTGCACTGGCCATCCCCGCGCTGTTCCTTCGCAACTGGGGACGCCCGACCGTCCTCGGTCTCGGCGCCCTGGCCATCGCCGCCAGCCTGGCGCTGATGATCTCTGCCTGGATGGAGGATCCGGGTCCACAAGCCCCTGCCGACGCGCCCGGTCAGATCAAGATCATCCAGTACAATGCGTTGCGCACGAACACAGACCTGAAGCGGCAGGTCGATTGGCTGATCGCGCAGGATCCCGACATCGTCACAATATCCGAAGCCCGACAGGATCTGCTCGAGATGATCCGCAAGCGCACGCGCTGGGACGTGGCCGGGAGGAAAAGCAACCTGATGATCTTCAGCCGCCGCAAGCGGCTTGTCATGAACCGGCCGCGTCTCGGCGGCGACACGCCACTCACCTTTGTGAACGCCACATTCGAGGGGCCGGGCGGACAACCATACGAAGTGGTCACGGCTCACCTCGACTGGCCGACACACCGCATCCACGCCCGGCAGGCCGTGGCCCTGGGAGGCGTCGTCTCCCTGCTCCCGCGCGAACGGATGATCCTGACCGGCGACTTCAACGCCGCGCCCTGGTCCTTTGGCCTGAAGCGCATGGCGCGGCGACTCGGTCTGACCCGTCGCGACGGCGCGCTCGCCACCTTCCCCGCCGACCGTCGCGGGTTCCCATGGCCAATCCCGGTGCTGCCCATCGACCACGTCTACGCAGGTCCCGGTTGGGCGACGGTCAGCGTGACCCGCGGGCCGCGGCTGGGCTCGGACCACTACCCGCTCATCGTGGTCCTAGCGCCTGTCGCGCCCGATCGAGCTGATCCCTGAGACGTCCGCGCGCCGCCTCGTGGCCGGCGTCCAGCGTGCGCCGGCGCGTCTCCAGCGCATCGACGGCCTTCCAGTAGGCGTCGTCCTCGGCCTTCAGGCGCGCTTCCAGGTCGGTGACTTGCTTGCGTCGCTGCGCCACGGTCGGACCGGCTGGCTTCCGCAGCTTGGCTTTCGGTGGGGCCTTGGCCTTGGGTTTCGCCTTCCGACTGGCCAGCTCGCCGCGCGTGCCGGCCGCGCGCCGCAACACCTCGTCCGGGCGCGCCTTGGCGACCTTGGCGAGCTCGGGATCGTCCGTCTCGCGGGCCAGGCCAGTCTTGAACAGGTCCTGGTGGCTGCCCCATGCGGCCAGCGCCTTCGGCTTCGACGTGGTCGCCACCACGTAGTCAGTCAGGCCGTCCGAGGTGACGAAGACCTTCAGCCGCGGCGCCATCGCATGGCCTCAGGCGTCGGCCCCCACCTTCATCGAGACGATCTTGCCCGGCGCCCGGGGCGGCTCGCCGCGCGGGAGGGCGTCGACGTGCTCCATACCCTCGGTCACCTCGCCCCAGACCGTGTACTGGCCGTCGAGGAAGGTGGCGTCGTCGAAGACGATGAAGAACTGGCTGTTGGCCGAGTTGGGGTCGTTCGTGCGGGCCATGGAGCAGACGCCGCGGACGTGCGGCTCGCGGCTGAACTCCGCCGGCAGGTCGGGCTTCTTCGACCCGCCGCGGCCGGTCCCGCTCGGGTCGCCACCCTGGGCCATGAAGCCGGGAATCACGCGGTGGAAGACCACGCCGTCGTAGAAGCCCTCGCGCGCCAGCTCCTTGATCCGCGCCACGTGTTTGGGCGCCAGGTCCGGGCGTAGCTTGATCGTCACCGTCCCGCCGTCCAGCTCCATCACCAGGGTGTTCTCGGCGTCCATCACTTCACCTCCACGGGCACTGGCAGATCGCAGGCGTCGGCGACGGTCCCCTTCTCAGTCCGCAGTTTGGCGACCTGAGCCTTGAACCAGGGGCCGGCCGGGTCGATCACCCGCACCTTCGGCCGGTCCTTCTCGGGGATATCGGACAAGAGCCGAACCCGTTCCATCTTGTCTTGCGGTTCCGGCACCGGCTCGCCCGTCTTGATCGCCTTGACCACGTCCTGGCCCAAGATCACCCGGCCCCAGGCGGTGTACTTCTGCTCCAGCCGCGGGAAACGGTCGCGCATCAGGAAGAACTGGCTGTTGGCGCTGTTCGGGTCTTCGGCGCGCGCCATGCCGGCCGTGCCGGCGCAATAGAGGCCCCAGGCGCGCACCTTGCCGTCGGAGGTCATGGGCGCAAGGCTCATGCTCTGGCTGGCCACACCCATCGACTTGATCATCCCGTGTTCCAGCGTCACCTGGTCGGAGACCGGGATCCAGCCCGCGGTGTCGGCGCTGCGGCGAAACAGGAACTCGGCCTGGATGTCCGGCTTCGGCGAGCCGCCGAGGCCGGTGTTCTCGGGGTCGCCGGTCTGGTCCATGAAGCCGTCGATCACCCGGAAGAAGGTCTGGCCGTCGTAGAAGTGCTCGCGCGCCAGCTCCCGGATCCGCTCCACGTGCCCGGGGGCCACTTCCGGAACCATTTCGACGATGATCCGGCCCTTGTTGGTGTCGATCACCAGCACGTCGTCAGGATTGGGCATGCGCCAGTCGCGCGGGCCGGGGTTTGCTGGCGCGGCCGGCGCGGCCGCCGGTTTGGCCGGCGCCTTCTTCGTCTGGGCGGAGGCCGTGGCGGCCAGAGCCGCAAGCGAGGCGGCCAGCATCAGCGTCGTTCTCATGGGGCTTCTCGTAGCGGGGGCGGCGCGGGGATGCCAGAGGCCGTCAGCTGCGTCCGTATTTCTGCAGCAGACGGGGCGCGACAGCCGGGCTCACGAACTTCGAGATGTCTCCCCCCATCTGCGCGATCTCCTTCACGAGGCGCGAGGCGACGGCCAGGTGGCGCGGATCGGCCATGAAGAAGACCGTCTCGATGTCACGGTCGAGCTGGTGGTTCATGACTGTCATCTGGAATTCGAACTCGAAGTCGGCGACTGCGCGCAGGCCGCGCAAGACGACGTTCGCGCCCACGCTGCGGGCGAAGTGCACCGTCAGGCCTTCGAACGGCAGCACCTGGATTTCGGCGGCCTTGCGCAGCGGCGCGACCGCCTGCTCGACCAGCTCGACCCGTTCATCAAGCGAGAACAGCGGGCCCTTGCCCGAATTGACCGCGACGCCGATCACCAGCCGGTCCACCAGCTTGACCGCGCGCCCCATGATGTCCGTGTGGCCGTTGTGGATCGGGTCGAAGGTGCCCGGATAGAAGCCGATCCGCATGCGCCAAGGGTCCCCGACTGAGCCGCCTTCCGCCTTTCGCCGTAGAGCGCGGTTCTGGCAAGGGAAAAGCGGCGCCGGTAGTCAGGCCTTCGCGCCCGGGAACCAGGGCAGGATCATCGACACGCGGCGCTTGTAGTCGCGGTAGGTGTCGCCGAAGTGCGCCGTGAGGTCGTGCTCCTCCAGCTGGATGGCGATCAGGATGTAGGCCGTCGTCGCGATCGCGAAGACCAGATGGCCAACGCTCATCACCGGCGCCCCCCAGAAGGCCATGATGAAGCCCAGATACAAGGGATGGCGGCAGACCCGGTAGAACAGCGGCGTCCTGAACTCCGGGGGCGGGATCTGCTTGCCGGTCGCGTAGGCGTGCACCTGGCGCAGACCGAACAAGTCGAAATGATTGATCAGGAAGGTCGAGAGAAGGACGATCAGCCAACCGAGCGCGCAGACCGCCCACAGCGCCGTCGCCGCCGGGCCAGTGACGCTCCAGACCGTCGCCGGCAGCGGCTGCCAGCGCCAGAACAGCAGGATCAGCGCGAGTGAGGAGAGCAAGACGTAGGTCGACCGCTCGATCGGTTGGGGCACGATCCGCGTCCACCAGGCCTTGAACCCCGGGCGGGCCATGACGCTGTGCTGGACTGCGAACACGCCGAGCAGCAGGGCGTTGACAATCAGCGAGGGGACTAGCGGTCCCTCGGGTCCGGAATCGATGGTCTTGGGGACCACAACGCCGGCCGTGAAACCGATTGCGTAGAGGAAGGTGGCGAAGAAGACGACGTAGCAGACGGCGCCGTAAACCAGCGCGAGCAACTTGCCCATGAGTGCTCTCCCTATGATTGAGAGCGACGCTCGCGCTGCAGAACGCCGGTGTCAAACGCGCTATCGTGTCCGGGCTTTACAGGAGGTCCCCATGAAGCTCACCCCGCTGCTGGTCACCCTGACCGCCGTCAATCTCGCGCTCGGGGTCTTCAACCTGGTCGATGCCCGCCCCAGCCATGCCGACGCGCCGAAGACCGGCGTGCTGCGCGGCACGGGGCTGGAGATCGTCGACGCCAAGGGCAAGCCGCGCGCGACGATCAGCGTGATCCCGGCCGACCCGAAGACCGTCTACCCCGACGGCCGCAGGGGCTATCCCGAAACGGTGCTTCTGCGCCTGATCGACCCCGCCGGCCGGCCCAGCGTGAAGATCCAGGCCACAGAGCTGGGCGGCGGCCTCGGCTTCTCCGCCGGGCGTAACGACGCTTACGCCCAGTTTGGCCCGCTCGACGGAGAGCCGCGCATGGTGCTCACCGACAAGGCCGGCAAGAAGAAGGTGATCGAAGTCGGCTCCTAGGCCTCACCCTCTGGCGCCTCTGGGCCCTCCTCGCTGTCGTCCTCGCCGGCGTCCGCCAGTCGCTCGACGGAGATGACGTGCTCCTCGGCGCTGGTGCGGAAGATGATCACCCCTTGCGTGTTGCGCCCGGCCAGGCGCACCTGGCTGACCCGCGTGCGGATCAGTTGGCCCTGGTCGGTGACCAGCAGGATCTCGTCGGCCTCCTCCACCGGGAACGAGGCCGCCAGGCGCCCGCCGCGCTTGGTGAGATCCTGGGCCAGCAGCCCCTGCCCGCCCCGCCCGGTGCGGCGGAATTCGTAGGCCGAGGTGCGCTTGCCATAACCCTCGGTGGATACCGTCAGGATGGTCTGTTCGGCCGCGCCCAGTTCGGCGATCCGCTCGGGGCTGAGGCTGATATCGGCCGCGGCCTCCTCGTCGTCCGGCGCGCCCGTGTCCTCGTCGTCGGACTCGCCGCTGACGGCCCGCGCCATCGCCCGCGCGTGTTTCACGTAGGCGGCGCGCTCGTCCGGGGTCGCGGCCACGGCGTTGAGGATCGCCATGGAGATGACGCTGTCGCCCTCGGCCAGGCGGATGCCGCGCACCCCCGTGGAATCTCGACCCGCGAACACCCGCACGTCGTCCACGGCAAAGCGGATGCAGCGGCCGAGCGCCGTGGTCAGCAGGACGTCGTTCACGCCGGCCGAGCACACCGCCACGTCGACGATGGCGTCGCCCTCGTCCAGCTTCATGGCGATCTTGCCGTTGCGCTTGATGCCGATGAAATCGCTGAGCTTGTTGCGCCGTACGCCGCCCGAGCGGGTGGCGAACATCACGGAGACCTGGTCCCAGGTGGCCTCGTCCTCCGGCAGCGGCATGATCGAGGTGATGCTCTCGCCAGGCTCGATCGGCAGCAGGTTCACCCAGGCCTTGCCGCGTGACGTCGGCGTACCGACCGGCAGGCGCCAAACCTTCAGCTGGTAGGCCTTCCCGCCGCTCGAGAAGAAGATCATCGGCGTGTGGGTGTTGGCTGAGAACACGCGGGTGACCGCGTCCTCGTCCTTGGTCGCCATGCCCGAGCGGCCTTTCCCGCCCCGGTGCTGGGTGCGGTAGATGCTGAGCGGCGTGCGCTTGACGTAGCCGCCGTGGGTCACGGTGATGACCATGTCCTCACGCGCGATGAGGTCTTCGTCCTCGACGTCGGCGTCGCCCTCGACGATCTCGGTGCGGCGCGGCACGGCGAAGGCCTCGCGCACCTCCATCAGCTCCTGGCGCACGATCGCCATCACCCGGTCGCGCGACGACAGGATGTCGAGGTGGCCCTGGATGGTCGCGGCCAGCTCGCCGGCCTCGCCGAAGATCTCCTCGCGGCCGAGGCCGGTCAGGCGCGACAGGGTCAGGCCGAGGATGGCGCGCGCCTGTTCGTCGGTGAGGCGGATCTTGTGGCCGTCCAGCAGCACCGTGCGCGGGTCGGCGATCAGCTCCACGAGGGGCATCATGTCGCCGGCCGGCCAGTCACGAGCCACCAGCCGCTCGCGCGCTTCCGTCGGATCCTTCGACGAGCGGATGATGTGGATGAACTCGTCGATGTTGGCGACGGCGATGGCCAGGCCGACCAGCACGTGGCCTCGGTCGCGCGCCTTGCCCAGCTCGAACTTCACGCGACGGACCACGACCTCCTCGCGGAAGTCGATGAACGCCGAGACCATCTCGCGGAGGCCCAGCTGCTCGGGCCGGCCGCGATTGAGCGCCAACGCATTGACCCCGAACGAGGTCTGCAGCGCCGTGAACCGGTAGAGTTGGTTCAGGATCACGTCGCCGGCCGCGTCGCGCTTCAGCTCGACGACGATGCGCATGCCCTGCCGGTCGCTCTCGTCGCGCAGGTCGGCGACGCCCTCGATCCGCTTCTCGCGCACCAGCTCGGCAATCCGCTCGACCAGGGCGGCCTTGTTCACCTGGTAGGGGATCGCCGTGATGACGATCGCCTCGCGCTCCTTGCGAATCTCCTCGATGGTCGCCTTGCCGCGCAGGATCACAGATCCGCGCCCGGTCATCAGCGCCTGACGCGCGCCGGTCCGCCCGATGATCTCCCCGCCCGTGGGGAAGTCCGGCCCCGGCACGATGTCCAGCAGCTCGTCCAGTCCGATCTCGGGATTGTCGACATAGGCCAGGCACGCATCGACGATCTCGCCGAGGTTATGCGGCGGGATGTTGGTGGCCATGCCGACGGCGATGCCGCCGGCGCCGTTGACCAGGAGGTTCGGGATGCGCGAGGGCAGCACCACCGGCTCCTGCTCCGAGCCGTCGTAGTTCTCCTTGAAGTCGACGGTGTCCTTGTCCAGGTCCGCCAGGATCGCCATCGAGGCGCGCGTCAGGCGGCTCTCGGTGTAGCGCATGGCCGCCGGCGGATCGTTGTCCACCGAGCCGAAGTTCCCCTGCCCATCCACGAGCAGAAGGCCCATGGAGAACGGCTGCGCCAGGCGAACCAGGGTGTCGTAGATCGCAAGGTCCCCGTGCGGGTGATACTTACCCATTACGTCGCCGACGATGCGGGCCGACTTCACGTAACCGCGGTCGGGCGTGTGCCCCTGCTCGTTCATCGAGAACAGGATGCGCCGGTGCACCGGCTTCAGGCCGTCGCGCACATCTGGCAGCGCGCGGCTGACGATGACGCTCATGGCGTAGTCGAGGTAGCTCCTCTTGAGCTCGTCCTCGATGGCGATAGGGGCGATAGCCCCGCGCCCGCCGTCGGTCGGGGAGTGGTCGTGTTCGCTCAAGGGAGGCGGGGTCCGTCTGGGGAATCAGGGAGGCTTACTTGGGAACGGGTTTAGCAGGCTGCAGGGGGGTGCGCCATCTCGCGCGCCCGCCTGCGCACGCGCGTACGTGCGCGCGCGAAGCGAAACGGACCTCGGATGCCGCGCGTTTGCGCCGAAGGGGCGGTAAGCTCCGGTTCATCGACGCAAGGCCACCTATCTGTCCGCCATGACCCGAACGTTCGCTGCGCTTCTCGCGCTCGCCCTCGCCGCCCCGGCGGCCGCCGCGCCACTGGCGATCCAGCCCGGCTACTGGGAATCCACCAACCGGCTGCTCTCACCAATCCGGCAGAAGTCTGTGGAGAAGCGCTGCATCACCCCGGCCGACGTGGAGAAGTTCATGTCGGGACCATCCAACCGCCACTATGCCTGCACCTATCCGACGAAGGTGTTCGCCGACGGCAAGATCACGCTGAAGGGGACGTGCCGCTCAAAGAAGGGCCGCGTGGTCCAGGTCTCCGGGGCCGGCGACTACACGCCCACCAGCTTCAACCTCGAGGCGAAGATCGCCACGGAGTTCCTGGGCCTCGACATCTCCGGCCGCGCCTCGACCGAAGCCCGCCGCATCGGCGACGTCTGCCCGCCGCCTCCGCCGCCGGAGGAGAGCAAGGGCCGCTAGCTCAGGATCACGTACTCCAGCTCCCGGCGCACCCGGTAGCCCAGCGCCTCGTAGACGCGGATCGCGGCGATGTTGCCGGCGTAGACGTGCAGGAACGCCGTCTCGCCCCGCTGTCGGATGCGCTCGGTCGCCACGGCCGTGAGCCCCGCTGCGTAGCCCCGGCCGCGGAAGTCCGGATGCGTGCAGACCCCACTGACCTCCGTGTGACCGTCCGGGCGCATGCGCTCACCGGCCATGGCGGCCAGGCGGCCGTCCACCCTGACCCCGATGAAGTCGCCCAGCGTGTGCGTGCGCGCGAAGAACGGGCCCGGCCGCGTGAGGGTCGCCAGCGCCAGCATCTCCGGGGCGTCGGCGTCGCTCAGCGGTTCGTAGGCGAACGCCGGCTCTGCGAACGGGACCATCACGTCCGCGGTCATCTGGCAGCATAGTCCCTGCGGCGTCGCCGTCAGCCCGTCGATCGGCGGCGGCAGCTCGGCTTCCACGATCCCCACCTCGCCACGCCGCGCCACCAGGGCCTTCAGGTCGGCGATGCTGGCGTCCGACCAGTCCGGAATGGCGGCGAACACGCCGATCGCCGGGTCGAACCGCCGCGCCCGGCCATGGGTCAGCGCCAGCGGCGCCTGCCGGACGCCCGTCAGCGCGGCCCAAACGGGGCGTTCCAGGAGATCGGGCTTCGCCATGGCGCTGAGATAGTGAGCGCCGGAGCCGATGTCCCGCGGCATTCGGACGTGCGTTCGCCTGCGTCCGGTCGTAGCAGCGGCCGCTAACCTTCCTGGGCAACGGGAACCATACGGCGAAGCTGCGACTTGAAAGCGCCGGAATGCGCCCGGACGTGGAGCGCTCGCGTAAACCTGCCTGGTCCCCCGCATGCCCGTCTTCATCGGAACCCCTGGATCGGACATCCTCTCCGGCACGGCCGGCGCCGACACCCTGGACGGGGCCGGCGGGACCGACACCCTCAACGCCGGCGACGGCGACGACCTGATCCTGATCTGGCCGGGCCTCGGGGAGGTCGACGGCGGCGCCGGCATCGACACCCTCAGCCTCGCGAACGGACGGGCGGAGACCTCGCGCGTCGACCTCAACCTGGACGGCCCGCAGGACGTCTGGTCGGAGCACACCGAGACCCTGACGCTGACCGGCATCGAGAACGTCTTCGGCCATGCGACCGCGGCGAACCTGCTGATCGGCGACGCGGCGGCCAATCGGCTGGTCGGCGGCGGGGGCTCCGACACGGTCATCGGCGGCGGCGGCGACGATCGTCTGGAGGGCGGCGGCGGCTCCGACACGGCGGTCTTCGGCGCCACAGTGAGCAGCTTCGCCTTCACCGCCCTGGCCGGCGTCTGGACGGTTCGCGACGTGAGCTCGGGCCTCTCGCTCGGAACCGACATTGCGACCGGCTTCGAGACCTTCCAGTTTGCCGACCGGACGGTGAACCTGCTGATCTCAGACGGCGCGATCGAAGCGGCCGCGCGCAACATCCTGCGCGACCCCGGCCCGTGGGGGGTGCTGGTGGCCAACACGGTGATGGCGCCGTCGGCGGCAGTCGGCCAGATCCTCGGCGCCGCCGCGGCGACGTCGTCGGTGGCGATCCTCAGCTACCAGTTCTTCACCGGCGGCACGCCGAGCGCCGGCGGCATGGACTACCTGGTCTCGCCGACCGGGCCCAATGCCGCGAACCTCAATGGGGCCTACTACCAGACCTTCAACCTGGAGAACCGCTACATCAATTTCGCGGTGAACCTGGGGAAGGCCGGCGAAGGTCGCGCGGCGTTCGAGGCGGCCTACGGCGCCAAGACTCTCTTCGAGGCCACTCGCACCGCCTATGGCGTCATCTTCGGCGGCGAGCCGTCGGACGCCAAGTTGCACGCCATCCTCGATCCGACCGTCGACCTCGGCGGCATGGTGATGACGCGGGGCCAGTACTTCGCCTACTACGGCGCCGACGGCCCGGACGGGCTCGGCGCCAAGGCGGCGATGGTCGGCTGGCTGCTGGCCGAAGGCGTCAAGGCCGACCTTGGCGTGTATGCCCGTTCGAACGACGCCTACCTGGCCGACCTGGTCGACGGGGGGCCCTACGCGGTCGACCTGATCGGCGCCTACGGCAGGCCCGAATTCGTCTACGATCCGGACTAGGGCCGCCGCAGCACCGCCACGGCCTGGTCGGGGTGCTCCCGACCGCCTGGGACGAGCTTCACGACCTCCAGCCCGGGCTCAGCCGCCAGCGATCGGGCATGGGCGGTCGTCATCCAGGCGCTGAGGTAGTTGGAGCCCTCCAGGGCGTTGTTCCAGACGACGTAAGGCTGGAGCGCGAGGCCGGCGCGCACCTCGGGCGGGCCCCAGGCCGCGGCGTAGGCCTCGTCGTGGAAGGTCAGCACGGCCACGCCGCCCGGCCGCAGGACGCGCGCCAGCTCGCGCAGCCAGGCGCGCGCGGTCCGCTCCGCCAGGTGCGTCAGCACCGAGTGCGCATACGCAAGGTCGACAGACTCGGCCACGAGCGGCAGCGGCGGCATGAGGTCATTGGGCAGGTAGCGGCCGGGCAGGTTGGCCGCGCACCAGGCCGCCAGTGTGGGATTCAGGTCGCATCCGGTGAAGCTGCCGCCGCGGGCCGCGACGTCGGGCGCCAGCCACCGGGCGATCCGTCCGCAGCCGCAGCCCCAGTCCAGCACGTCGATGGGACCGCTCGCCGGGAGCCCCGCGGCCTGCGCCAGCGCCAGGAACTTCGCCGCGTCCGCGCGGCCGGTCTGCGAGAACCACCCCTGCCCTGCCCCACCGACCACCGCCACCAGCAGCGCCGCCGGCGGCATCGGCCGCCCGTCGTCGACGACATCCGCCGGCGCCGCCGCAAGCCTCCCCTCGCGCCACCGGAAGTAGGGCCCGATGAGGCCGGTCCTCTCCATCACCCGCCGCGCGGCGCGGCGCAGCGCGCTCGGTGTCAGAACGGGATCTCGTCGTCGAGATCGGCGCTGAAGTCCTCGCGCGGCGCGGTCGAGCCGCCGCCGTTGCGCGGTCCGGAGGAGAACCCGCCGGCATAGCCGCCGCTCTCGCCCGCCATCGCGCCCTCGCCACGGCCGTCGAGCATCACGAGCTCTCCGCGGAACTTCTGCAGCACGATCTCGGTGGAGTACTTCTCCTGCCCGGACTGGTCCTGCCACTTGCGGGTCTGGATCGCGCCCTCGACGTACACCTTGGAGCCCTTGTGCAGGTACTGCTCACAGACCTTCACGATGTTCTCGTTGAACACCACCACCCGGTGCCACTCGGTGCGCTCCTTGCGCTCACCGCTCATGCGGTCGCGCCAGCTCTCCGAGGTGGCGATGCGCAGATTGGCGACGCGGTCGCCGGAATTGAGGCTGCGGATCTCGGGCTCGGCGCCCAGGTTCCCGATCAGCATCACCTTGTTGAGGCCCGCCATTTCGTACCGTCCTT
>CAZBXO010000001.1:68974-93953 GCA_964495645.1 uncultured Phenylobacterium sp. | reverse complement strand
CGCGACCCTGGCCAAGGCCGGGGACGACGTGCGGGTGAGCGCGACCGGCGGCGACATCGTGGCTGGCGGCGCGACCCTGATGGCCACCGGCGCGGGCGGCGACACGGAGCCGGACGGCGCCAACGTCGCGGCCACCGCGACCGGCGCGGTCACCGTCGGCACGATCAGCAACGGCGCGGCCGGCGACATATCGCTCACCTCGGGCGGGGCGGTGTCGCTTGCCAGCGCGACGTCAAACAACGACCTGATCCTCAGCGGAACGTCGGCGACGCTCGGGACGGGCGTAGCGGCGCGTGACGTCAAGGTTACGGGCGCCTCCGGCGACGCGAAGGTCACGACCTCGGCGACAGCCACGGCGCGCGACGTGATCGTCTCTGCGAGCGGCGGCGACGGTCAGGTCGTCACGGCCTCGGCCGGGCGGGATATCATGGTGGTCGGCGGCGCGGCCTCGCTCACCACGGGCACGGCCGGCGGCGCCATCGGCGTCTCGGGTGTCTCGGCCAGTCTCGACAGCGGCATGGCGAGCGGCGACGTCACTGTGACCGCGACCACAGGTGCGGCGACGGTCTCCACGGAGGCGCAGGGCGCCAACGTCAGCGCAAGCTCCGCCGGCGGCGCGGCCAGCGTGTCCCTGGGAACGGCCACGGGCGGCGACCTGACGCTGAGCGGGGCCTCGGCGACGCTCGCGACCGGCAGCGCGACGCAGGACATCAAGCTGACGAGCACGGCGGGCGACGCCAAGGTCACGACGGCCGCGACAGCGACACGCGACGTGCTCGTGGCCGCGACCGGAGGCGCCGGCCAGGTGGCGACGGCTTCGGCTGGGCGGGACATTGCGGTGAGCGGCGGCGCGGCCTCGCTCAGCACCGGCGCGGCCGGCGGCGCCATCGCGATCAGCGGCGCGTCGGCCTCGCTGGACAGCGGGACGGCGACCAACGGCGACGTGACCCTCACCGCCTCGGCCGGCGACGCGGCGGTGTCGACGAAGGCGCAGGGCAAGAACGTCAGCGTCACGGCGAGCGGCGCCGCCACAGTGGCGCTGGCCACCGCTACCGGCGGCGACGTCGCGATCACCGCCACCGGCGGGACCGCCACGCTGACGTCCAGCACCGCAACGCGCGACATCGCGGTCAGCGGCGCGGCGGCGAGCCTCGATAGCGCCACGTCGACCCGCGACCTGACCGTCACGTCCACCAACGGCGCGGTCACGCTCGCAACGCTGGGCAAGGCAGGCGACGATGTCCGGCTGAGCGCCACCGGCGGCGCGATCGTCGCCGGCGGGGCGACGCTCTCGACCACCGGAGCGGGCGGCGACAGTGAGGGCGACGGCGCAAACGTCGTCGCGACGGCGACCGGAGCGGCGACCATCGGCGCCGCCAGCAATGGCGCGGCGGGCGACGTTGCGGTCACCGGCGGCGGTGCGGTCTCGCTGACCACCGGGACGTCGGCCAATGACCTGACCTTGAGCGGCGCTTCGGCGACGCTCGCGACCGGGGCGGCGGCGCGGGACATCAAGGTCACCGGCTCGGCGGGCGATGCGAAGGTGACGGCATCGGCCACGGCCACACGGGACGTAGTCGTCGCGGCGACCGGCGGCGACGGCCAGGTCGTGACGGCCGCCGCCGGGCGCGACATCGCCGTGAGCGGAGGAGCGGCTTCTCTCTCCACCGGGACCGCGGCGGGCGCCCTCAGCCTCAGCGGGACCTCGGCGACGCTCGGCTCCGGCACAGCGACCTCAGGTGACGCCACTCTGACCGCTTCTGCCGGCGATGTGACTGTCTCTACCAAGGCGCAGGGCGTGAACGTCGGTGTCACAGCGAGCGGCAATGCGACCGTCGCGCTGGGGACGGCGACCGGCGGCGACGTGATCGTGACCGCGACGAACGGCGCAGCCAGCCTCACCTCCAGCGCCGCGACGCGCGACATCGCAGTTTCCGGCAAGTCGGCGACGCTGGGCAGCGGGATCTCGGGACGCGACACGACCCTCACGGCGACGGGCGGCGCCGCCACGATCATCACGCTGGCTAAGGCCGGCGACGACGTGCGGGCAACGGCGACCGGCGCCGTGGCGGCGGCCGGCGCGACTTTGCAGACGAGTGGCCTCGGCGCCGACAGCGAGGCCGACGGCTTCAACGTCGTCGTGTCGGCCGGCGGCGCGGCGGCGGTCGGCACGGCCCAGGCGCCCAGCGCGGTCGACGTCAGCGGCGTGGGCGCGACCCTCGGTTCCGGCACGGCGGGCGGTGCGCTGACGCTGGCGGGCGGCGCCGGCGATGCGGCGGTGACCACCCAAGCGACCGGGGCCTCCGTGACGGTCGGCTCGACGGGCGGCGCGGCGAGCGTCGCGCAGGCGACGTCGACGACGGGCGACGTGAAGGTGACGGCGGCGGGCGCCGCCACACTGACCTCAGCCACGGCCGCGCGGGACGTGCTGCTCGACGGCTCGACGGCGACCTCGACGGGCGCACTGACGGCGGCGCGCGACCTGGCGGTGCGCGCGAGCGGCGGGGCGGTGAGCCTGGCGACCGGTACCGCCGGCGACGACGCCGTGGTGCGCGCCGCCAACGGGGTGACGGTCTCGGGTACGATCACCGGCAAGGGCGGCGCGGATGCGGCGGGCGCCGCGGACACCGTCTTCGCCGGCGACGTCAGCAGCTTCGGCGGCTCCAGCTTCGATCTCCTGGGCGCCAACGTCGACGTCACGACGGCGGCGGGCGCCATCAGCCTCGGCGGAGCTGTGGCGGGCGCCGACGTGCGGGTGCTGTCGGCCGGGGCGGCGACCCTGGGCGCGGCCGACGCCGGCCGCGACGTCGTGCTGGATGGGACGACGGCGGCGTCCGGCGGGCTGCTCAAGGCCGGGCAAGACCTGGCGGTGCGCGCGCGGACTGGCTCGATCGGCCTGCAGGACGGCCAGGCGGGGGACGACATCGTGCTCCGTGCGGCCGGGGCGACCACAGTCGGCGGCGGACTGACGGCGGCGGACGGGCCGGATGCGGCGGGCGTGGCCGACCTGCTCTACGCGACCGATCCGTCCAGCTTCAACGGCGTCGACTTCGACGTGGCCGGCTCGACCATCGACCTGGCGGCGGGTGGCGACATCTCAGTCGCTGGCGATATCGACGCCGACCGTGCAGGCGCCGGAGGTGGCGATGCGCGGCTGCTTGCGGCCGCAGGCTTCAACGTCGCCGTCGCCGGCGTGAAGGCGGGCCGCGATGTTCTGCTGGACGGCGACGCGGCGACGGTCGGCCCGATCGACGCCGGCCGTGACGTCGCCGTGCGCAGCCGAGTGGCGCCCCTGGTGGCGGCCGACGTGAAGGCGGGCGACGACGTGGTGCTTCGCTCCGCGGGCGACATTACCGTTACCGGCGCGATCACCACGACGAACGGGCCGGAGAGCGGTGCGGCCGGGGCCGCCGATGCCCTCTATGCGCTCACCTCCACGAAACTAAACAACGCCGACCTCGGCCTCTCGGGCGCGACGGTGGACATCACCACGCCGGGCGGGACCATTGCGGTCAGCGGCGCGATCGACGCAAACGCCCTGGGGATGCGGGCCGGCGACGTTCGCCTGCGCACCGGCATGGCCGGCGGTTCGGTGACGACCGGCGGGGCCAAGGCCGGCCGCGACGTCCTGCTGGACGGCGCGGCGGTCACGGCGACCGGCCTCGTCCAGGCCGGGCGCGACGCCGTCGTCCGGGCGCGGACCACGACGGTCTCCCTGAACGGCCTCGCCGCCGGAGACGACGCCTTCGTACGGGCGCCCGGCGAAATCACCATCACCGGGGCCGGCGGCGGCATTGTCGCGCCACTGGACAGCGGCCCGACCGGGGCTGCGGACCTCTACCTGGCGGAGAACCCGAGCAGCATCTTCACCTTCCTCGGCACCACGCATGGCCTGATCGGGTCCGACGTCGACATCGTCTCGAAGACGGCGGGGGTGAGCGGCGGTGGCACCCTCATTACGGCCGGTGACATACGCATCCAGGGTGTCGGCGTGCAGGTCGGCGCGCTTGCGGCCAGCGGCGGCGACATCGTGGTGGACGGCGTGCAGACCTCGACCGGCACCCTGACCGCCAGCGGCGACGTCGTGGTCAGGTCCTCGGGTGGCGGGCTCATCGTGGGCGGCACCATGGCCGGTGGTTCGGTCGTGCTCCGCGCCCCTGGCGAGATCAGCGTCACCGGCGACCTTTCAGCGGGCGGCGGGGCCTCCGGCCAGGCTGCGATCGCCCTGTTCGCCGCGGATCCCAGCGGCGGCTTCTCCCTGGCGGGGGGCGACGCGGACCTGCGCGGGGCCAACATCGTGATCGGCGGTGTCGTCAGCGCGCCGGGCGACGTGCGCCTCCTCGGCTCGTCGTCGGCCACGGTGGGTGGGGTCAAGGCGGGCCGCGGGGCCATCCTCCAGGGCGGCACGATCGAGGCCGGCGGTGTCAGCGCCGGTGGCGACGTCGCGGTGAGCGCCAGTTCGGGAACGGTGAAGCTGGGTGACGTCGTCGCCGGCGACGACATAGCTGTACGCAGCAAGGGCTCGATCACGACGGGCGCGCTCACCACCATGGGCGCCGAGGCGACCGGCGCCGCCGACGACCTCGTCAGCGGCGCCAGATTGAGCATCGGCGGGGTCACTTTCGACGTCTCTGCAGCGGGCGACATCGATCTGGTCGGCCCCTCCGTGATGGTGACCGGCGCAACGAAGGCCACGGGCAGCCTGCGGATCCAGTCCGGCGCGGCCACGCTCGCCGCCGCCGACATCACCAAGGACCTGCTGATCACCGCCGATGGCGACCTCTCGCTCTCCACCGACGTGAAGGCGAACCGCGACGTGGCCCTGCACTCGGCGAACGGCAAGGTGACCGTCGCCAACGTCGCCGCGGGGGACGACCTGGTCATCCGCGCGCCGGGCGACATCACGGTGAAGGGGACTTTGACCGCGAAGGGCGGGGCGGACGCGGCGGGCGCGGGCGACCAGCTGGCGCAGCTGGCCACTCTCGGACTGGGTGACGCCAAGTTCGCGATGAGCGGCGCCAACATCGACGTTCGATCGGCATCCGGCTCGCTGACGGTAGGCGGCGCTGCGGAGGCCGCCGCCGACGCGCGCCTCCAGGCCGCCGGCGATGGGAGTGCGACGGTGGCCGCCGTGTCGGCCGGCGGCGACGTGTTCGTGGACGGCGCGACCGTCGACGCCGGGGCGCTGAAGGCTGATCGCGATATCGCGGTCCGCAGCCGGACGGGCGCTGTGGCCGTGTCGTCCGCGAACGCCGGCGACGACATCGTGATCCGCGCGCCGGGTGCGGCGACCCTGGGCGCCCTGCGGGCCGAAGGCGGCAAGGACGGCGCAGGCGTGGCCGACACGCTGTTCGGCCTCGCCCCCACCCCACTGGGCGCCAGCCTCGACCTCGCGGGATCGACACTGGACGTCGCGGCGGATGGGGCGACCACGGCGACCGGCGGCCTGATCGCGGGCGGCGACGTGCGGCTCGTCACCAAGGGCGCGACTGCGGTGAAGGTCGACGGCGTGACCGCCGGCCGCGACGTGCTGGTCCAGGGTGGGACGACACTCACGGCCGGCTCCGTCACGTCCGGCCGCGACGTCGTTCTCAAGACCGGGACGACGCTGAGCACCGGCGGCCTGACGGCCGCGCGTGACGTCTCTCTGGACGGCGGATCGGTGTCGGCAGGGGCCTCGAAGGCCGGCCGGGACATCGCCGTCCGCGGCCGAACCGGAACCGTGGCGATCGCATCCGGCGCCGCCGGCGACGACATCGTGCTGCGGGCGCCGGGCGGACTCACGTTGGGCGCGCTGACCGCGCAAGGCGGCGCGGATGCGGCCGGCGCGGGCGACGCGCTTATGACGGCCCTGCCGTCGAGCCTGCAAGGGAGCTTCGACCTGGCGGGCGCCAACATCGACGCTCTCACCGACGGGAGCGTGGCGGCGAGCGGCGCACTGTCGGCGGGGGGCGATGCGCGGCTGATCACCAGCGGGGCCGGCTCGGTGACGGTGACATCCGCGGACGTGGGCCGCGACCTCCTGCTGGACGGCGCGACGGCGACGGCGAGCGGGGCGCTGAAGGCGGGTCGCGACATCGGCGTGCGGGCGCGTACCGGGGCGGTCAACCTGGCCGGCGCCTTGGCCGGAGACGACGTCTTCGTGCGCGCGGCGAACGAAGTGTCGGCGACCGGACCGCTGGGATCGGGTTCGGGGACGGATGCTGCGGGCGTGGCCGACCGGTTGCAGACCGTCGCCTCCACCGCGATCGTGGTCGACACGAAGGTGCAGGACCTGACGGGCGGCGACATCGATCTGAAGGGTTCGAAGGTCACCACCGGCGGGACCGCCACTGCGGGCGGCGCCGGCGGCGACGTGCGCATCGAGTCGGCCCAGGCCGCCGTGCTGGCCGGCATGGCAGCCGGCAACACCATCTTCGTCCGCGCGCCGGACCTGGCCATCAACGCCGACTGGCAGGGAACCAAGACGATCCGCATCGAGGGCACGGCGACCGGCGGCCTGGCGATCGGTGGCGCGACCGCGGCCGGCCCCACGCTCGCGCTCGACCAGGCGGAGGTGGATCGCCTCAGGGCCGCTGACGTGGCGATCTACGCGGGTTCGTCGGCCAGCGACCAGCGCGGCGGCGAGATCGCGTTGGGGACGCTCAACCTCTCGACGACGCGGATCACCGGCTCATTCAGCGTGTATGGGGGTTCGGCGGCTCGCGTGAGCGTCCGCGGCGTAGTCAAGCCCGATACCGACGGCTCCTCGCTGATCTTCCGGATCGGCGCGCCGGACGCCACCACCGGCAACTGGACCCCGAGCGACGTGTGGGTGATCGCCACCGATACCGCCGGCGGCGGCACGATCGGCCAGGCGACGTCGACGGGCGGGGCCAACTTCACCGGTGTGGCGGCGTTCGGGACCGTCGAGTTGAACGCGGTCGGCGACATTCTGCTCGGCACCCAGAGCTTCATAGACAAGGTCACGAACGCGAGTTCGCCCCAGGCGGTGCTGGACTTGAATCGCACCGCGTTGCCGCTCCGGGCCGGCTCGGGCGCGGCGATCTTCCTGGCCGGTGGCTCGCTGATCGTGCGCGCCGACGGGCGGGTGGCCAACCAGAACACCAGCGGCAACGGCGTGGCCAACTCCGGCATCTACATCACCGGATCCTCGCCCGACATGAACACACCGCTCTTGGTGTTGGGCCGTACCGGTGGATCGACGGGAGCCGCCACGACGCCAGAACTGGTCGACCTCTATGGCGTGCTCAACACCGGGACCGTCCGGTTGATCAACGAGAACGTATCGCTCTCGAACAGGATCACCTTCGACAACGTCACCGCCGGCCAGTTCTACCGCTTCAACACCTGCGTCATCATGCAATCGGGCAACTGCGCGCCGCTGGCCGACCCGACGCTTGACGTGGGTCCGCGGACGCTGCCGGACCTGTCGTTCGTCGACCGCTCGTCCGACGACGTGAACGACGATCCGACGGTGGCCAGCGCCGGCAACGAAGAGATCTGGAAGGATCCCGAGTGACGCCGATCCGGCTCAGCATCGCCTTCCTGGTCGCGGCGCTCGCGCTCGGACCCGTCGCGCAGGCCAAGATCGGCCTGCCCAAGGTGAAGATCCCGACCCCGTCGATCCCCGTAGGGGGTGTGGGGGCGCTGGGCGGCTTCGATCAGGCGCCGCGTGGCGATTTTCCGCTGGGCCGCAGCGCCAACTCGGGCGCGGTCTGCCGCGCCGTGCGCGACTTCGACGATCCGGCCGGGGTCGGCGACGGCCGCCGGGCCTGGCAGGTCAAGTGCAGTGGCTGGACCCAGACGCTCGGGCGCATCTACCTGCTGAAGTCCGAGAAGGCGGTGGGCGAAAGGGGGCCTTGGCGCAAGGCGTTGGCCGAGCGGGCGGACTGCGACTTCGGTCAGTCGATGAAGACCGAGCTGCCCAAGACCAAGGCGACCAAGTGCAAGAGCAAGCCGGTTGGGGTGGACTACATCGCCTACGCGATGGAAGCCGGAAGCGTGTCGGCCGCCGCCGAGGGCCTGGCGCCGCTGGGTGACGTGCTGGCGACCGGCATGAAGGTGGTCACCGGCAAGATGCGGCCGCCAACCGAAACCGCCGAGCAGGCGGGCGGCGCGACTGCGGTCAGCGAAGGCGGGGCGAGCCTGGCCGCCGCCGCCGGGGCCACCGAGGACACCGAGCAGAACCGCAAGGAGCTGGCCTACCGGTCGACACAGGCGTGGCGGTTCGGCGCGGCTGAAGCGCAGTTCAGCGACCTGGCCAACTCCGAGAAGCTGTCGCCCGCCGTCCGCGCCGAGGCGGCCCTGAACCTGGCGCTCAACGTCTCCAATGAGGGCCGCTTCGGCGAGGCGGAGAGCTACTTCAGGGCCGCCGACACATTGGTGGACCAAGCCGGCACGGCCTGGCTGAAGGCGCTGGGCCTGAACTACCGCGCGATGCATGCGCGCAATCAGCGCCGTTTCGAGGACGCCATCATCCTGGCGCAGGAGGCGATCGGCCTGCGGGTCGCCACCTCCGGCCCGACCTCGACGACCATCATCCGCGACGCCGAGAGCGGCGAGCTGGTGATCCCGCGAGGCGCCGCGGGCGCAATCAATTCCAACGTCTCGTCGATCTCCTCCAGCCTCTCGGGCGATGCGCGCGAGCTGTTGCGCGACGCCCAGGCCCTGCAGGTGATCGGCACCTCGTACAATAGCCTGAAGCAGAAGCCCGAGGGGCGGGCCGCGCTGCTCAAGGCCGAAGCGATCCTCACCCAGACCTACGAATCCTCGACCCTCGGCAAGAGCTCGCCGTGGCTGCTGGCCCGGGTCGAAGCGGACCTGGCGGCCATGGACCGCGACGAGGGCAACTCCGCGGAGGCCGTGCGCCGCCTGCAGTCGGGCATCGACGCCTACCAGGCCAAGTACGGCGACACGCTGGCGACGGGGGGGTTCCTGATCGAGCTGGCCCGCGCAAAGGCCGCCGCCGGCGATGAGGAGGGCGCCCTGGCCGACTACGAGCACGCATTCGCCGTGTTCAAGGTCAACCGGGGCTCGCTGGGGGCTTCGGCCGACCAGGTGGGGACCTATTTCGACATCCTGCTGGCGCGGATCGGCACGGACTACACCGGCCGCGCGGCGGACGTGACGCGGTTCTTCGACTCCTCCGAGGCGCTGGTCTCGGAATCGGCGGCGGCCGCGGCGCTGCAGTTCGCCGAGCGCTTGTCGTCCGAGGGCAGTGCTGCGGCGGGCATCAGCCGCGCCCTCGACGCCGCCCAGCGCGAGAAGGCCCAGCTCGACGTCCAGAAGCGCCAGCTGGAGCAGGCCAGCGCCTACGTCGGCGAGGCGCGCGAGAGGCTGGAGCCGCAGCTGGCCGAGAAGGAAAAGCAGATCGCCGAGCTGCAGCAGGTGCTGTTCGCCAAGAACCCGAAGTACGCCTCGGCGCTCGACCCCACGATCAAGCTGCCGGAGCTTCAGGGTCAGCTGAAGGACGGAGAGGCCTACCTGAAGGTGCTGCTGCTGGCCAACCGCGGCTACGGCGTGCTGATCACCAACAAGTCGGTGAAGCCCTACGGCATTGAGCTCAACCGATCGAAGGCCCTGGAGTTGGGCAAGAAGATCCGCGCGCCGTTCGACAGTTTGCGGGAGTCGAACGAGCTGCTTTCCTATGACGTGGCCACGGCCCGCGACCTGTACAAGCGCCTGCTGGGGCCCATCGACGACGACATCAAGGGGCTCAAGCGCTTGATCTACGAGCCCGACCCGACACTGATCGGTGTGCCTGTGGGCGCCCTCGTCGTCGACGACCAGAGCGTCGAGACGATGAAGGCCAATGTCGCCACCGCCCGGCGCACCCGCAAGGAGCTGAACTACAACGGCGTCGGCTGGTTGGAGACCCGGCTCGAGACCACCGTCTCGATCAGCTCGGCCGCCTTCTATCACATCCGCCGCAGCGAACAGTCGAAGGCGCCAAAACCGTTCCTGGGCTTCGCCGACCCGGTGATCCGCCAGTCCGACAAGGCGTTTGCGTCGGTCACCGCGCCGCAGACCGCGCGCTTGGGCTCCGGCGGTGTCGACTTCTGCATTCCTTACCGACAGGCGCTGTTCTCGGCCCAGGAGCTGCCGGAGACCCGCCAGGAGGTGAAGGTCGTCGCCGAGACCCTTGGCGTGCCGGACTCGATCGTGGTCGGCGCGGACTTCACCGACGACCGCGTGCGCAGCCAGGGCGAGGCCGATGGCGGCCTCGACCAGTACAAGGTGCTCTACTTCGCCACGCACGGCCTGCTTCCCGCCGATAACGGGTGCCTGCCGCCGGCTCTGATGACGTCGGTCGGGCCGGGCGAGAGCGACGCGCTGCTGGACTCCAAGGAAATCCCCAACCTGCGCCTGGAAGCCGAACTGGTGGTGCTCTCGGCCTGCGACACGGGCGCCGGGGCCGGCGACGGCCTGGGCGGGGGCGGCGCGGCCGTCGGCGGCCTCGTCAGCGCCTTCACCTACGCCGGCGCGCGCAACCTCCTGGTCTCCAACTGGCCGGTGGACTCGGTGGCCACCGAACAGCTGATGACGAGCATGTTCAAGGCCGGCGCCGCCAGCCAGGGCGAAGCCATCGCCAGGGCCAGGCTGGGGCTGATGAAAAGCCCCAACGGCTACAGCCACCCCTTCTACTGGGCCGCCTTCTCGCTGATCGGTGACGGCTCACGGCCGATGCCGACGCTTTAGGGCGACCGAAGCGGATCGGCGAGAGTCCGTTCACGTTGTCTCCCCCATTCGGCCGTGATTACCATCGCGCCCCGTGAGTGCGACCGCCTGGGAGAAATGGCCATGGGTTCGGTGACTCGGCGTGAGGGACTGGTTCTCGGGGCGGCGGCGCTCGCAGCGGCGACGTCCGCCCAGGCGCAGTCCCGGCTGATCACCCGGGCCGTGCCCAAGAGCGGCGAGCGGCTGCCCGTCGTCGGGCTCGGCAGTTCGGCGACGTTCAGCCAGGTGGCGCGCAGCGAGGACACCGCGGCGCTGCGCGAGGTGATGAAGACCATGGTGGCCAACGGGGGGACGGTGTTCGACACCGCGCCCAGCTACGGCGCCTCTGAAGAGGTGGCGGGCCGGATCGTCCGCGAGGAAAAGCTCGACAAGGTGTTCTGGGCCACCAAGGTCAACGTCGCGCGCGGCGGAACGGCCGATCCGGCGGCGGCGCGGGCGCAGATCGAGGCTTCGTTCGCCAAGCTCGGGCGGCCGAAGATCGACCTCATCCAGGTGCACAACATCGGCGATCCGCCGACCCAGCTCGGCATTCTGAAGGAGCTGAAGGCGGCGGGCCGGATCCGCTACACGGGCCTGACCTCGAGCAACGAGGGGCAGTATCCGGCGCTGATCGAGCTGATGAAGAACGAGCCGATCGACTTCATCGGCGTCGACTACGCCATCGACAACCGCGAGGTGGAGAACGTCATCCTGCCGCTGGCGGCCGAGCGCAAGATCGCGGTGATGGTCTACGTGCCGTTCGGGCGCACCCGCCTGTTCCGCCGCGTCGGCGATCGCCCGCTGCCGGACTGGGCCGCTGAGATCGACGCCAAGTCGTGGGCGCAGGTGTTCCTGAAGTGGGTGATCGGTCACCCGGCGGTGACGGTGGTGACGCCGGCCACCAGCCAGCCCAAGAACATGTTGGACAATCTGGGCGGCGGGGTGGGGCGCGTCCCCAGCGCGGCGCTGCGCCAGCGCATGGCCGAGTTCGTCGCCGCCCTGCCGCAGGCCTGAGGCATGAGCGAGGGGGCAGGGGCCGGGTTCGTACAGCGCCAGCTGGCGCGCGTCGCCGTCATCGAGCCGAAGGAGGTGAAGGCGGTGTTCGCCGCCTTCTTCCTGTTCTTCTTCGTGCTGGGCAGCTACTTCGCCGTCCGCCCGGCGCGCGAGACGATCGCCACGCTGCTGGGGCGCGAGTACGTCGCCGACCTGTGGCTCTACACCGCGATCTTCTCGATCGCGATCGTGCCCATCTACGGCTGGCTGGTCGCCCGCGTGCGGCGCAGCATCCTGCTCCCGTGCATCTACGGCTCGGCGTCGGTGATGCTGGTGGGCCTGGGCGCGTTGATCGGCGGCGGCGAGATCGACCGCAGCGTCGGCTCCTTCTTCTACGTTTGGATCAGCGTCCTGAACGTGATGCTGGTGTCGGTGTTCTGGAGCTTCCTGCTGGAGCTGTTCTCCAGCGAGCAGAGCCGCCGCCTGTTCGGCTTTATCGCGGCGGGCGGCACATTCGGGGCCCTTGTCGGGCCGCTGCTGACGGCGTTGCTCGCCGATACCCTCGGGGTGCCGGGGCTGCTCTTCATGTCGGCCGCCGGGTTCGCCTGTGCGATCGGCTGCCAGCTGGTGCTGCTGTCGGTCTGGAAGGCGCGGGCGGAGCCGGGGGCGGCGGCAGAGCGAGGCGTCGGCGGCAACCCGTTCGCGGGTATCACCAAGGTGCTCTCGTCTCCGTTCCTGATCGGTATCGCCACATTCGTGGTCCTGCTCTCGGCAGCGAACACGGTGCTCTACTTCGAGCAGCTGCGGGTGGTGGAGGAGGCCTTCCCCGACAAGGATCAGCGCACCCAGGTGTTCGCTACGATCGACGTGGTGGTGCAGTCGCTGACGGTGGCGACGCAGCTGTTCCTGACCGGACGGATCGCGACGCGGCTAGGGGTGACGGCGCTCTTGACCCTGCTGCCGTTCCTGATGGTGCTGGGCTTCCTGGCGCTGGCGGCCTTCCCGACCTTCGCGGTGCTGGCTGTGGTGTTCGTGATCCGGCGTTGGGGGGACTACGCCCTGGTTCGGCCTGGGCGCGAGATGCTGTTCTCCAAGCTCGACACCGAGACCAAGTACAAGGCCAAGAACTTCATCGACGTGCCGGTCTTCCGCCTCGCGGACTACGTCGGCGGGCAGGCAAAGGTCGGGATCGATGCGATAACCGCCTCTCCGACCGTCAGCGTGCTGGCAGGCGCCGGGCTTGCCGCACTGTGGGCGTTGAACGGCGTCTGGCTCGGCCGGCGCCACGACCGCGCGCCGCCGGAGCCGGCTGCGGCGGCGCGCTAGATGCGGATCGTACGGCGGGCGGTGCTGGCGGGCGCGGCGGGGCTCGCTGCGGCGCCGGCCGCCGCGGCGGCGCACTGGCGGCCCCGCGACCTGGACGGGTACTGGACGGGCGCCTCCTATACCGACCTCGAGCGTCCGAGGGAGCTCGCCAAGCCGAACCTGACCCCGGCCGAGGCCCGCGCCTGGGAGGCGCCGCGCCATGCCCAGGGCGGCATGCCGCCGTCGAAGGAGGGCGAGGTCGGCCAGGCCGAGAGCGAGTTCAATGAGCGCGGCGGCGGCATGCTGCGCCTGAACGGCGAAATCCGGTCGTCGCTGATCGTCGATCCGCCGGACGGTCGCATTCCCTGGCGGCCGGAGTTCGTGACCGCCCAGGGTCTCGACGGGCCGCCCCAGGCGACGCGGCGGACCGATGGACCGGAGCAGCGGCCCGGCAACGAGCGCTGCATGATCTCGCCGCTTTCTGCGGCGCCGATGATCCCCGGTCCCGACGCCAGCGTTCTGCAGTTCGTCCAGGCGCCGGGCGTGCTGGCGATCGTCTGCGAGAAGTACCACGAGGTGCGGATCATCCCGCTCACCGGCGCGCCGCTGGCGGGCCGGCTGACGCCAAGCTGGATCGGGACCTCGGCCGGCCGCTGGGAGGCCGACACTCTGGTGGTGGAGACCGCAGGCTTCCGGCCGGGCGTCACCAACCGCGGCCAGTTCGTCTTCGTCTCCGGCGCGGCGCGGGTGGTCGAGCGGTTCACGCGGACGGCCGCCGACGCGATCTTCTATCGAGCGGAGGTCACCGACCCCGAGCTGCTGACCCGGCCGTGGCGGGCGGAATTGAAGCTCGTGCCGTCGAAGCGCATCTTCGAATACGCCTGCCACGAAGGGAACTACGGCCTGCCGGACATCCTGCGGATCGCCCGCCAGGCCGAGGGCCGATGAGGTCTCAGCCCAGTTCGTAGCTCGGGCCGGCGAAGGTGCGCTGGCCGCGCACCGGCGGCGGCGCACCGCGCTTGGCGGCTGTCGAGAGCGCGCCGGCCGTGGCGCCGCCATCGACCACCAGGGTGTGGCCGGTGATGAACCTCGCCGCATCGGACGCCAGGAACAGGGCGGCGTTGGCGATGTCCAGCGGCTGGCCTACCTGCGGCAGGGGCTGAGCGTTCAGCAGGAAGCCCTCGGCCATCTCGCGGTTGGCGGTCCCGTTCCAGACGATTGGGGTGGAAACGCCGCCCGGGGCGATGCAGTTGACGCGGATGAAGTCGGCCGCGAGTTGCAAGGCGGCCGAGCGGGTCAGGTTCACGACGCCCGCCTTGGCCGCGCAGTAGGCGTGCAGGCCGTTGTAGCCGTCGATTCCGGCGATCGACGCGGTGGAGACGATCGAGCCCGACCCGTTGGCCCGCATGGGGCCGATAGCGTGCTTGATGCCCAGGAAAACGCCACGCAGGCATACCGCCTGGGTCTTGTCCCAGTCCTCGACCGCGATGCTTTCAAGCGGCCCGACGGCCCCGCCGATGCCGGCGTTGTTGAACAGGATGTCGAGCTTACCGAATTCCGACGTGGCGCGGGCGATGAGCGCGGCGACGTCCGCTTCCTCCGCGACGTCGGTGCGCTGGAACACGCATCGCGGACCGGACGCGGAAGCCGCGGCGGCGGCCGCCTCGCCGTCCTTCGCGTTGAGGTCGGCAAGGACCACGTGGGCGCCCTGCTGGGCGAACAGGATCGCGGCCGCCTGGCCCATGCCGCTGGCCGCGCCCGTGATGACGGCGACCTTGCCGGCGAGATCGTACATCGGCGCGTGCTCCGAGACCGAGTGAGGCGCCAACTCAAGGCGCGTCGCGCAGCCCGGGCAAGGGTGACCCTACGGAAAAATACCCGCGTTGGACGCATCCCGTTCGCCAAGGCAATTCGTAGCTAGGCAGTACGGTCAATCTGTCCTCAAGTGGCCGTGCACACGTGTTGACCGCTACTCGAACAAAAAGGCGCGCAACCAGGGAGATCCGCCCATGATCCGTAAAGCGCTGCTTGCGTCCGTATTTTTTCCGCTCGCCCTGCTGGGCGTCCCGGCCACCGCGGCCGACCACGCAGAGTCGCCCGGCGCGGACGCCGATCCGGCCGCAGACCTGGCCGACGTCTTTCTCTTCATCTCGCCCGAAAACCCCAACCGGATGATCGGCTCGATCACCTTCGGCGGTCGGCCGTTGCCGCGCAGCCGGATAGACCAGAACTTCGTCTGCGATGTCCGCGTGATCTACGTCCTCAACATCGAGCGGGCCAACGCGGCGGGCCAGTTCACCAACGTCCCGACCACCAGGGTCGTGGCCCGGTTCGGCAACTCGACGGCGACCGGCCGTTGCGCCGGCCTGCAGCTGGAGAACGTCCCCGGCGCCGGCGGCACCTTCTCCGGACCTGTCGAGACCGTGTTCACCTCCACGACCGGGCTGAAGGCGTTTGCCGGCCTTCGCAACGACCCGTTCTTCTTCGACGCCGAAGGTTACAACGGCCTGATCGCCTCGTTCAGCGCGGCCCCGCCGGCCGGTGGCTATGTCGCCAACGCGTTCGGCCTGGGAACGCGCCCGCGGCGCGACAGCTTCGCCAACCGCAACGTGTCGGTGATCCAGTTCGAGATGGACCTGAACACCCTGGCGCCAGCCGTGAACGGCGTGCGTCCGAAGATCCAAGTCTGGGCCACGACGGCCCGGCGCGTCCAGTAGCGGGAGGCTCAGAGTGACGATGATCAAGACCCTGAAGACCGCCGCCCTGCTGGCCGGCATCTCTTCCCTGGCGCTGCTCAGCGGGTGCGGCGGCGGCGACGACACCACCGTCGCGCCGCCCACCGGCACGGCCTCCAGCCCCGCCTTCGTGTTCGATCCGACGCCGGCGGACTCGCCGCTCTACCTGCGGGTCGACCGCACCGGCGGGCCTGCGGTCGCGACGGCGCTCCTGTCGCGGGACCCGGCGGTCACAATCCCGGGCGTCGCGCCCGGCAACGCGGCCAACAACTTCGCCGACCAGCGCGACCAGCTGAACCGGGGCGATCCCGTCAACGACGCGCGCGATTTCGCCGCCACCTACGTCGGCGGGCCGCAGCCCAACTCGCTGAAGAACATTCACTTCCGGATCGCCGACGAGCTCCGCTCGCTCGGCCTCACACCCTGCTCGACGACGCCGGGCGCGCCGAACGCGGCGGCGGTGAACGTCGACACCTGCGTGGCCCAGGCCGCGCCGGTGATTCTCCCGGACACGATCACATACGACTTCAGCCAGCCGGCAGGCTTCCCGAACGGGCGCGCCTACGACGACCCGGTGGCCGACCGGCTGTTGGCCGCCGCGTTGCTGCGGATCAGCGGTCCCGGCGCGCCACACAACCTCAACACCCTGGTCGGCGTCATCGACACCTGGAACGGCCCGGTGGGCCAAGGCTGCGTCGCGCCGTGCCAGAACACCGGCGACGAGTCCAACGTGGTCTCGCCGACGACCTTCCCGTTCCTGCGACCCGCCTATCCGCCGTGATCGCAATGAGAGTTGAGCCCGCCCTCCAGCGACGGAGGGCGGGCGCGTTTTCGCGTGCGTGGGTGGCGACGGCGCTGGCGGCGGCCGCCGTGGCCGCGTGCAGGCCCGCGCCGAGGGCAGGTCCCGTGGCGGCGCCGACGCCGGCTCCGCCGACCTACGACCAGATGCTCGCCGCCTACGATGGCGACATCGCCTCCGGCGAGGCGCGGGCCGCAGATCCGCTGACCAGCGCCTTGGTCCCGCTGGAACTCATCCGGATGTACACCGAGCGCGCGCGGCTGACCGGCAGCTACGACGACTATGCTCGCGCCGAGGCGCTGATGGGGCGGCTGGAGGCGCGGTTCCCCCGAAACGACGACATCTGCCTGGCCCGCGCACAGCTGGACTATTCTCTGCACCGGCTGGCCAAGGCGAAGTCCAGGCTGGACGGCTGCCGCTCGCTGGCTGGCGGTCACAAGGACGCTGCGCTGCGCGCGGACCTCGCCTTCTATTCGGGACGCTATAGGGAGGCGGGTGGCATCTACCGGGCCATCGCCAACCAGGTCGGCGGGCCGAGCGCCTACGTGGCGCTGGCGCTCTACGCCAACAGGACCGGCGGCCCGGCGGAGGCCGCGGCGTTCATGGAGGCGGCTGAGAAGCGCGACCACTCCGCCTCGGCGGTCCTGTCGAGCTGGTATGCCTTGCAGCGCGGCCTGATCGAGCTGGATCGCGGTCGCTTCGCGGAAGCGCGGGCGCTGTTCGCCTTGGCCGAGCAACGGTTCCCGGGCTACTGGCTGAACGAGGAACACTTTGCGGAGGCCACCGCTCTCGGCGGCGACACGGCCGCAGCCAAGGCGATCTACGAAAAGGTGGTCAGGAAGACCGGCTTGCCGGAGTACCTCGACGCGCTCGCCGACATCGAGACCGCTGCCGGCAACGCCGCGGCGGCCAAGCCGATGCTCGACAAGGCGGAAGCGATCTACGACGAGCGCGCGAAGCGGTTCCCCGAGGCCATCGCGGGCCACGCGCTGGCGCACTACCTCCACTCCGCGCCGCAACCGGCGAAGGCGCTGGCGTTGGCTGAGGCCAACTACCGCAACCGGCCGTACGGAGACTCCGCCATCTCGCTCGCCAAGGCCTACCTGATGAACAAGCGGGCGGCCGACGCGGCGCGCCTGCTGGAGGGTGAACTCGCCAAGGGTTGGGACACGGCCGAGGCCTGGCAGGTGCTGTCGCTGGCGGCCGCGGGGGCGGGCGACAAGGCGCGGGCCGAGCGCGCGGCGAACGAGGCGGCGCTGCGCAACCCACACGCTGCCCGGCAGTACGGCTTCGCCTACTGACCGATTGACCCGCCGGCGTGGGTCGGAGGACAGTTCGCCATGTCCCGAATGGAGCCCCGCAAGGTCCCGCGCCAGAGCCGTTCGAAGGCTACGGTGGCCGCGATCCTCGACGCCTGCGCCGAGGAGGTGGGCCGGGGCGGGTATCACGGCCTGACGACCAACAGGGTGGCCGAGCGGGCGGGGGTCAGCGTGGGGACGCTTTACCAGTATTTCCCGAACCGCGACGCCGTGGCCGGCGCGCTGGTGGTGCGCACGCTCGAGCGGCTCCTGACCGCGATGCGCGACGCGTTGGCCCATGTGGTGGGCGCCAGCCTGGGCGGGCAGGCGGCGACCGAGCATCTGTTGCTGACCGCGCTCGATGTCCTGGTTGCCGAGCGGCCGGTATTCTCACGGCTGGGACCCGAGGCGCCGGAGCTCTTCCGTCTGCCGGCCGCGGCGGAGTTGGGACGGGCGCTGATCCAGCACTCGCAGGAGATCCGGCTCTCTGGCGGCGATCGCCTGGACCTGCCGATGCCGGAGGCCGACGCCTGGATCATCGGCCACATGGTCTCGGCCAGCATGTTGCAGGTGAGCCTGCTCGATGCGCCCGACGAGGAGCGCCGGCGGCTGACCCGCGAGGTGGCGCGGCTCACCTGCCGTATGGCGCTCGACACCCGCGCGCGGACGTCTGCGGCCGCCTGAGACGCGAGTGTTCCCGTACGGAAGATGGGGACGTCAGAGGTGCGCCCGCGCGGCATTCAGGCCGAAACATCTGTGATTCCAAGAGATTGACTGCCGCGGCGGCACGTCGCGCCGGATGCGAATACCGCCGCAGGCCTGCCTGGGCGACACTGGGGCGTAGAGTTGGAAGGACCTTAGCCGATGCCAGACACCGCGACGCTTTCGCGGCAGCGCCGCTTCGTGACGCCGGCCGCCGGCGAGACGCTGGAGGACTTGGCGGCCCGCGCGCTGCCCGATGTCCCGATCGCCGAGGCCGCGGACAGGATCAGGAGCTGGAACCTGCATATTTTCGCGATGCGCAACCCGCGGGGTCTGCTGCTGTGCAGCGACGTCGTGTTCGTGGAGGCGCCGCGGACGGCCGGCGCGGCCTGAGGAGAGTACGCACATGTTCGACGTCATCATCCGTGGTGGGCAGGTCGTGGACGGCGAGGGGGCTCCGGCCTTCAAGGGCGACGTCGCCATCAAGGACGGCCGCATCGCCGCGGTCGGCGAGGTGGCCGGGGAGGCGAAGACCGTGATCGACGCGGCGGGCCGCGTCGTGGCGCCGGGCTTCATCGACCCCCACACCCACTTCGATGCGCAGCTCTTGTGGGACGGCCAGGCCCGCCCGGCGCTGGAACACGGCGTGACCTGCGTGATCCCGGGCAACTGCTCGCTGTCCCTGGCGCCGCTGAAGGCTGCCGATCGGCCGGCGGTAGTTGGCATGTTCCAGCAGATCGAGGAGATGCCGCCGGACGCCTTCACCGAGCGCTACGCCAAGTGGACCTGGGAGGACTTCGGGGGCTATTGCGCGACCATCGGATCGGATCTGGGCATCAATGTCGCGCCGCTGGTCGGCCACAGTCTGATCCGGCTCTGGGTGATGGGGGCGGACTCCCAACAGCGGCCGGCCAACGCCGCCGAGATCGCCGCGATGCAGGACTTGCTGCGCACTTGCCTGGCCGATGGCGCCATCGGGCTCTCCACCAGCTTCGTGGACGTGGACGCCACCGGCCGGCCGGTGCCGAGCCGCTTCGCGGATTCTGCCGAGCTGGACGCGCTCTCGGCGGTGCTGGGCGAGGCCGGCGGGCGAATGCTGCAGATCGTGCCGGAGTTCTACGACCCCGACATCACTATCGCCCGCATCGATCAGCTGGCGGAACTGTCGCTGAAGCATGGCATCCCGACCACCTTCTCGCCGGTGTTCGATTCGAAGCAGGCGCCGCACGCGGCCGGAAAGATTCTGGCGCGCGTCGAGGAGCAGTTCGCACGCGGCGCGCGGGTCTGGCCCCAAGTGCAGACGCGGCCGATCGACATATCGTTCTCGCTCCTGAACCCGTCGCTCTACCTCATCCGCGTGCCGAGCTGGTTCCGCACCCTTCGCAAGCCGCTGGCCGAGAAGCTGGCGGCCCTGGAAGATCCGGCGGTTCGCGATCAGCTGATTGCCGACGCGGGTGCGGACGGCGGCGACGCCGCCTTCGGCAACCTGGTGATCCGCGGCGGCGACCGCGCGCCGGCGGAATACGTCGGGCGAACGGTGCGGGAGGTGGCGGCCGAGCGTGGCGAGGGCTGCGCAGCGGCGGTCATCAACATGAGCCGCGAGAACGGCCTGGACGTCGCCTTCCTGGCGGCCAACGGCGGCCACGACGACAGCAGCCGCATTGGGCCGATGCTGGCCCACCCGCTGGTGCACATCGGCGCCAGCGACGGCGGGGCGCACCTGGCCTCCTTCGCGACCTACGGCGACACCGGCTACCTGTTCTCCGAATTCGTACGCGCGTCCGGCCACTTCACGCTGGAGGCGGCGGTCAAGAAGATCACCGCCGACACCGCCGACATCTGGGGCCTGAAGGATCGCGGCCGGCTGAAGCCCGGCGCCGCCGCCGACGTCGTGGTGTTCGATCCCAAGACCATCGCCCGCGACGCGGAGGTCCCGGCCCACGACGTGCCCGGCGGCGGGCTGCGCTACACGCGCCGCTCGATCGGCATCGACACGGTGCTGGTGAACGGGGCGGTGGCCTACCAGGCCGGCGAGTACACCGACGCCCGCACCGGCGTGATCTGCGAGGCGGCCTGATGGGCGAGAGCGTCCTCGTCGTCGGCGCCGGGATCGCCGGCCTCTGCTGCGCGCTGTCGCTGGGACGGTCGGACCGGCAGGTCACCGTGCTGGAGCGCGACGGGCCGCTGCCGCCGGGCGGGGCCGACGAGGCGTTCTACGACTGGAAACGCACCGGCGTGGGGCACCTGCGCCAGAGCCACGCCTTCCTGGCGCGCCTGCGCAACATCATCAAGGACGACCACCCGCAGCTGCTGGCCGACCTGGCCGCGGCGGGCGTCCGCGACCTCGGGTTCGAGGGCATGCTGTCGGAGAAGCTGAAGGCGACCTACGTCCCCAAGCCCGAGGATGCCGACCTCACCATCATCACCAGCCGGCGCACCACGCTGGAGCTGGTGATGCGGCGGTATGTCGAGACCCTGCCGAATGTGACCCTGCGCTCGGGCGTGTTCGTGCGGCGATTGCTGACCGAGCGCGCTGCGGACGGGACGCTCAAGGTCGTAGGGCTGCGCGCCGACGAGGCCGGCCGCGAAGTCGACTTGCACGCCGACGTGGTGGCCGACGCCGGCGGCAAGGGCGGCGACCTGGTCGAGCAGCTGCGCGAGGCAGGGGCGGTGATCCCGGAGTTCAACGAGACCGCCGGCATCCTCTACTTCACGCGCCACTACCGCATGCTGCCCGGCCGCACCGAGCCCAAGCGCGATGAGAAGCTGCCCTCCGGCGGCGACCTCGGGTTCTTCAAGTTCGGCGTCTTCCCTGGCGACAACGGCTGCTTCTCGATCACGGTCTGCACGCCGGAGATCGAGTACGAGATGCGCAAGGCGGTGATGAACCCGGAGATCTTCCAGGCCATCACCATGATGTTCCCGGGCCTGGCCAAGTGGACCAACCCTGAGCAAGCCGAGCCCACCAGCAAGGTGTTCGGGATGGGCGACCTGATCTGCCGCTGGCGCGACCTCGTGGTGGACGGCAAGCCCGCTGCGCTGGGCTACTTCGCGGTCGGCGACAACCTGACCCGGACCAACCCGCTCTACGGCCGCGGTTGCAGCTTCGCGGCGGTGGCGGCCTACGCGCTGCGCGAGGCGCTGGACGGGTCGGCCGACCCGACCGCACGGGCGCGGGCGTACCACGAGGCGGTCTGGAAGGACCTGCGGCCGTTCTTCGACCTGATGCTCAAGCAGGACCGCGACGCCATCAAGCGCGCCAAGGCGGCGCTGTCGCCGCCCAAGCCCCTGTCGCGGCGGGCGAAGCTGGCCAAGAGCTTCCTCGAGGACGGCGTGGCCATCGCACTGCGCAACGACATCGACCTGATGCGCCAGGCGATGCGCGGCTTCCACATGCTGGAACATCCGCAGGCGTGGCTGAAGAGGCCGGGCAACCTGCTGCGGGTGATCGGCTGGTGGGCGAAGGGCAAGAAGCGCAATGCGGACTCCTACGCGGCGAAGATCGAGATGACCCGCGAGGAGATGATGGCCGCGCTGGGATTGGACCACGAGGCCGACAAACGCATCGAGGCCGAGACGCGGCTCGCGGCTTAGGGGGAAGACATTGCCTGAGTTCCGGACGATCGATGCGGGCTCCGCGCAAATCCGTGCGGCGGTGGAGGGCGAGGGGCCGCTGGTCCTGATGGTCCACGGCTTTCCGGAGAGCTGGTACTCGTGGCGCCACCAGATGACGCCGATCGCCGAGGCCGGCTTCACGGCGGCGGCCATCGACTCGCGCGGCTACGGCGGCTCCCAGAAGTTCGACCGCGTCGAAGACTACGCCATGACGAACATGATCGCCGACATCCTGGGGGTCGGCGAGGCGCTGTCGCCGGGCAAGAAGTTCGTGCTGCTCGGCCACGACTGGGGCGCGCCTCAGGTCTGGCAGACGGCGCTGATCCACCCGGACCGGATCGCGGCGGTGGGCGCGATGTCGGTTATCCACGGCGGCGTGCCCGAGCGGTCCTTCGACGACATCATCAAGGAGATGTTCGACGACAAGAACATCTTCTTCTACCAGAGCTATTTCCGTGAGCCGGGCCGCGCCGAGGCGGTGTTCGACCCCAATCCGCGCGACTTCCTGCGGCGGTTCTACTACATGGGCTCCGGCGACTTCGACCTGTCGCAGTACCCGATGGGTAAGACGTCGTCCGACGATCTCCTGACCGGCCTGCCCGATCCGCAGCCATTCCCGGCGTGGTTGACGCCGCAGGAGCTGGACTACTACGTCGCCGAATTCGAGGCGTCGGGCTTCTTCGGGCCGCTCAGCCGCTACCGCAACCACACCCGCGACTTCCACTTCCTGCAGCCGCACAGGGGCAAGAAGATCGAGCAGCCGGCCTTCTTCATCGCCGGTGACCGGGACGGCGCCTACACCGCCTTTGGCATGGCGACCGATCCCCTGGCGACGCTCCGTGCCCAGGTCCCGAACCTGGAGGCCGCCCACGTGCTCAAGGGCTGCGGCCACTGGACCCAGCAGGAGCGGCCCGAAGAGGTCAACGCTGCGCTTATTCCCTGGTTGACGTCTTTGAAGGGCCGCGTCGTCTAGCCCGAATGTCCGACGAAGCCGTGATCGTGAAGGCCGAGGTCGTCGCCGGCCACGACGGCACGGCCGAACTCCTCGTGACGCTCCGCTGGCCCGGCGGCGAGCAGGGCGCGGTCGCACTCGACCAGCCGACGGGTCTCGCGCTGATGGCTGCGTGCGGGGCTTCGACCGTCGAGGACTTGGCGGGGCAGTCGTGGCGCCGCATCGTTGAGACGCCACAAGGAAACGCCTGATGAAGCTCTACTCCGGGGACCTCTCCCCCTATTCCGCCCGCGTGCGGATGCAGATCTACGCCAAGGGGCTCGACGACAAGATCACCCTGGAGCGGCCGCCGGGCTTCATGACGCCGGCGTTCCGCGAGCAGTTTCCGCTGGGCCGCATCCCGATCCTCGACCTGGGCGACGGCGACACGCTGGCCGAGTCCGAGGTGATCGCGGAGTACCTGGAAGAGGTGTTCCCGGAGCCGTCGATGCTCGGCAGGACGCCGCGCGAGACGGCGCACATCCGCACCGTGGCCCGCCTGGGCGACATCTACCTGATGAACAACATGTTCATGCTCTCCGCCCAGGCCCGCGCGAAGACCCGCAGCCAGGACATCGTCGACCTGCTGGGCGGCCAGGTGCTGCGCTACGTCAAGGCGCTCGACCGGATGGTCGGAACTGACGGCTTCGCCTGCTGCGGCCGCATCACCATGGCCGACTGCGCCCTCGTGCCCGCTCTCTTCATGATCGAGAACACCCTGCCGGCCACGGGCGTCGAGAACCCGATCCCCAAGCGCGCAAACGTCGCAGCCTACTGGGCGGCGATCAGCAAGAACGAGCACGGCGCGCGGGTGCTGGTCGAGCTGCACCGCGGCCTGCAGGAGCGGCTGGAGCTGATCCGCACCGGGGCGTTCGAGAAGATGATGGCCGCAGCCCGGGCGGCGATGGCCAACGTGGACGACTGAAGCGGCCGCTTGCCAAGCCGGCGCTGCGGCGCGAGCCTTCGGCCATGGGGTTGAGACCCTTCACCATCGAGCCCTTGCCCGCGACGTTCGGGGCAGTGGTGACGGGCGTGCGGCTGGCGGAGATCTCCGAGCCGGCGTTCCGGCTGCTCTACGACGCCTGGCTGAAGTACGCCCTGCTGATCTTTCCGGGGCAGCACCTGACCACGGACCAGCAGGTGGCCTTCGCCAAGCGTGTGGGGCCTACGGAGTTCGACCTGGCGCCGATCTCCAACGTGCGCTCGGACGGCTCGCTGCGGCCCGACGACGCCTCCGACGACGTGGTCAAGGTGCTGAAGGGCAACATGGGCTGGCACCAGGACTCCACCTACATGCCGGTGCAGGCCAAGGGAGCTGTGTTCACCTGCCACGTGGCGCCCAGCACCGGCGGCGAGACCGGCTTCGCCGACATGCGGGCGGCCTACGATGCGCTGGACGCGACATTGCGGATGCAGGTGGAGGGCCTCTGCGCCTACCACTCGCTGGCCTACAGCCAGGGCAAGCTGGGGCACGCGCACTCGAAGGGCAGCGCCTATTCCGGGTACGGTTTCGGCGTGGCGGAGCCGCCGCTGCGGCCGCTGGTGAAGGTGCATCCGGAAACCGGACGAAAGACGCTGGCCATCGGCCGCCACGCCTATGGCATCCCGGGCCTCAGCGACGGCGAGAGCGAGCAACTGCTGGCCGAACTGGTGGACTTCGCCTGCCGCCCGCCGCGAGTCTGGCATCACCGCTGGACCCCCGGCGACGCGATCCTCTGGGACAACCGCTCGCTGATGCACCGGGCGATGCCCTGGGACATGGCCGAGCCACGGGTCATGTACCACTCCCGCCTCGCCGGCGACCCCGTGAGCGAGGGTGTTT
>CAZBXO010000001.1:51537-68874 GCA_964495645.1 uncultured Phenylobacterium sp. | reverse complement strand
CCACGGGTCATGTACCACTCCCGCCTCGCCGGCGACCCCGTGAGCGAGGGTGTTTAAGGCGCTCGCCGCTGCGGCGGCGACACTGGTGCTCAGGACCTGGATCGCGCCGGAGGCCGACCAGGGCGTGGCGGCGGACGCCACCAGCTTCTACGCCATCGATAATTCGCGGATCGCCCGCTACGACCGCGCGACGGGGCAGCGGACCGGCCTGTGGAAGGGCGACCCGGACAGATTCCCGCACCTGAACTCGTGCATCCTGCGCGCCCGCGAGCTGGTCTGCGCGGGCTCCAACTATCCGAAGACGCCGATGGAGAGCCGTGTCGAGGTGTTCGACCCGGTGGCGATGCGCCACCTGCGGACGATCGATCTCGGCCGGCAGGGCGGGTCACTGACCTGGGCGGACTGGAAGGACGGCGCCTGGTGGGCCGGTTTCGCCAACTACGACGGGCGGGGCGGGGAGGCGGGACGCGACCACACGGCCACCAAGGTGGTGAAGTTCGACGGCCGCTGGCGGCCGCTGGCGACCTGGACCTTCCCTCCGGAGGTGCTGGCGCGGATGAAGCCCTACAGCGCTTCGGGCGGGGCTTGGGGGCCGAACGGCCGGCTCTACGTCACCGGTCACGACCGGTCGGAGGTCTACGTGCTGGATGCGCCGGCGGGTGGCGGGGTGCTGACGCTGGTCGCGACCCTGCCCACCGCCATGGGGGGACAGGCGATCGCCTTCGATCCGACAGGCGCGTTGTTCGGGATCCGCCGGGCAAGCGGCGAGGTGGTCGAGATGCGGCTGCCGCCGGTTCCCTAGGCGAGCGCCCGCATCAGCATCGGGCCGACGACCGGGATCGCGACCACCAGCGCGCAGCCGGCGGCCATCAGCGACGCTCCAATGCGCATCGGGCTCATGATGAGGTCACCCCCGCCCCGGTTCTTGTTCTTGAGAAATCGCCGCGCCCCCGGGGGCAGGAGGGGCGCGGCGAGGAGACTCGATGATGTCCCCGCGTCTAACGTTGGGCGTAGCGCGTGGGTGTGGCGGTCGGCGCCGTCATGCCGAGGTAGTGGACGCGCACCTGCGTGGCGGCGTTCACCCCCAGCCGGTTGGCGGCGGCGTAGGAGAGGGTCAACAGCTGGCCGGCCTCGGCCGGGCGGCGATCGTTGATCTTGATGACGGCTCGCTGGCCGGTCGTGAGGTTGTGCACCTCGACGTAGGCGCCCAGCGGCAGGTCGTTGGAGGCGCCGGTCAGGCGGTACATGTCGAATCGCTCGCCCGAGGCGGTGATGCGCCCGTCGAAGTCGGCGCCGTAGGCTGCGGCCGCGCCGGTGCGGTCGACGTTGGCGGCGACCGGCTCGTCCAGCGTCGAGATGCGGGTGACCTGGGCGTGAGCCGCGCCGGCGAACGCCAGGGCGGCGACAGCGGAGAGGGGAAGAACGGCGCGCAGGGTCATTCTGACCTCCAGGACGAAACGTCGCCTGCCGTTTTGCGCGCGGGTGCGTGAATGAGGTCGGAAGGAACGTGGTTAACTCAGGGTGACCATGGCGGCCGATGCCCGGCGCGTGGCGTGGTTTTGAGTGGTTGGTTTCCGCGGGTCCGGCTTGCTAGCTTGGGATCGGGCAAGGGCGGCGGAGGTCGGGAGGCGTGTCGTGACAATCCCGGGTCTGATGCAGCCGGCCCAGCTCCTGGTCTCCTCGATCCTGACCTATGCGGAGCAGGCGCATGGGACCCGTGAGATCGTCTCGCGCCAGATCGACGAGCCGATGTGGCGCTACGATTTCGCCGGGCTGGCGCGGCGCGCGCGGCAGGGCGCGAAGGCGCTGAGGCGGCTGGGCGTCGGCTCCGGCGACCGCGTGAGCTCGCTGGCGTGGAACACCCATCGGCACCTGGAACTGTTCTACGCCGCGCCGGGCGTGGGCGCGGTGCTGCACACGGCCAACCCGCGCCTGTTCGACGAGCAGATCGCCTACACGATCAACCACGCCGAGAGCTCGGTGCTGCTGTTCGAGAAGAACCTGCTGGCGACGGTCCTGCGGGTCGCGCCGCTCCTGACGACGGTGAAGACCTTCGTGACGCTGACGGCCGAGCCCGTCGCCGAAGCCGCAGCCCTGAATGCGCTCTGCTACGAGGACCTGCTGGCGGCGGAGGACGACGATCTCGCCTGGCCCACGTTCGACGAGAACGCCGGCGCCTTCCTCTGCTACACCTCCGGCACCACGGGCGACCCCAAGGGCGTGCTCTATTCGCACCGGGCGGTGGTGCTGCACGCCATGGGCGCGGGTCTGGCCTCGGCGTTCGGATTCACCGCCTTCGACGTGGTGATGCCGTGCTCCAGCCTCTACCACGCCACCGCCTGGGGCCTGCCGTTCGTTGCCCTGATGTGCGGCTCGAAGATCGTGCTTCCGGCCGACAAGATGGACGGCGCCAGCCTGCACGAACTGATCACGGCCGAGGGCGTCACCTTCACCGGCGGCGTGCCGACCATCTGGACGATGTACCTCGCCTGGCTGGAGGCGAACGGCCAGCGGCCGGGGAGCCTCAGGCGGGTGGTGATCGGCGGATCGGCCGTGCCGCGGGCGATGGCCGAGGCGTTCAAGGTCAAGTACGGCGTCGACACCCTGCAGATCTGGGGCATGACCGAGACCTGCCCCCTGGGTGTGGTCTCGACGCCGACGCCGGCGCTGGAAGCGTTGGGCGAGGAGGAGGCGCAGGAAGCGATCTGGACGCGGCAGGGCCGCCTGCAGTTCGGCATCGACCTGCGGATCGTGGGCGAGGACGGCAACGACTGCCCGTGGGACGGCGAGACGCCGGGCGCGCTGAAGGTGCGAGGGCCCTGGGTCGTGCAGCGCTACTTCCGCCAGCCGGCCGATGCGGCCGACGCCGAGGGCTGGTTCGACACCGGCGACATCGCCACCATCGACGCGCTGGGCTTCATGCGCATAACCGACCGCACGAAGGACGTGATCAAGTCGGGCGGCGAGTGGATCAGCTCCATCGACATCGAGAACATCGCGGTGGCTTGCCCGGGCGTGAAGATCGCCGCGGTGATCGGCGTGCCGCATCCGAAGTGGGAGGAGCGGCCGCTGCTGGTGATCGAAGCACATGAGGGAGCCGACGTCTCGAAGGCGGCGGTGCTCGAGTTCCTGCAGCCGCGCATCGTCAAGTGGTGGACGCCGGATGACGTGCTGTTCCGGCCCGTTCCGCTCACCGCCACCGGCAAGATCGACAAAAAGGTGCTGCGCGAGGCGCACCGCGACCATCTGATGAAGGAAACCGCATGACCAATCCCTTCGACCTCACCGGAAAGGTGGCGCTGATCACCGGCGGCAACGGCGGCATCGGCCTCGGCATGGCCGAGGGCCTGGCCCAGGCCGGCGCGAGCGTGGCGATCTGGGGCCAGAATCCGGAGAAGAACGCCGCCGCCGAGGCCAAGCTGAAGAGCTACGGCGGCGAGGTGTTGGTCCAGCAGGTCCACGTCCAGGACGAGCAGGCGGTCGTCGACGGCGTCGCAGCCGTGTTGGAGCGGTTCGGGCGCCTGGATTTCTGCGCGGCCAACGCCGGTGTCGGTGGCGGTGCGCCCTTCACAGAGATGACGACCGAGCGGTGGCGTCGGGTCACGACGATCAATCTCGACGCGGTCTTCTGGACCTTCCGGGAGGCGGCGAAGCACATGGTCGAGCGCGCGGGCGCCGGTGACCCTGGCGGCTCGCTGGTGGTGACCTCCTCGACCTCTGCCATCCACGGCGCGCCGCGGAACGAGGCCTACGCGTCGACCAAGGGGGCGGTGCTGTCGATGGTGCGGGGGCTTGCGGTGGAGTTCGCCCGCTACGGCATCCGCGCCAACTCCATCCTGCCAGGGTGGATCCGCTCGGACATGACCGCGGGCGCGCAAGCCAACGACAAGTTCAACGAGCGGGTGATTGTGCGCGTGCCGATGCGCCGATGGGGCGAGCCGGAGGACTTCGGCGGCATCGCCGTCTACCTTGCGTCCGACGCCTCGCGCTTCCACACGGGCGACTCGTTCGTGATCGACGGCGGCTACACGATCTTCTGATGTTCGACCTGCTGACTGGTCTGACCGTCGTCGAGGCGTCTCGCGGCGTGGCCGTCCGCTACTGCGGACGGCTGTTCGCCCAGCTGGGCGCGACGGTGGTGAAGGCGGCCGGCGGCGACGACACGGCCATCGGCTATGCGGGCGCGGCGGGCGAGGCCTACGGCGCCTGGCTGGACGCCGGGAAGGTCGCCGCGCGCCCGGACGGTGGCGTCGACCTGGTGATCGCCGGGATGGACGTGGAGGGCGTGGCGGCCGGTGAGGCGCTGGCAGCGGGGTTGCCGGGGTCGCCCGTGACGTTGGGCATCACCTGGTTCCACCCGGAAGGTCCCTATGCCGCCTGGGCCGGATCCGACGAGATCATGCATGCGCTGGCCGGCCTGGCCTACTCGTTCGGACCGATCGAAGGGCCGCCCATGCTGGCCCAGGGGCATGCGCCGCAGGTCTGCGCCGGACTGGCGGGCTTCAATGCTGCGCTGGGTACGCTCATGGGCGCAGAGCGGCCGAAGCGGATCGCGATGAACGTGCTGGAGGCCTACCTCTGCCTGACGGAGAGCGGGGCGGTCTCGGCCCTGCTGGCGGGCGGGGAGTCGGTGCGACTGGGCGTCAACCGCTTCGTGCCGACCTATCCCAGCGCCAGCTACCGGACGAAGGACGGTTGGCTGGGCCTGACGGCGCTGACGCCGGCCCAGTGGCGGGGCCTGTGCGAAATGATCGGCCAGCCGGAGCTGGCGCGGGAGGTGAAGTTCACCACCTCGCTCGAGCGTCTGATGTTCGCCGAGGAGATCGACGCGGCGATCGTGCCGGCGTTCCCCGCGAAAACGACGGCGGAGTGGGTGGCGCTCGGCTTCGAGAAGCGGGTGCCGGTCACTGCCATGCCGGACCTGCGCGAGCTGCCGAACGTGCCGCACTGGCAGGCGCGCGGGGCGTTCGCGGCCTATGACGGCAGCGGCCGGGTCGCGCCGACCCTACCATTCGCGATCGAGCCGTTCGGCTCGCGGAGCTGGCGGGTCGGGCGGGGCGGGCCGAAGGGCAAGCCGCTGGCCGGGCTGAAGGTGGTGGACTTCACCATGGGCTGGGCCGGGCCGCTCTGCACGCGGACGCTGGCCGACCTCGGCGCGGAGGTCGTGAAGATCGAGTCGGAGACCCACCCCGATTGGTGGCGCGGCTGGGAGATGGAGGCGGGCGATCCGCCGCCGCACGAGGTGAAGTTCAGCTTCATCGGCGTGAACCGCAACAAGCGCGGCGTGGCCCTGGACCTGACGACGCCGGCGGGCCTGGCGGCTGCAAGGCAACTGATCGCGCGATCCGACGTGCTGGTGGAGAATTTCGCGGCCGGGATCATGGACCAGCTGGGCCTGGGCCGGGATGTCCGCCGGGCGCTGAACCCGCGCCTTGTGGCCGTCTCGATGCCGGCCTTCGGCAACGGCGGGCCGCTGTCGTCGACCCGGGCCTACGGCTCGACGGTGGAACAGGCGTCCGGCCTGCCGCATGTGAACGGCCACGCCGACTGGCCGCCCTGCCTGCAGCACGTGGCGTTCGGGGACCCGATCGCGGGCCTGTTCGCGGCCTGCGCGACACTGTCGACGCTCGCGGCCGGGCCGGCGCTGGGCGCCGAGATCGACCTCGCTCAGGTTGCCTGCCTGATGCAGATGGGCGCCGACGCCTTCATCGCTCAGTCGTTCGTGGAGGGGCCTCTGCCACGGACCGGGGCGCGGCGGCCGCGGGCGGCGCCGGTCTGCGTGGTGGCGGCGGATGGAGTGGAGGGCTGGCTGGCGGTCGCCGTGCAGGGCGACGCGCAATGGTCGGCGTTGGCGGGCGTGCTGGGGCTCCCGGCGGCCCTGACGCTGGCGGAGCGGCAGGCGCGGGCCGACCAGATCGAGGCGGCGATCGCGGCCTGGGCCGCTGGCCAGGACCCGATGTCCGCGGCGGAGACGCTGCAGGCCGCGGGCGTCTCGGCCGCGCCGGTCCAGCCGATCCACGCCCTCTGCTACGACGCCCAACTCTCGGCCACCGGCTTCTGGGCCGAGCTCCACCGCGACTACGTCGGGGCGCACCTGGTGCCGGCATCGCCCTGGCTGTGCGACGGCGAACGCCCGGAGCTGTATCGGGCGGCGCCGACGCTCGGCCAGCACACGGCCGAGGTGCTGGCCGAGCTGGCGGTCGCTAAGGCCTAGCCGCGCTTTCGCCGGCGATCTTGCCGAAGACGGCGCCGGCGCAGAGGCCCGTGCCGCCCGGGTAGTTCCCGTAGAACAGGCCGCCGACCATCTCGCCGGCGCAGAACAGGCCCGGGATCGGGACGCCGTCCACGTCGATCACCTGCGCCTGCGACGTGATCGCGAGGCCGCCGAAGGTAAAGGTGATGCCGCATGTGACCGCGTAGGCTTCATAGGGTGGCGTATCCAACGGGTTGGCCCAGTTGGATTTGGGGATCGCCAGACCTCGCGTGCCGCGGCCATCCTTCACGTTGGGGTCAAAGGGGACCTCAGTCATCACCGCGCCGTTCCAGGCCTTCAGCGTCGCCAACGCCCGGTGCGGATCAACCCCGTCGAGCTTGCCGGCGAGGTCCTCCAGCGTGTCGGCGGAGACCTTGGTGACCTGCCTGATGCGGTACTCGTCGCGCAGAAGATGCTTCACCTTGGCGTCGAACACCTGCCAGGCGAAGTGGCGGGGTTGGGCGAGGATCACGCGGCCGTACTTGGCGTAGGTGTAGTTGCGGAAGTCCGCGCCCTCGTCGACGAACCGTTCGCCGTTTGCGTTGAGCATGATCCCGAACGGATAGGAGTGCTTCTGGAAGGCGTCGCCCACGGCGAGGTCGCCGGTCTCCGGCGCGTTGAGGTCCCAGCCGACCGCGTGGCAGCCGGACCACTGGCCGCGCGGCATGGCGCCGATCTCCAGCGCCATGCGGTGGCCGTCGCCGGTGGCGAAGCGCGTGCCGCGCACCTTGGCCACGTCCCAGCCGGGACCGAGATAGCGGGTGCGCCACTCGACGTTGGCCTGGAAGCCGCCGGCCGCCAGCACCACGGCGTCGGCGGCGAGCTCGGAGGTGCGGCCGTCCTGGCGGACACGCACGCCATGAACGCCGGCGTCGTCCGCGATCAGCGAGATGGCGCGGGCGCGGTAGTGGACCGCGATGCCGGCCCTGGCAGCCGCGGCCGTCCAGGCCTCCACCAACCCCGGACCGCCGCCCCAGGCCTCTACCGTCAAGCCGCCCCAGAACTTGAAGCGCCCGTCGACCAGGAAGGCCTGGCGCCCCCAGATGGGCGCGAAGCGGACGCCCTGTTCGCGCATCCAGAGGAGCGTCGGGTAACTGCGGCGGACGAGGGTCTCGGCCAGGTCCGGGTCGGTGCGCCAGTCGGTGACGCGGCCCATGTCGTCGAGGAACTGGTCATCGGTGTAGGCGCCGAAGTCGGTGCGCGCGCATTCCTCGTCGGTGAGGTCGGGCATGAGGCGGCGGAGGTCGTCGACGCCGGCGTAGACCACGCGGATCGCGCCGGCCGTGAAGCGGCTGTTGCCGCCCGCTTCGGCCTGAGGCGCCCGCTCGAGGATGGTGACGCGCGCGCCGGCGCCATGCGCCGCGAGCGCGGCGGCGAAGGCCGCGTTGCCGCCGCCCACCACGACGACATGGCGGGTCATTGCCCTTGGGCCGCGCCCGAGTTGAACAGGTCGGCGATCTGCTCTGACGAGAGGCCGGCGGCCGCCAGCACCTCGGAGGTGTGCTGGCCCAGCTTCGGCGCCGCGCGGCCGGTCGGCGGCGCGCCTTCCGGGAAGCGGGCCGGCGCGGCTGTGGTCTCGAACCGTCCGCCCCAGCCGTCCTCGACGGTCATGAAGCAGCCGGCCTCGCGGGCGTAGTCGGACGCCGCGAGCTCGGCAAGGGTCCCGAGCGGCGCGTAGGCCACGTCCACTTCCTCGAGCCGGGTGGCGATTTCGGCGAGCGTGAACTTCAGGAACGCCGCATCGATGATCGGCCGCAACTCCGCCACCACCTCTGTATCGAGAATGGGCGGCTCGAACTTCGGCTCGGCCAGGATCTCCGGAATGTCGAGGGCGATGGCCAGCTTGGTGAAGTCCTCGATCGTGCGCGGCAGGATCGAGATCCAGCGGTCGTCGGCGGTCCGGAAGTAGCCGGAGGTGGCGACGGGACGCTGGTCCCGCGGCTGGGCGGTGACCACTTCGCCGTAGCGGAGCTGCAGACCGAGGTCCCAGCTGATGACATAGGCGGCCGCGCGGATCAGGCTCGTTTCCACCAGCCGTCCGCGGCCGGTCGAATGCCGTTCGTGCAGCGCCGCCAGAATGGCCGAGACCGTTGCGAGCGCGGTGGTGTGGTCTCCGAACCCGGGGCGCGAGGGGAAGGGCGCCTGGTCGGTCGGGATCATCGCCCGGGCCACGCCCGAGCGGGCCCAGAAGGCGGTGATGTCGAAGGCCGGCTTGTCGGCCTCCGGACCGGTCAGGCCGTAGCCGGTGACGGCGGCGTAGATCAGCCGGGGCATCTCGCCCTTCAGACTGTCGTAGTCGAGCCGCGCGCGCTTCATCGAGCCCGGCCGCACGTTGGTGACGAAGATGTCGGCCTGGCGCAGCAGCGCCAGCAGAGCCTCGCGGCCCTCCGGCTTGGAGATGTCGAGGACCACGCCTTTCTTGCCGCGGTTCTCGTTGGTGAAGATCGGGTTGCCCGGGCTCTCCGCAGTGTCGGGCTGGAACGCGCGCGTCGCATCTCCGATCGGGCTTTCCACCTTGACCACATCGGCGCCCCAGTCGGCCAGCACTGCCGCGCAGGATGGGCCGGCGACCCAGGTCGCCATCTCCACCACCTTCAGGCCCTCAAGGAGCATGTGTCCTCCCGGTGTTTGGAGAACGCTTAGCGCAGCGCGCCCTCAGATCGAAAGGCCGGGATCGCCTTCCAGCACCGTCTGGACCAGCTTCGGCTGCCCGCCGGGCGGCCAAAGCGCCGCCTCGTGGCGCACGCGGTAGCGCAGGGGCCCGCCGTCGGGGGCGGTGTTCCGCTCCGCCGGGCGCGGGATGCAGACGAAGTCGCAGCCGAGCTTCGCCTCGCTCACCGTCACCACGGCATAACCGTGGCCGCCCACATCGACGAAGTCGAGGTGCGGGGCGTTGTCGGGATTGCGCAGCGTCTTGGCCCTGGCGAGGTCGCGGTGCTCGGCGTAGTCGAGGGCCGTCCGCACGCCATGCCGCAGCATCAGGTTGAGAGTCGGCTCAGGCTTGGCGTTCGGTCGGTCGGCCAGGAAGAGGCCCCTGAGCGGATGGGCCTTCGGGAAGGTGAACTCGTTGCCCTCGGCCGCTCCCGGCGAGGAGATCGAGCCGGTGATGAAGGCCACGCCAACCGGGTCGAAGCGGCCGGGCGGCAGGACCTTGGACGGCCGTCCGGCCCAGAACGCGTGGCGGTCGCCCGAGACCGCTGCGAAGCCCGTGACCTTCTCCCGTCGGATGAGGTCGTAGATCTCGCCGCGCTCGACATAGGCCGCGCCATGGTCGCCGCCACCGGAGGTGGCATAGCCCGCGCCGGGCCAGGGCTGGGTGAGACCTGCGGGAATGTTCTGCGGATCGGCCCGCCAGTCGAGGATGCCTGTGGTGGCCCCCCACACCTTCCAGGTCGCACGCGAGGTCTTCAGGCGATCCAGGAACCAGGCCTTCTGGGTCGCGCCGAGGATCGTCTGGGGCGGCGCGTCCTTGGCGAAGTTGTCGAATGCCTTGTCGCCGAAGGGGATGGTGGCGGGAGGCTTGCCGCCGTTGGCCATGCGGCCGGCGTCCGCGATGATCTGCACTTCCTCTGGGAAGAAGTTGGGGTGGTCGCGGCTTACGAAGGCATTGGCGCCTTCGCGGTTCGTCGCGTCCTCCGAGCGATAGCTGCGCAGGTCGGTGAGGATCAGGTCGAGGTGCTTGCCGAACCGCAACGCGCGATAGGCCGTGAGGCTGGCTAGCGCGGCGATGCTGTCGGGATCGGACGCGAGGCCATGCTCGTCGAATCGTTCGATCGGCGCGTTCGTGACCTTCGGGGCGTCGAAGGTGTTGAGACTCGCGCCGGGCTTCTTCACCCGGGCGGGCTGGTGTTCGAACCAGGCCTGGTTGGCGGCCACCTTGAGCGCCTGGCCCGGCTCGAACCGCCCGGCGAACCCAGCCATGGCCTGCCAGCCCTGCCAGCTGAATTCGTGGTTGTCGCCGATGTGGACGAACGGGAATTGCGCCCGTGCGTCCTGGATGTCGGGATCGCGCAGGTAGCCGCAGTAGACCGCGCGATAGTCGTCGAGCGTCACAGGCAGGTGGAAGTCGGACACCTTGCGGCCGGTGGGATAGCGGGCCACGTCGCGCAGGCGCCGCTCGAAGTACCCCTTCGGCCGATCCTCCGGGTACCAGATGATCTCATAGATGAAGTCGCCGAGGTGCAGCACGAAGCCGAGCTGGTCGGCCGGCGCGGCCCGCGCGTCCTCGTAAATCATCCGCCGGTAGGCGTGCTGGGCGCCCTGGTTGGCGTTCTGGCAGGAGACGAAGGCGAAGCGGAACGGCCGACCGTCGTCCGGCCGAGGCGCGGTGATCGTTCGCCCGATGCGGCTGCCGGCGCCGTCGTCGCCGGTGAATCGGTACCAGTACGCGCGCCGGGGCTCGAGGCCGCCGACCAGCACTCGGGTGGTCCAGCCCATGGCGGCGGTGGTCTCGGTGCGGGCGGTGGCGACCACGCGGCGGAAGCCCTCGTCCTCCGCCACCTCGACGGTGAGCGGGACCGCGGCGCCGTCGCCGGCGCGGCGCGTCCACAGGATCACGCTGGAGGCGTCGGGATCGCCGGAGGCCACGCCCTCGGCATAGACGTCGCGGCGTTCGGTCCAGGCGACTGCGGATGCGTGGGCGTGCCCGGCCCAGGCGCCGACGGCCCCCAAAGCTGCGGCGCGGGCGATGAACTGGCGGCGGTCGAAGCGGGTCATGCCGCAAGCTTAGCCGCGCCAAGCGTCAGCGCAGCTACTTTGCGGCGACCGGTGGTCCCGCCGCGACCGGCTGTCCGGAGGTGAACTCGGTCTCGATGATCACCTCGACCTCGTCGAAGACGCCCATGCTCGTGCCCGGCGCCGGCAGGCCGTAGGTGATGCCGAAGTCGGAGCGCTGGAAGGCGCCCCTCGCCGAGAAGCCGATACGGGCCCCGTCCATGGCGTTGGGCGCATAGCCGCCGTTGAAGGTGGTCTCGAGGGTGACCGGCCTGGTCACGCCGTTGAGGGTCAAGTCGCCGGTCACCTTGGCGGAGCGTGGGCCGGTGGTTTCGACACGGGTCGTCTTGAAGGTGATCTGCGGATGCTGGTCGGCATGCAGGAACTGGGTCTCCACGACCGTGTCGAAATCCTCCTTCGGCGGGCCCTTGTAGTTGGTCTGCACCGAGCGGGCGTCGATGGTCGCCTCGACCGTCTGGGCCGTCGGGTTGGCGGGATCGAAGGCGAGCTTGCCCGAAAAGTTGGTGAAGCGCGCCGTGTATTTCGAGAAGCCCAGGTGGCTGACCCGAAAGTTGATCGAGGTGTGGTCCGGGTCGATCCGATACATGCCGGCCGGCGCGGTGACCGGCTCGGCCACAACCGGCGCCGCGGCCTCTCCGGCCGGCTTCGTCGCGGGCTGCGAGCAGGAGCCCAACGCCAGGGCGGCGACGATCAGGACGAAGGCGGATTTCATGAGGGGGCTCCGGGATGGCTCGTGACTTCAAGACGTGCGGCCCGCCCCGATCCCGACATCGGGGCTGCGCGCCGATATCGCAAGCCGAAAAGTCCTGACTTGACGCGAGGTTAACTTTGTCAGGCGAGTTTCCCTAGCAATGAGAGAGGGAGGTGATGGCTTGATCGCGGCGGAGTCCGGATCGCAGCCGGCCGGACACGTGAAGGCCGCGGCGACGCACAGCCTCGTCTTCTTTGCCGCCTCCGCGAAGAACGTCCTGCCGCGCCTGGTCCATGGTCTGGGCGTGGCCGCGGTGGCCGCCTGGTGCGTCGGACCACTCTGGGCCGCCCTGTGGCTGGCCGTGGTGGCGGTGAACCTCGGCTACGGCGCGCGTCAGCGCAGCCAGGTGGCCAAGGTTGGCCCGCAGCGGGTTTCGCGCCGGCTGCAGCGCGCCATCGACGTCAACGCCTTCGTCAGTTCCGCCGTCCAGTTCGCAATCCTGGCGGTGATCTGGCGAACGGGCGAGCCGCTGGCCCAGGCCTTCGCGCTGATGGCCACCTTCGTCGGCGCCGCCTACGTGCTGCTGCAGTACTACGCCGACCTGCGGATGTTCCGCCTGCTACTCGCGCCCTATGCGCTGGGCCTGGCGTACATGGCGGTGGACGCCGCGCTGCAAGCGAGTCCCACCGGAGCGGCCGTGACGCTGGTCGCCGGCCTGGTGGTGATGGTCAACTTCTTCTTTCTGTCGCGCCGGTCGCTGGACCGCTCGCGCTCGGCCCTGCGCGACGCGCGCGAGGCTGCCCGCCGCGGCGCCGAAGCCGCCGAGGCCGCGAACGGCGCCAAGTCCGCCTTCCTGGCCACCATGAGCCACGAGATCAGAACACCATTGAACGGCGTGCTGGGCATGGCCCAGGCGATGGCCGCTGATCGGCTCTCCGGCGTGCAGCGCGAGCGGCTGGGGGTGATCCACTCGTCGGGGGAAGCGCTGCTGGCCATCCTCAACGACGTGCTGGACCTGTCCAAGATCGAGGCCGGCCGCCTGGAACTCGAGCACGTCGAGTTCGACCTGGGCGAGGTGGCGCGCGGCGCCTATTCGGCGTTCACGGCGCTGGCCAACAAGAAGGGCCTTTCCTTCGCACTGGACATCGAGGGCGCCAAGGGTCGCTACCTGGGCGATCCGACCCGCCTGCGCCAGGTGCTCTACAACTTGATCTCCAACGCCCTGAAGTTCACCGAGGAAGGCGAGATCCGCGTCAGCGGCGAGTTCGACGGGCAGATCCTGCAGCTGAGCGTGGCCGACACCGGGGTCGGCATCGCGCCGGAGAACCTCGGCAAGCTGTTCCGCAAGTTCGACCAGCTGGACTCGTCCACCACCCGTCGGTTCGGCGGCACCGGCCTGGGGCTCTCCATCTGCCGCGAACTGGCCGAGCTGATGGGCGGGGACATCGCCGTCGAGAGCCGCGTAGGTCGCGGTTCGCGCTTCACCGTGCGCCTGCCACTGCCGCGCATCGGCGCGGAGAAGGTCGCCATCTCGCTGGCCGCGCCGCCGGAGCCGGCGTTCGACGCTGTGGCGCTGAAGGTTCTGGCGGCCGAGGACAACAGTGTGAACCAGCTGGTGCTGAAGACGCTGCTGCATCAACTGGGTGTCGAGCCGACGGTCGTGGACAATGGCCTGGACGCGGTCGAAGCCTGGCGGGGCGGCGACTGGGACCTGATCCTGATGGACATCCAGATGCCCGGCATGGACGGCCTCACCGCCACCGCGGAGATCCGCGCCGCCGAGGCCAGAACCGGCCGCCCGCGCACCCCGATCATTGCGCTGACCGCGAACGCCATGTCGCACCAGGTGGAGCAGTACCACGCCTGCGGCATGGACGGTCACGTGGCCAAGCCCATTGAGGCAGCGGCTCTGTTCGAGGCCCTCGATATGACGGTTCAGCAGCGTCAGGCCGAAGGGCGCGAGGCGGCGGCCTAGGGCTTTCTACGCGTCTTCCGCCACGGCGCGGATGAGCTCCATGATCTTGCGGCGCACGCTCGGCTCGGCGATGCGGGGGAAAGCGGCCATCAGTTCGATGCCCTCCCCCGAGAGCAGGAAGGCCTGGCCGGCGTCGGCCGGCTGGGCGGTCTCGCGCTCGCCCAGGCCCTCGTAGAAATAGCCGACGTTGGTGCGCAGCGCCGCGGCGATCTCCCACAGCTTGGAGGCGCTGACGCGGTTGGCGCCGCGCTCGTACTTCTGCACCTGCTGAAAGGTGATCCCGAGCGCCTCGGCGAGGCGCTCCTGACTGACGCCGATCTCCTTTCGGCGCATGCGGATGCGCAGGCCGACGTGACGGTCAACGGGGTGCGGGCCGTCCCTGCGCGCGCTGGTCAGGGCGGCGCCCAGGGGTTGCCCTTCGATGTCTCGGACTAGCGGCTTGGTCATGTGTGTATCGCGAACCTCAGGGCGTTCGCCGCGCCGCCCCCAACCGGCCGCGCGCCTCCCGCGTGTGACACCTCCCCCCGGAGGTACGCCTTAAGGTTGAGGATGCGGGGTGCGCATGGGAAGGGGGTGGATACCCATTTTGAGGCCTGGTCGTCTTGCTGCTTCGGACGCGGCCGGATCCCCCCGCCTGCGGCCTCCCGGCGCCCTAAGACCTAGATTCTCAAGCGTGATTCGACCGGGGGGAAACGCGTCCGTCGGTGCGGAATCGGTGAACGCCGTTCAGCAAGCTGCGCCATTACGCCGCGCCTCGCACCCCGAGGGTTTCATTGTCCCACATCGCCAGCACGCCGAGCTCGGCCAGGCCGTGAAAGAGCCGTTGGACATGCACCTGATTGGCCATGACGTAGGCCGTGAACTGCGGACGCGAGAGAACGCGCGCGGGTGCGACATAGCCGTCCGGCAGGCGCTCCAGTCGGTCGGTCTCCACCAGCCGGTTCAGGTGGCGGCGGACGGTCTCCTGCGGGATGTCGAGTCGCGCCGCGAGCGCAGCGGGGCGGATCGGACGGCGCATGTGGTCTGGCCAGGGGCCCGGCGTCGCATCCGCGCCCTCGTCGTCGGGCAAGTCCTCGGTGTTGGCTCGGATCACGCCCATCAGGATGATGCCGCTCACGATGTCGCCCACATGCTGGGTGACCGGCTCGGCGAGCCGCATCAGGTAGTCCGTGGACAGCCGGATCACGAGCCGCACCGGCCGTTCGCCCTGGGCGAATGGTGAGGGCGCGCGCGGCAGGTCCGAGAACATGCCGATGGCGGTGAGCCGACGGTAGAGTCCGCGCACGAGGTCATAGCTGGCGTCCGAACGCATCCTGTAGGCCGGCGAGTTCATCGGGGCCTCGGGTATGATCACGCCGCGGGGCGTCGCGACGACTATGCCGGCATCGGTCAGCTGCTGGATGCGCCGGCGCGCCGTCTCGAAGGGGATGCGCAGCGAGGTCGCCACCGCATTGATGCTGACGGGGCGGCGCAGTTCGTCGGGTGGGACGGCGTCGAGGGTGGCGTAGCGGCGCTGAAGCTCGGAGCTGCGAGTGATCTGCGCGACGTTGGCCTGGCTGATCGCGCCGATCAGCAGGCCATCGACGATGTCGCGGCCGTAGCCGCCCAGCTTCACCAGGTCGAGAGCGAATCCGTTGGCCAGCCGGGCAGCCACTCTCAGATGCGAAATCGGCGCGTCGCGCGTCACGCCATCGTCCCCGACCATTACCCAGTTTGGGGAGCGTAGACCGGTTCGGGGGGCGGAGCGAAGCGTCTATTTGTAGCGCTCGAACCACGCCAGGATCGCGCCCGCCTTGGCCGCCGACTGCGACGGCCGCGCGGCGATGCCGCCGTGGCTGGCGTCGGGCACGCGGACCAGAGCCGTGGGCACGCCGCGCAGTTGCAGCGCCTGGAAGTACTGCTCCGATTCCGACGGCGGCGTGCGGTAGTCCTGCTCGCCCACGACCACAAGGGTGGGCGTCTTGACGTTGCCGACCAGGGAAAGGGGCGAGCGCGCCCAGTACCCTTGCGGATCCTCCCACGGCATCTTCCCGAACCAGTAGGCGGCCATGAAGCTGTACCCGTCGGTGGTCAGAACCTGGGACGTCCAGTTGATCACCGGCTTCTGCGTCGCCGCTGCCTTGAAGCGGTCGGTCTTGCCGATGATCCAGGCGGTCAGCAGGCCCCCGCCGGATCCACCGGTGACATAAAGACGGTTCGGGTCGACGAAGCCCTTGGCGATCGCCGCGTCCACCGCGCTGATCAGGTCGTCGTAGTCGTGGCTGGGATAGTTGCGGTCGATCTCGTTGGCGAAGCCCTCGCCGTAGGACGTGGAGCCGCGCGGGTTGGCGTAGACCACCACGTAGCCGGCCGCCGCGTAGAGCTGGTAGTCGGTGGAGAAGGTGGGGCCATAGGCGGAGAACGGCCCGCCGTGGATCTCCAGGATCAGCGGATACTTCTTCGCCGGATCGAAGTTCGGCGGGGTCACCAGCCAGGCGTCGATCGGCTTGCGGTCATGCGACGAGGTCACCGCCAGGGCCTCGACCTTGCCCAGGGTGCGGGCGGAGAGAAGGTCGGCGTTGAGGTTGGTCAGCCGCCGCGCCTTGCCGCCGCGGGCCACGGCCAGGTCTGCGGGGTGGTCGCCGGCGCCCTCGGTGAAGGCGATCGCGCCGTCGCGAGCGACGCTGAAGGCGCCGCCGGTGTAGGGCCGGTCCAGGCCCGAACCGGCGAGTCCGGATGCGACGTCGGTCCGCTTGCCGTCGAGGCCGACGCGGGCGATCCGCGTCGCGCCGTGGTCGTCGTAGGCGACGTAGAGGCTCTTGCCGTCCGCGGCCCAGGTGGGCGCGCCGACGCTGCGGTCGAGGTCGGCGGTGAGCGAGCGGGCGTTCCTGCCGTCGCGGTCCATGACGTAGAGCTGCTGGTTCTCGTAGCCGCGGTGGCGCGCGTCGTCGTAGCCGACGTAGGCGATCTTGGAGCCGTCGGGGGAGGGCTCCGGCGCCTGGTCGGGGCCGACCCGGTTGGTCAGGCGGGTCATCGCGCCGGTGTCGACGGCCACCGCGTAGATCTCGCTCTCCTGCGGGTCTCGCTCCCAGTTTGCGGCGCGGTTGGTGGCGAAGAGCACCGACTTGCCGTCCCGGGTGAAGGCGATCGGGCCCTGGTCGTCGAACTTGCCGAAGGTCAGCTGCCGGGGCGCGCCGCCGTCGGCGGTGACCACGAAGACGTGCCGATAGCCTGGCTTGAGGTAGCCCTGGCCGTCGGCGCGGTAGGTGAGGCGGTCGATCACTTTCAGCGGCTCGGCCCACTTGGCGCCCTCGGGGCGGCGGATCGGCGCGCCCAGGGTCGCGCCGTCGTCGCGGACCAACATCGTGAAGGCCAGCGTCTTGCCGTCCGGCGACCAGGCGATGTCGTTGGGCGCCTCCTCGAGCGAGGCGACGCGCGCCGAACGTCCAGAGGCCACCCAGCGCACGTAGAGCTGCGCCCCGCCCGGGCCGGCGGCGACATAGGCCAGGCGGGAGCCGTCCGGCGACCAGCGGGGCGCGAGGTTGTTGGCCTCGTCGACGACCAATGGGGTCTGCACGCCGGTGGTCGGGTCCACCAGCCAGATCGAGCGCTGGGTGCGGTCGGTCATGATGTCGTTGGCGCCGCGCACATAGGCGACAGCGCCGCCGTCGGGGCGCACCTGCGGGTCGGAGGCCACCTGCAGGG
>CAZBXO010000001.1:41760-51437 GCA_964495645.1 uncultured Phenylobacterium sp. | reverse complement strand
TAGGCGACAGCGCCGCCGTCGGGGCGCACCTGCGGGTCGGAGGCCACCTGCAGGGCGAAGAGGTCGCGCGGGCCGAAGTTGCGGCTGGCCGGCCCCTCCTGCGCCGACACGCCCCCTGCCACGGCCAGCACCGCCGCCGCCAACACCGCAACTTTCATGACGAATTCCCCGAATGAACTGTGCCCTACAAACGGACTTGCCGGGCCTTTGTCCAGCCGCCGCCCGACGCTAGAACCGCGCAATGGCCGAAGCCTTCAACGAAGTCGTCCTGCCCGTCGCCAAGGCCGACCGGTACGCGGCCGTGGCCGAGGAGATCGCCGCGGTTCTGGAGGGGGAGGGGAACCGCACGGCGCAGATGGCGACGGTGGCCTCGATGCTGGCGGCGAGCTTCGACCACTACTTCTGGACCGGCTTCTATGTGGTCGATCCGGACAACGCCGACGACCTGGTGGTCGGGCCGTACCAGGGCTCGCTCGGCTGCCTGCGGATCGCGTTCGGACGTGGCGTCTGCGGGACGGCCGCGGCGCTGCGCCAGACCCAGGTGGTGGAGGACGTCCACGCCTTCCCCGGCCACATCGCCTGCGACAGCCGCTCGGCGAGCGAGATCGTCGTCCCGGTGTTCGACGAGGCCGGGCGGCTGATCGCCGTGCTGGACGTGGACTCGGAGCAACCGGCGGCCTTCGACGAGGTCGACCAGGAATGGCTCGAGCGCATCCTCAACGCGGTGTTCGCCTGAGGCGGCTTCAGGCGGCGAGGAGTTCCCGGACGGCGGCGGCGACGGCGGGGGAGTCCTTGCGCAGGATCTGGGCGTGGTTGCTGGCGACGCGCGCGCTCACGCGCAGGTTGGGGTTGGCCGCCAGGAGCGGGTCGAGCGCCGCGCGGCCCTGATCCATCTCTCCATCCCGGGCCCCAAGGCTGTCGCCGCTGGCGAGGACGAAGCGGACCGGGCAGGCGAGCCGCGCCAGCACCGGGGCGCTGCCGGCGCAGACCTCGTTGATCTCGATGTTCACCTCCGCGTGGTCTGCGGCGCTCATCCGCGCGGCGAGGCCCAGCCGCGCGGCGAGCGGCAGCACCAGCCGCCATTGCCGGAACATGGCGCGGATGCGTTCGCGGCCGGCCTCGCCGGTAATGCCGGCCGGGAAGGCGTCGACGGTGACCAGTCCCTGCACCCGATCCGGATGCCGGTCGGCCCAGTGCCAGCCGAGGATGGCGCCGTAGGACCAACCGACCAGCAACGGCCGCTCCACGCCCCGCGCCGCCAGCACGGCCTCCAAGTCGCGCAGGCAGGTGGCGAAGGTGTAGTCCGCCGAGCGCCGGGACCGCCCGCGAGCGCGCTGGTCGTAGGTGATGTGGCGATGGCCCGGCCCGAGGGCGGCGATCACGCCCCGCCAGTCGGCGTGGTTCGCATACGCGCCGTTCAGGTAGACGATACTGCGGCCCGGGCCACCGCTGTCGTTCACGTAGAGCGCCGTGTCGTCCACAAGCAGCATGCCTTTCCAGGCGGGGGGCGAGGCGATCATCCGGCGCGTCCGGGTTTCATACTGTCAGTATCTTATACCTATAGTATATTTTTTGAGCAGGCAAACTGGCGCGATGGCCGAGTCACCCAGCGTCTCCGGAAAGCGGGCCCGTACGCGGGCGAAGCTGATCGAGGCCGCGCTGGAGGTGGTGGCCGCGGTGGGGCTCAAGAACGCGAGCCTGGATGCGATCGCCGCGCGCGCTGGCATGACCAAAGGCGCGATCTACTCGAACTTCGCCGGCCGGGCGGGCCTGGTGCTGGCGATCGTCGAGGCCCGGGGGCTCACCCTCAGGACGTCAGCCCAACCGGAGCCCGGTGTCGCCGGCCTGCGCAAGGCCTATGCCGCCGCGCTGGTCGAAGCGGTGGCGCGGGCCCAGTCGCAGGCGGAGTTCATCGCCGACCTGCAAGCGGAGGCGGTCCGGGACGCCGACCTGAAGGCTGCGCTCGGCGCGCTGCACCGCGAAGGGTTCAGGAACGCCGCCGGGGAGTTCATGCGGCTGGGGATGGCGCCGGCGGAGGCCGACCGGCTGGCGGTCGCGCTTCAGGCCGCCGCCCTCGGCCTGCTGCTGCAGTCGCTGATCACCCCGGAGGCGGTCACCGCCGAGCTGATCGGCAGCGTCATCGACGGCCTGTGAGGCGGGAACCACCAGGATCAGGTCCCTTAGGTCAAGGCGACACGACCTCTACCCGGGCGCAGTGTCCCGGGGATCGTGCGAGCTTGGCGTCGAGCGTGATCAGCGGCGCGTCCAGCGCCTCGGCCAAGGCGACATAGGCGGCGTCGTAGGCGGTAAGGGCGTCGCGCAACGCCCAGATCCTGGGCAGCAGCAGCTCGTGGCCGTGGCGCAGGACCGGGAACTGGCGCCATACGTCCAGCGCGTCGGTCCCGCGAACTGCCGACATCCGGCCCGCCGCCACGTAGCGACGCAGGACCTGGACGATCTCCAGATCGATCAGTGCAGGAACGTGGCTGCTCTCCCCATCGGCGAACAACCGGCGTTCGATGTCCGTCGCAGCGGGTCCTCGCTTCAGGATCTCGATGGCCGCCGAAGCATCGAGGACAATCAACGCGCGTCGCGCTCGGCCCGTACAGCGGCGGCGCTGTCGAGGTCCCCCGTCACCGGGGTCAGCGCCGCCAACCGGGCCCGCAGCTCATCGACCGTGGGTGTCTCCGCGACCACTGCGATTTCGCGCAGCAACATGTCCGACAAGGACAATCCGGCCAGGGCGGCGCGGGCCTTGAGGCGGCGGTGGAGCGCCTCGGGCACGTTCCGGATCTGGATCATCGACATGCTCACAACATAGTCGCATGTGCGCAGCATGCAAGCGGCGGGCTTGCCTACGCCGCCGCGCGGGTCCCGCCGTCGAGGGCCTGCTGCAGGGCCAGGAGCAGGTGCTCGGGCTTCATGGGCTTTTCGACGACGCCGTTCATGCCGGCGGCGAGGTAGCCGGCCGCGTCCTCGGGGTCGGCGTTGGCGGTAAGGGCGATGATCGGAACCGAGGCCACCGGTCCGGCGAGCGCGCGGATCGCGCGGGTGGCGGCGACGCCGTCCATGCGCGGCATGCGGATGTCCATCAGGATCAGGTCGAAGCGGCCGGTGCGCGCGGCCTCGACGGCTTCGACGCCGTCCTCGGCGCTCTCGCTGGTGCACTCGAACATCTCGACGAGGCTCTGGGCGACCATGCGGTTGGTGGCGTTGTCGTCGACGACCAGGACGTGGGCGGCGCGGGCCGGGCCGGCGGCGTGGCCCTCGGCCTCGGCCTGCACGGCCGGCAAGGTGAGCGTGAAGGCGGCGGTCTCGGAGGCGCCGCGGTTCTCCTCGCGGCCGAGCTCGCCGCCGAGACCGGTCAGCACCCGGCGGGCCAGCATAGCGGAGATCGCCACCTCGATCCCCATGCGCTCGTCGATCGCCTTGATGCGGCTGTCGATGTCGAGGGCGTTCCAGCTCTGATCGCGGGCGCCGCGCACGCGCGCCTGCAGGGTGACGCTCTCCGGACCGCTCACGGCATGCAGGCCGACCTCGACCGCCCCGCGACTCTGGCCGCCGACCGCTTCGGCGATCAGGCCGTCGAAGATCTGGAAGAGGCGTGTGCGGTCGGCCATCACGGCCGCCTCCGGATCGCCGTCGTAGGAGACGAGCAAGGTGACGGCGGCGTCGCGGGCCTTGGGCTGCCAGCGGGCTTGGACCTCGTCCATGAATTCGCGCAGGGCGACCGGCGTCACATCGAGGCTGATGCCCTGGGTCGTGGCCTCGCGCAGGTCGCGTGCGCAGTCCAGCATCCGGGCGACGCCCTGGGCCGCCTCGGCCACGCTGGCGACGCAGGCCTCCGCGTCCGCCGTCAGGCGATGGCGGCGCAGCTGTTCGGCGAGCGCGAGCACGCCATCCATCTCGCGACGGATGTCCTCGGTGACGCGCGCGAAGAAGAAGTCTGGCAGAGCCATGGACGCCTGGATTCGAAAAACCGGTACTCGGTCGGGGCGCACTATGGCCGCAAGCGCTTGCCGGGAGGTTAAGCAACCGCCGATTGCGCCCGGTGTCATGTCAGCCCCTTGCGGCGATAGGGGCGGAGTCGCGCCGTTGCCCTCGAACGGCGCGCGGACCATATGGGCGCGATGACCGCAACGGCGAAAGATGGAGCGCTCGTGCTCTTCTCCGGAGGCCAGGACTCCACCGCCTGCCTGGCGTGGGCCCTCGACCGCCATGCGCGCGTCGAGACGGTGGGCTTCGACTATGGCCAGCGCCATGCGGCGGAACTCGTGGCGCGCCGAGTGGTTCGCGAGCAGATCACGGCCGCATTCCCCGCCTGGGCCGGCCGGCTCGGCCCCGACCACCTCCTGGAGATGAAGGGCTTCGGGTCGATCGGCGAGACGGCGATGACGCAGGATCGGGCTTTCGAGGTCACCGAGAAGGGCCTGCCCAACACCTTTGTCCCGGGACGCAACCTGGTGTTCCTGGCCTATGCGGCGGCGCTGGCGGACCGGCGCGGCCTGAAGGTGCTGGTAGGCGGCATGTGCGAGACCGACTTCTCGGGCTATCCCGATTGCCGGCGCGAGACGATCGACGCGATGGCGCGGGCGCTGAACCTGGGAATGGCGCAGGAATTCGTCGTCGAGACGCCGCTCATGAAGCTCACCAAGGCCGAGACCTGGGCGCTGGCCCGAGCGCTGGGCGGGCAGGCGCTGGTCGATATCACCGTCGAGGCGAGCCACACATGTTACCGCGGCGACCGAGGCCAGAGGCACGCCTGGGGCCATGGCTGCGGGACCTGCCCGGCCTGCGAGTTGCGCGCCAAGGGCTGGGCCGAATGGCAGGCGGCAGGAGCTGCGGCGTGACCGCGCCTCGCCAAGATTCATCCTTCGAAGCTGCGTCAGGAGCGGCGTAGGATGAGCTACGCGGTCAAGGAGATCTTCCTCACTCTGCAGGGCGAGGGCGGCCAGGCCGGTCGGCCGGCGGTGTTCTGCCGCTTTACCGGCTGCAACCTGTGGAGCGGGCGCGAGGAGGATCGCGCAACGGCGGTCTGCACGTTCTGCGACACCGACTTCGTGGGTATGGACGGCCCGGGCGGCGGGCGGTTCGGCGCGGCCGAGGACCTGGCCGTGGCCGTCGAAGCCAAGTGGCGGGGCGGCGACCACGACCGGCTGGTGGTGCTGACCGGCGGCGAGCCGCTGCTTCAGGTGGACGCGGCCCTGGTGGAGGCGCTGCACGTGCGCGGCTTCTCGATCGCGCTGGAGACGAACGGCACGATCGCCGCGCCGACCGGCATCGACTGGATCTGTGTCAGCCCCAAGGCCGAGGCGCAGGTGGTGCAGACCTCCGGCCAGGAACTGAAGCTGGTCTATCCGCAGGTCGGCGTCGATCCGGCGCGGTTCGAAGGCCTGGCGTTCGAGCGCTTTCTGCTGCAGCCGATGGATGGTCCGGACCGGGCCGCGGCCACCGAAGCGGCCATCGCCTATTGCCTCGCCCACCCCCGGTGGCGTTTAAGCGTCCAGACCCACAAGTACCTCGGCATCGCGTGAGCCCAGGATCCGCGAGCCCCAAGCCCCTTACAGATGAGCCGACCCGTCTTCGAGATCACCAAGGCCGCGACCTTCGACGCGGCGCACTACTTCGATCAGGGACCGCCGGAGCGGCCGTATTCGCGCCTGCACGGGCATTCTTTCAAGGTTGAAGCAACTGTCGCCGGCGAGGCCGTCGAGCCGGTGGGCTGGGTCGCGGACCTCGCCGACCTGGAGGGCGCGCTGAAGGCCGCCGCCGCCGAACTCGACCATGGGCTGCTGAACGAGAAGCCCGGCCTGGAGCGGCCAACGCTCGAGCATCTCTGCCTGTGGTTCGCCGAGCGGCTCAGGCCGGCTTTCCCGGGACTGTCGCGCGTCGTCGTCTCCCGGCCGACGATCGGCGAGAGCTGCGCGCTCAAAGTCAGCTAGTTAGTCGTCCTTCTTGTCGCCGCCGCCCGGGACGACGGCGCCGATCACCGCTCCCGTAGCCTTGACGCCGGTCCCGACCACCGCGCCGGTGACGCCGACCGCGGTCTTGGCGGCCATCACTGGAATGCACGCGGCAAGCACGGCCGCGGCGGCGCAGGCCAGGGCCGCGCGGGCCAGAGTTCGCAGTCTCATGTTCAGAATCCCCGACTCAGGCGCCCCGGCACGCAGCGACCGTAACCTGCCACAAGAGCCGCGGCCATGCGGCGGACCGCGCGTCAGCCGGTCGAGCCGTTCTGCTTCTGCCGGTCGGCATCCTCGGACCTCCGCCACGGGCCCTGCCAATTCGGATCGGCGCGACGGCGGCGGTCGGGCCCGAAATAGTCGTCGGACTTGATGAAGGGTCGGGGATTGTCGACCACCTGGTGCAGGCGTTCGATGACACCGCGGGCCGTCAGCGGCTTGGCCAGGAACTCATTGACACCGGCGTCGCGCGCCTCGTTCACGCGCGCATAGGTGGAGTGGCCGGTGATCATGATGACCGGAGCCAGCTGGTTGGGGCTGTCGGGGGAGTTGCGCAGGAGGCGGACGAAGTCGATGCCGTCCAGCGGCTGCATGGAAAGGTCGGTCATGACGACGTCGATGTTGTTGTCCCGCATCATCTGCAGGCCCTCGGCGCCGTCGTTGGCCTCGTAGATGTCCTTGACCCCGATGGCCCGCAGGATCTCGGCCAGCAGCACGCGCATATAGTGGTTGTCGTCGACCAGCAGGATCTTCAGGAGGTCGTATCGCACCTGGCGTCGATCACGGATTCTGCTGTTTTGCCAAAACGCGCGGCCCCGTGCCCGGGCCGCCCGGTGGGCGTGATTACGCAGTTGTAATGTGGCCGGTCAATAGACGGAATCGAGTTCAGCGAACCGAAAATCCGGTATGCCGACCGGGGGTTGTCCTTAGGTCAAGTTTCAACCGCGAAACCTGTCCTGACCTGGGGAAAACGCCCCACCGCCGGTCTGCGCGCGGTGACGCAGGAACGAATCGGCCAACACGCAGGCGACCATCGCCTCCACCACGGGCGTGGCGCGCAGGCCCACGCAGGGGTCGTGGCGGCCCTTCGTCCGCAGTTCGATCTCCGCGCCGGATTCGTCGAGGCTGCGGCGCGGCGTAAGGATCGAGGAGGTAGGCTTGAAGGCGACTCGGGCTGTCATCGGCTGGCCGGTGGAGATGCCCCCCAGGACGCCGCCGGCGCTGTTGGACAGGAAGCTGGGTCCGTCGTTCCCGGCGCGCATCTCGTCGGCGTTCTCCTCCCCGGAGAGGGCGGCGGCGGCGAAGCCGGCGCCGATCTCGACGCCCTTGGCGGCGTTGATCGACATCAGCGCGGCCGCCAGCTCGGCGTCGAGCTTGCCGTAGACCGGCGCGCCCCAGCCGGCCGGGACGCCGGTCGCCTCGACGGCCACAATGGCGCCGGTGGAGGAGCCCGCCTTGCGGATCGTCTCCAGGTGTTGCTCCCAGACTGGCACGATATCCGGGTCGGCGGCCCAGAAGGGGTTGTCGCCGGTGACGCTGAAGTCGATGCGCTCAGGGTCCACGGCGTGCGGCCCGATCTGGACCACCGCACCGCGGATGGTGACGCCCGCGATGATCTTGCGCGCGATCGCCCCAGCGGCGACGCGGGCGGCGGTCTCCCGCGCCGACTGGCGGCCCCCGCCTCGATAGTCGCGCACGCCGTACTTGGCGAAGTAGGCGTAGTCGGCGTGGCCAGGCCGGAAGCTGGTGGCGATCTCGGAGTAGTCGCGGCTGCGCTGGTCGACGTTGTCGATGATCAGGGAGATCGGCGTCCCGGTGGTGACCTGGCCGGGCGTCCGCTCGTCGCCGAACACGCCGGAGAGGATGCGCACCGTATCCGGTTCCTGGCGCTGCGTGACGAACTTGCCCTGGCCCGGACGACGGCGGTCCAGCCAAGGCTGGATGTCGGCCTCGGTGAGCGGGATGCCGGGCGGGCAGCCGTCGACCACGCAGCCCAGCGCCGGGCCGTGGCTCTCGCCCCAGGTGGTGACGCGGAACAGGTGGCCGAACGTGTTGTGGCTCATGGCGGCGCTTCTCTAGCTTGATCCGCGAGGGGCGTCCAAACCGGGAGGCGGCCTGCGGGGCTCAGCGAAGGAGGGCGGCCATGGCGAAGCCCGCGTAGGTGCCGAGGGCGTTCCCGAGGCTTCCCAGCAGTACGGCCGGCAGCACCAGGTCTTCGCGCCGCAACGCCTCGGCCAGGGCGAAGGCCGAGGTGGCGCCGCCGATGTTGGCGTTGGAGGCGATCGCCACGCCCTCGGGCTCGCAGCGCAGCAGCCAGCCGCCGGCCATCGCCACCAGTCCGTGGACGCCGATCGTGATGCCTACGAAGGCCAGCAGCACCAGGCCCAGACGTCCGGCCGCGATGAGGGCGCCGATGTCGGCGCTGGCGCCGACCACGGCCAGGAAGAGGAAGGAGGCCAGCAAGCCGAGCGGCTTGGCGTGCGTGAGACGCTCGACGCCGGGAATCTGCGCGGTCGCCAGCGCCAGGGTCGTAACGATCAGGGACGAGGGCACGGCGACACCCACGCCCTTCAGCCAGGCGGCGAGCGCGTTGGAGACGGCGATCGCGGACATCGCCAGGAGCGCCGGCAGGGCATAGCCCAGCACGCCCTCCACCGTCGCGACGCCGGCGGGTGTTTCCCCGGCTTCGGAAGCCCGACGGCGGTCGCCCGACGCGCCGAAGAGGCCGGTCCGGTAGAGCAGGACGGGCATCACCAGGGTGAAGAGGGCCCAGACGGTGGTCGCCACGTTGTCGGCCACCACGGCGGAGGCGTAGAGCACGCCCTGCTGCATCACACCGTATTCGAGAGCGACAGCGTTGAAGTTGGCGCTGCCGCCGATGTAGGTCGCCGCGAACATCCCTCCGAGCGGGGCGAAGGACGCGCCGACCATCTCCCGCGCCGGGGTAAGGACGCTGGCCGCGAACACGCCCAGGGCGGTCCCGGCCGAGCCGATCAGGAAGGCCGCGAGCAGGACACCGCCGGCGCGGCGCAACGCCCGCAGATTGGCGTCGAGCAGGATCAGGAAGATGGCGGCGGGCGTGACGATGGTGAAGATGGCGTCATAGACCGGGCCCCCGTCCCCAGCCGGCGGAACGATCCGCAGGTTGGCCAGCAACGCCCCCAGCAGAATGACGATCAGGGCGCCGCCGAGCGGCCGACCCCAGCGGGTGCGGCCCAGCGCGTCCGCCGCCGCGACCGCGCCCAGAAGCACCGCCAGCACCGCCAGCGGCTCGGTGATCAGACCCATGAGCGCCCCCGCCGGAGGCGGTCGTCGCACGACCGGCGAGTGACTGTCTAGACGGCCCAGGCGGCCGTGAAGCGCCGCAGGAGATTGAGGGCCGGGCTGTCGCTTGCGGCGCGCTCGGTGGCCAGGCGCAGGAAGAGGTGGCCCCTCGGGTGGCGGCCGCGGGCAGGGAGGCCCTGGCCTTCGAGGCGGACGAGGCCGCGCTCGGCGGCGCGGCGGTCGATCCAGACGGTGCGGCGGCCGAGCGGGGTGTCGAGGACGACGCGGCCGCCTTTCTTCAAGACGGCGGGGGCTACGTGGACGGTCAGCCAGACATCGTTGCCGCGGACGATCACGCCGCCCTCGGCGCGCACATAGATCTTGAAGGTGCGCCCAGCCGCGCGGACCTTGTCGCCGGTGCGCAGGCCGGCCGGGAGCGCGATGCGGATC
>CAZBXO010000001.1:0-41660 GCA_964495645.1 uncultured Phenylobacterium sp. | reverse complement strand
GCCATGAGCGCCGACGCTAGGCTGCGTGGCGTCAATGCCGGGTTAAGCGCTATAGGGCGCGGGTGAACGAGAAGACTCTGATCCCGCCGTCGCCGTCCGAGGACGAGTACGTCCGACAGGTCGTCGAGGCCGAGCCGCCGCCGCTGCTGAGCGAAGCGGACCCGTTCGCCCTGTTCGACGAGTGGTTCGCCGAGGCGGTTCAGAAGGAGCCGAACGACGCCAATGCCATGGCGCTGGCCACGGTCGACGCGGCCGGCGTGCCCGACGTGCGGATGGTGTTGCTGAAGGGGGTCGACGCCAACGGCTTCACCTTCTTCACGAACCTGGAGAGCGCCAAGGGACAGGAACTGGCGGCCAATCCGCAGGCGGCCCTGCTGTTCCACTGGAAGTCGATCCGCCGGCAGGTGCGTGTGCGCGGGCCGGTGACCCCTGTGACCGCCGAGGAGGCCGATGCCTACTTCGCGACCCGGGCGCGTCCGGCTCAGATCGGAGCCTGGGCGTCGGATCAGTCACGGGAACTGCCCGACCGACTGGCGTTGGAGAAGAAGATCGCCGAGGTCGGCCTGCGCTTCGGCCTCGGCAGGGTCCCGCGGCCGCCGCACTGGTCGGGCTTCCGGGTGGCGCCGGTCTCGATCGAGTTCTGGCGCAACCGGCCGTTCCGGCTGCACGAGCGGCTGGTGTTCGATCGCGCGGGCGACGGCTGGACGACACGCAGGCTGTTCCCTTGAGCGAAGCCGCCGAAGCGGAGCTCGTGGCCTGGCTGGCGGCGGGTTCCGAGCGCCAGATCGACACCGCCTGCGCTCACGTGTTCCTGCGCGCCGACCATGCGCTGAAGCTGAAGCGCCACGCCGACCTCGGCTACGTGGATTTCTCGACAGCCGAGCGGCGCCTGTGGGCGCTGGAGCGGGAGCTGGCGTTCAACAAGTCCACCGCGCCCGACATCTATCGCGCCGTGCGCCGGGTGACCCGCGAGGCGGCTGGCGGCTTTGCGCTCGACGGCGCCGGCGAGACGGTCGACCACGTGCTCGAGATGCGCCGCTTCGATGAGCGGCAGGTTCTGGCCGCCCAGCCGCAGGCGGTGACCGGCGAGCTGGCCGAAACGCTGGGCCGGGCGATCGCGGGATTCCACGCCGTCGCGCCGCTCAGGCCCGCCGGCGGGCTTACGGCGCTTTCCTGGACCATCGGCTCCAACGCCGGCCTGCTGCGCGATATCCGCGCGCTCGACCGCGACCGCGTCGAGGTGCTGATCGAGGCCACGGAAGCAGAACTGGAACGTCAGGCCGCGCTCCTGGCCCACCGCTCGGCGGCCGGGTACGCGCGCCGCTGCCACGGCGACCTGCACCTGGGCAACATTCTGCTCGAGGGCGGGCGGCCGGTGCTGTTCGACTGCATCGAGTTCTCGGACCTGCTCACCGACCTCGACGTTCTCTACGACCTCGCGTTCCTGTTGATGGACCTGGACTTCCGGGGCCGCCGCGACGCCGGTGTGCGGGCGCTGTCGGCCTACCTCGACGAGGCCGGCCGCAGCTTCGCGGAGGATCATCTGGACGGCCTGGCCGCCCTGCCGCTGATGCTCTCAGTCAGGGCCGCAGTGCGCGCACACGTCTCGGCGCACTCGGACGACCCGGCCAGCGGCAAGGCTTACATCGAAGCCGGGATCGCGCACCTGTCGCCGCCGCCCCCGGTGTTGGCCGCGGTGGGCGGGCTCTCGGGGTCGGGCAAGTCCACCTTCGCCCGGGCCGCGGCGCCGGGGCTGGGCGCCTCCCCCGGCGCCGTGGTTCTCCGCACCGACGAGATTCGCAAGCGCCTGCTGAACGTGCCGCCGACCCGGACCATGCCGGCGGAGACCTATACGCCGGAGTTCTACGCGAAGACCTACGACACCCTGATCGCCGACGCCCGTCGCCTGCTCGCAGCCGGGCGCAGCGTCATCCTGGATGCGACATTCATCGACGCGGGCCTGCGCGGCCGCGCCGCGGCGCTGGCGGCAGAGGCGGGCGTCCCCTTCCTCGCCGCCTGGCTGGAGGCGCCGCCGGAGGTCCTGGAAGCCCGGGTGTCAGGCCGCACCGGCGACGCGTCCGACGCGACGGTGCAGGTGCTGCGCGAACAGCTGACCCGCGACCCCGGCGACCTCGGTTGGGATTGCATCGACGCCACCGGCGACCTTGCAGCCCAGGCCGCCGTCTGGACCGCACGCCGCGTTGCGTGATCCGATCCGGGTGTTCTAAGCGTAGCCCTTGAGTTCACTTAGCTAAGTGTGGGGAGACGGCCAATGCTTGGCCTGATGCAGAACTGGCCGCTCACGGTCGACAAGATCATCGACCACGCCGCCAACTGGCACGGCGACCGCGAGGTGGTCAGCCGCTCGGTCGAGGGCCCGATCGTTCGCACGACCTACGCGGCGATCCGCGAGCGGGCGAAGCGGCTCTCCAACGCCCTGGCGGCGCTGGGCGTCCAGCCCGGCGACCGGGTGGCGACGCTGGCCTGGAACACCGGCCGCCACATGGAAGCCTGGTACGCGATCATGGGCATGGGCGCAGTCTGTCACACGCTGAACCCGCGCCTCTTCGCCGAGCAGCTCTGCTACATCGTCAACCACGCCGAAGATCGGATCATCTTCACCGACCTCACCTTCCTGCCGGTGCTACTGGAGAACCGGGCGAAGATGCCGACGGTGCAGCACTTCGTGGTCATGACCGACCGCGAGGGCATGAAGGGGGTGAGCTTCCCGGGCGCCCTCTGCTTCGAAGACCTGGTCGAGCAGCACAGCGCCGACTTCACCTGGGGCGGCTTCGACGAGAATACCGCCGCCGGGCTCTGCTACACCTCCGGCACGACGGGCAACCCCAAGGGCGTGCTCTACTCCCACCGCACGAACTTCCTGCACACGCTGGTGACGATGAGCGTGGACGTGATGGCGATCTCGGCGCGCGACACGGTGCTGCCGGTGGTGCCGATGTTCCACGCCAACGCCTGGGGGCTGGCGCTGTCGTGCCCGGCCAACGGCGCCAAGCTGGTGATGCCGGGGCAGAAGCTGGATGGCGCCTCCGTCTACGAACTGCTGGAGACGGAACAGGTGACCTTCTCGGCGGCGGTGCCGACCGTGTGGCAGATGCTGCTTGCCCATCTGCGGGAGACCAACAGCAGGCTCTCCAGCCTGAAGCGGGTCGTGATCGGCGGGTCGGCGGTGCCGGAGGCGATCGTCCGCGGCTTCCGTGACGAGTTTGGCGTCGTCGTCACTCACGCCTGGGGCATGACCGAGCTCTCGCCCATGGGCACCCTGGCCGCGCCCAACGCGAAGATCGCCGCCATGGACCCCGAAGCCCAGCTGAAGCAGACCCTGAAGCAGGGCCGCGCGCCGCTCGGCGTCGAGATGCGGCTGGAGGACGACGAGGGCCGCGAGCTGCCGCACGACGGGACCACCTTCGGCCGCCTCAAGGTCCGCGGACTCGCCATCGCCGGCGCCTACTTCAAGGGCGAGGGCGGCGACATCCTGGACAAGGACGGCTTCTTCGACACCGGCGACGTGGCGACCATCGACGAGATGGGCGTCATGCAGATCACCGACCGGGCCAAGGACGTGGTCAAGTCGGGCGGCGAGTGGATCTCCACGATCGAGATCGAGAACATCGCGGCAGGTCACCCGAAAGCGGCGCTGGCCGCGGTGATCGGCGTCGCCCACCCGAAGTGGGACGAGCGCCCGGTGCTGCTGGTCAAGCTGCGTGAGGGCGAGCAGGGGACGAAGGAGGAGTTCCTGAAGTTCCTCGAAGGCAAGATCGCCAAGTGGTGGACGCCCGACGACGTGGTCTTTGTCGACGACATCCCGCTGGGCGCCACCGGCAAGATCGACAAGAAGCTGATCCGCGAGCGGATGAAGGACTACGTCCTGCCGACCGCGAAGGAGCCGGTGCGGGCCTAACGCAGCCGGTAGGTCGCGTCCGGCCCGTCGCCGTCGGCGGTGAGCTCCCCGTTGCGCACCAGGTGGAGGATGCCGGCCAGCATGGAGCGGGCGGCGGCCGGGTGCAGGCGGGCGTCGACATCCGCGTAGAGGCGCGGGACGAGGTCGCGGATTTTCGCGGGGCCGGACTTCAGCGCGCCGGTGATCTGGTCGAGGCGCTCCTGGCGGTGCTTGGCATAGGCCTGGATGAAGGCGTCCACGTCGCGGATCGGCGGGCCGTGGGTGGGCCACAGGACGTCGAACTTCCGAGACCGGATGGCCTCCAGGCTCGCCAGGTAGTCGGTCATGTCGCCGTCGGGCGGGGCGATCACCGTGGTCGACCAGCCCATGATGTGGTCGCCGGTGAAGCAGGCGTTCTCTTCCGGGAAGGCGTAGCAGAGGTGGTTGGAGGTGTGGCCCGGCGTCGGGATCGCCTCCAGCGTCCAGCCCGACCCCGAGATAGAGCCGCCGCCGCAGAGGCTGATGTCGGGCTTGAAGCCGAGGTCGTGGCCGGCCTCCATCTTCACCCCGCTGTCGTCCTCCTGGTGGCTCGCCACGGCGCAGCCGTAGATCGGGGCGCTTGTCCGCGCCTTCAGCGGGCCGGCCAGCGGCGAGTGGTCCGAGTGGTGGTGGGTGATCACGATATGGGTGACCCGCTCGCCCTCGACGGCGGCCAGGATGGCGGCGAGGTGCGACCCGTCGTCCGGGCCGGGATCGATCACCGCCACCTCGCCCTTGCCCACAATGTACGTGCCGGTGCCCTTGAAGGTGAACGGCCCGGGATTGTTGGCCGTCACCCGTCGGATCAGCGGGGAGACCTGGTCGCAGCGGCCATATTCGACGTCGATCTCGCGGACGTAGGGGATCATCGCAGGACCTGGGAGAGGTCGTAGCCGGCGTCGCGGCCCAGGCTCACCAGCTCTTCGCGGGAGCGCGCCCCCTCGGCGGCCTGGCAGAGCGACCAGGTGACGATCGACCGGGTGCCCGAGCGGCAGAAGGCCAGCACCGGCGTCTCGGCCCCGGCGAGCACCTGGGCGGTGGCGTCCACCTGCTGCGGCGTCGGGCCTCCGACGACCGGGATGTGGTGGTAGGCGAGCCCGGCCGCCCTCGCCGCCGCCTCGACCTCGGCGCTCGCCGGCTGGTCCGGGGCCTCGCCGTCCGGACGGTTGTTGATGATCGTCCGAAAGCCGAGACGGGCGGCCTCTCCCACATCGGCGACGCTGATCTGCGGGCTGGTGGTGAAGTCGTCGGTGACGCGTCGGAAGTCGGACATGGGGAGCCTTGGGCGGGGGCGGAGGGACCTTCGTTGACATCATCGGGGCCCGTCCGCAGGTTCGCAACTCCACGGGCCTCGAAAAGGCCTCACCGCGAGGCGACACCCGCCCCATGCTCCGCTTCATCGGCCGGCGCCTGCTGGTGGCGATCCCGACGCTCTTCCTGGTGATCACCGCCGCCTTCTTCATGATGCGCGCGGCGCCCGGCGGGCCTTTCGACAGCGACCGGCGCCTCTCGCCCGAGATCGAGGCGAACGTGCTGGCCAAGTATGGGATGAACAGGCCGCTCACCGCCCAGTATGTCGACTACCTGGCCGGCGTGGCCCGTGGCGATCTGGGTCCGTCGCTGAAATACAAGGACAAGTCGGTTCTCCAGATTCTGCAGGAGAACTACCCCGTGTCACTGAAGCTGGGCCTATCGGCGATCGTCATCGCCTCGGTCGTGGGCGTCAGCCTGGGCGTGCTGGCGGCCCTTCGCCAGAACCGGGTCGCCGACTACGGGGTGATGGCGGTGGCGATCCTTGGCGTGTGCATCCCCACCTTCGTGACCGCGCCGCTGCTGGTGCTGGGGATCGCCTCCACGCTCGGGTGGCTGCCGACGGCGGGCTGGAACAACGGGGCGCTGGCCAACATGGTGCTGCCGGTGACGGTGCTGGCGCTGCCGCAGATCGCCATCATCTCGCGGCTGACCCGGGCGGGGATGATCGAGGTGCTGCACTCGAACTATGTCCGCACCGCCCGCGCCAAGGGACTGCCGGAGGGCCGCATCGTGCGCAAGCACGCCCTGCGGGCTGCGATCCTGCCACTGGTCAGCTACCTGGGTCCCGCATGCGCCGGGCTGATCACCGGATCGCTGGTCGTCGAGAAGATCTTCAACCTCCCGGGCCTCGGGAAGTTCTTCGTCATCTCTGCGCTGCAGCGGGACTACACGGTCGTCATGGGCATGGTGATCTTTTACGCGGCGCTGATCCTGGTGCTGAACCTGGTCTCGGACCTTCTGCACGCGGTGCTGGATCCGCGGGTGAGGCTGGCATGAGCGTCGCCGACATCGCGTCCGCCGCACCGCCGAAAGGCCGCAGCCTGTGGGACGACGCGCGCCGGCGGCTGCTGCGCAATCCGGCCGCCGTCGCCGGCATGGTGGTGCTGGCGCTGCTCGTCCTGGCCGCCCTCGTCGGGCCCTTCCTCGTCGGCTGGCCCTACGCTCAGGTGAACAAGAACGACACCTGGCTGCCGCCGATGACCGCCGGCCACCTGCTGGGGGCCGATGCGCTGGGCCGGGACCTGCTGGCCCGCCTGCTCGTCGGCCTGCGCGTCTCGCTGGCCATCGGTTTCGTGGCGACCCTGGTGTCGCTGGTGATCGGCGTCGCCTGGGGCGCGGTCGCCGGCTACGTCGGCGGCCGCGTGGACGAGGCCATGATGCGCATCGTCGACGTGCTCTACTCGCTGCCCTTCATCTTCTTCGTGATCCTGCTGATGGTGACCTTCGGGTCGAACATCCTCTTGATCTTCGTGGCCATCGGCGCGGTCGAATGGCTGACGATGAGCCGGATCGTCCGCGCCCAGACCCTGACTCTGAAGCAGAAGGAGTTCGTGGAGGCCGCGCGCGCCGCGGGTCTCTCGCGCGCCGCGATCATCGCCCGTCACATCGTGCCGAACCTCCTGGGCCCGGTCGTTGTCTACGTGACGCTCACGATCCCGGCGGTGATCCTCGCGGAGAGCTTCCTCTCCTTCCTGGGTCTGGGCGTGCAGCCGCCGATGGCCTCGCTCGGCACCCTGATCGCCAACGGAGCCCAGGACATGGAGCTCGCGCCCTGGCTCCTGGTCTTCCCGTCGCTGACGATGATCGCCACGCTGGCGTCGTTCAATTTCATCGGCGACGGCCTGCGGGACGCGATCGACCCGAAGGACCGCTGAGTCGAGTCCGGTGTGACCGCATGCGGAAACGCGGCAAAAGCCTCCGGTAACATTTGATTAGGAAGTGACCGCGTTTCGGCGCCGGGGAGCCTGGTTCTGTGGCTCGAATGCGACAGGTGCGGTGCGACAGTTTGGCGCAACGTCGTTATCGTTTGACCCCGATTCCGGCCAAGCCGTAACTCCACCCTAAGCGGGGCTCTTTGCGGCCCGCGATTTCATTGGGGATTCGGTCCCTCCGCCACTTCGGGGCGGATGGCGGGCGAGAGGAGCTACACCTTGAAATTCAGCACGACGAGAGAGCGCCTGCTGGCGTCATCCATGATCTGCGGCGCGGCCGTGTTCGGGCTGGGGAGCCAGGCGGCCGCCCAGACCGCCGGCAATGAGGTCAGCGAGATTGTGGTGACCGGTTCGCGGATCCCGACGCCGAACCTGTCGGGCGCCAGCCCGGTCACCGTCGTTACCGACCAGGAACTGAAGCTCCAGGGCACGACGAACGTCGAGAGCCTGCTGAACAACCTGCCGCAGGTGTTCGCCGACTTCGGCGGCGGCGTCTCGAACGGCTCGACCGGCACGGCGACCGTCAACCTGCGCGGCCTGGGTTCGACCCGCACCCTGGTGCTGATCGACGGCAAGCGTCTGATGCCGGGCGACCCGATCTTCCCGGTGCCGGACCTGAACAACATCCCCGCGGGCCTGGTGGAGCGCGTCGACGTGCTGACCGGCGGCGCCTCGGCGGTGTACGGCTCCGACGCCGTCGGCGGCGTCGTGAACTTCGTGATGAACCGCGACTTCGAGGGCGTGCGGTTCGACGTCCAGCACAGCTTCTACCAGCACACCAATTCGAACGACGTCGCCCGGGCCACCATCGCCTCGGCACCCTTCGCCATCCCGCTTCCCAAGAAGCACGTGCGCGACGGCGAGATCGACGACGTCTCGCTGGTGGTCGGCGTCAACGCGCCCGACGGTAAGGGCAACGTCACGGCGTACGCCACCTATCGTCACACCGAAGGCGTGCTGCAGTCGACGCGAGACACCTCGGTCTGCTCGCTCGCGGCGAGCTACTCGGCTGACCCGGCGATCTATGACTTGCGCGTCTGCGCCGGTTCTTCGAACAGCGCCTTCGGCCGCTTCCTGCAGGTGGGCGGCGCCCAGGGCACCACAAACCTCTCGGTCAACCCGAACGGCTCCCAGTCGTTCGTGACGTTCACGAACGCCCTGCGGTTCAACTACGCGCCGCAGAACTACACCCAGCGTCCGGACACCCGCTACACGGCCGGCTTCTTCGCCCACTACCAGCTCCACGACATGGTCGAGCTCTACTCGGACTTCATGTTCGCGGACGACCACACGCGGGCGCAGATCGCCTCGTCGGGCCTGTTCCTCGGGACCGGCGCCGGCGGCAACTCGACGTTCGGCATCAACTGCAACAACCCGCTGATGAGCGCGGCCCAGCAGGTCCAGCTCTGCGGCGCGGCCAATGCCGGCACGCCGTTCGTCCAGCAGCTGCAGGTCGGCTTCCGGTTCGCGGGCCTGCCGCGGATCGACGATCTGCGCCACACAAACTACCGCTTCGTGGTCGGCGCCCGGGGCGACATCGCCGAGGGCTGGTCCTACGACCTCTACGCCCAGTACGGCTCGTCGATCTTCAACGAGCACTATGAGAACGACGTCTCGCTGACGAAGGCGCAGAACGCCCTGCTTGTGAACCCGGCGACGGGCCAGTGCCAGATCGGCGCGGGCAGCGGCTGCGTGCCGCTGAACATCTTCCGCGCCAACGCCCTGACGCCGCAGGCGCTCGCCTACGTGATCACCCCGGGCTTCAAGTCGGGCGAGACCGAGGAGCGGGTCGTCAGCGCCTCGGTCACCGGCGACCTCACCGGCGCGGGCGTCAAGACGCCCTGGGCCGAGGATGGCGTCGGCGTGGCCCTCGGCGCCGAGTACCGGCGTGAGACGCTCAACCTGATCACCGACGCGAGCTTCTCGTCCGGCGACCTCTCCGGTCAGGGCGGCCCGACGCTCGGCAACTCCGGCAGCTACGATGTCTACGAGCTGTTCGGCGAAGCGCGCATCCCGATCATCCAGGGCGCGCCGCTGTTCAAGGACCTCGGCCTCGAACTCGGCTACCGCTACTCCGACTACAACACCGGCGCCGACACCACCGATACCTACAAGGCGCTGATCAACTGGACGGTGAACGACGACCTCAAGCTCCGCGGCGGCTTCAACCGCGCCGTCCGCGCGCCGAACGTCGTGGAGCTGTTCACCCCGCAGGCGATCGGCCTGTTCGGAGCCGGCGACCCCTGCGCGGCTCAGGGCGCCTCGCTCGCAGCCTGTCTGGCTTCGGGTGCGACCGCGGCGCAGTACAACGCCGGCATCCCGCAGTGCCCGGCCGCGCAGTGCTCGGCCCTGTTCGGCGGCAACCCGAACCTGAAGGCCGAAAAGGCCGACACCTACACGGCCGGCGTCGTTCTCACGCCCAGCTTCTTCAGGGGTTTCGATGTCACCGTCGACTACTACAACATCAAGGTGAAGGGGCTGGTGACGGCCCTGGGCGCCTTCACGATCACGGACTGCATCACCAACGGCAATCCAGCCTCGTGCGCGCTCTTCCACCGCGATCCGTCGACCGGCGGCATCTTCGGCAACCAGGGCTTCGTGACCGCCACGAACATCAACACCGGTTACCTGAAGACCTCGGGCGTCGACATCAACGCTAACTACCGCACCAACTTCTCCGACTGGGGCATGGGCGAGTACGGCGGACTGGCGATCAACTTCGTCGGCACCTACACCGAGCGCTACACCACCCAGACGGTGACGGGCGGCGGCACCTACGACTGCGCCGGTCTCTACGGCGTGACCTGCTCGGCCAACGCCCAGGGCGGCCCGATCCCGAAGTGGCGTCACAAGCTGCGGGTGACCTGGACCACGCCGTGGCCGGTGTCGCTCTCGGTCGACTGGCGTCACCTGAGCCATGTGGACTTCGACGTGAACTCGTCGAACCCGCTGCTCGCCGACGCCTTCGGCCGCACCGACCTCGTGGACGACATCAAGTCCTACAACTACTTCGACTTCGCCGGGACCTGGAAGCTGCGGGACACGATGACCCTGCGCTTCGGGGTCAACAACTTCCTGGACAAGGACCCGCCGTTCCTGGACTCGAACTCGTTCCCGGCTTCAGGCCCGCCCTTCGGCAACGGCAACACCTTCCCGGGCACCTACGATCCGCTCGGCCGGACCATCTTCGTCGGCCTCACCGCCGACTTCTAAGGCCCGGAAATATCACGACGTTCGGGGCGGCGGCCGCAAGGCCGCCGCCCTTGGCGTTTCCGGCGGCGGGGTGTTAGGCAGGCGCGCAATGTTCCTCGAGATCGACGACGTCCTGACCGCGGCCGAGGTGGCCCAGCTTCGCAGTCTGGCGGCAAACGCCCGGTTCGTGGACGGCCGCATCTCCAGCCCGCACTCGACGGTCAAGGACAACCTGCAGGTCGATCACGCCGACGCCGCCTACCAGGCTTCTTCGCAGCTCATGGCGCAGGCGATGATGCGGAACGAGGCGTTCCGCAACTTCGCTTTTCCGAGCCTGATGGCCCCGCCGCTGCTCGCCCGCTACGAGCCTGGCATGAAGTATGGCGAGCACTCGGATTCCGCGTTCATCCAGCTTGGCCAGCGCGAGCTGCGCTCGGATCTCTCCTGCACCCTCTTCTTGAACGAGCCCGACAGCTACGAGGGCGGTGCGCTGGCGGTGCGGCTGGGGACCCGGCGGGTGGAGTTCAAGCTGAAGCCCGGCGCGGCGGTCGTCTATCCGTCGACCACGCTGCACCAGGTGTCGCCGGTGACAGCGGGAGAGCGGCTGGTGGGCATCACCTTCGTGCAGAGCCAGATCGCCGATCCGGCCCTGCGCGAGCTTCTCTACGAACTGGACGAGGTCGCGGCCCTCGAAGGCAACGGCATGAGCCTGGAGAACCGCACGCGCCTCCAGTACGTGCGCACCAACCTGAAACGGATGTGGAGCCAGCCGAAGTGACCTCCGCCTCCCAGGCTCCAGCCGCCGAGGCCGTCGCCGCGGCGATCAACGCCCGCGACATGGACCGTGCGGTGGCGCTGGCGAGCCAGGCCTATGCGCAGGGCGCCCGCGAGCCGCTGATCCTAAACCTGATGGCCTACAAGCTGGAGCTGGACGACCGGATCGAGGACGCGCTCGTGGTGCTCGACGAGGCGCACCGAGCGAACCCGGGCGACGCCTTCATCCTGAACTCCATCGGCGTATGCCTGTCGAAGGCTGAGCGCCCGATGGATGCGCTGGGCGCCTTTGACGCCGCGCTGGCGCGCGACCCGGGGCTGGCCCACGCCCACAACGGCCGCGGCCTGGCGCTGGCCGCCATAGGCGACCGCGAGGCGGCCTACGCGGCTCAACGACGGGCAGCCGAGCTGAACCCGCAGTTTCCCGAGCCCCTGGGGGCCCTCGCCGCCATGGCGGCGGAGGACAAGGCCTGGGGGGAGGCTCGCACGCTTGCGACCCGCGCGCTCGCCATGGAGCCCGACCAGCCGGCCGCCGCCATGGCGCTCGCCGCCTGCGAGATCGAGGCCGGCGAGAACGCCGCGGCCGAGGCGCGGATGGCGCGGCTGATCGCGACCGGCCGCCTCACCCGTATGCATCTGGTCGGCGCCCACAACCTGCGGGCCGATGCGCTGGATGCTGCGGGCGCGCACGAGGCGGCGATGGCGGAGTACATCGCCGCCAACCGGGTGCTGCGCGAGGTGCAGATCGCGGCGCTGGGGCCGGTGGAGCTGGGCGCCGACGCCTGCCAGCGCTTCATCGACTACTTCCGGGCGGCCGACCCGGCGGACTGGGAGCCGATCCCGCAGGCGTCCTCGCCGGGCGGCGAGATCGGCCACGTCTTCCTGGTGGGCTTCGCCCGATCCGGCACTACGCTCCTCGAACAGGTGCTGGCCAGCCATGCCGACATGGTGGCGCTGGAGGAGAAGCCCACCATCGACGACACCATCGTCGAGTTCTTCCGCGACGCGGCCTCGCTGGATCGGCTCGCGGCGATGGACGAGGCGACCGTGCAGCCGTGGCGCGAGCTCTACTGGCGGAGGGTCCGCGAATTCGGCGTCGAGCCGCGGGGCAAGGTGTTTGTCGACAAGCTGCCGCTGCACACCATCTACCTGCCGGCTGTCGCCAAGCTCTTCCCCAACGCGCGGGTCCTGATCGCCCGGCGCGACCCGCGCGACGTGGTGGTGAGCTGTTTCCGTCGGCGTTTCCGGCCCAACGCGCTGGTGGTGGAGTTCACCGACCTTGCGCGCACGGCGCTGGTCTATTCCCGGTTCATGGAGCTGGCCGAAATCTATGCGCAGAAGCTGATCCTGCCGATGCACGTGCATCGGCACGAGGACCTGATCGACGACTTCGACGCCCAGACCCAGGACATCTGCGCCTTCCTTGGGCTGCCCTGGGACGAGAGCATGCGCGACTTCGTCGACACTGCAAACCGACGCGACATCCGTACGCCGAGCGCGGGACAGGTGCGCAAGGGGCTGAACCGGGAAGGTGTGGCTGCGTGGCGCCGGTACGGCTCGACGATCGACGTGATCAAGCCGATCCTGGCCCCTTGGGTGGAGGCCTTCGGCTACCCCAAGGACTGAACCTGCCTACTGGTCGCGGTGGACCTTGATCGAGGGCTGGCCGTCGACGTTCATCAGGAAGCTGCCGAGCGTGCCCTTGCGGATCGTCACCTTGGATCCGTTCCTTGGCGCGCGGGCCAGGTCGCCGGAGATCTGCCGCCAGACCGCGCCGTCCTTCAGCCGCAAGGTCCAGTTGCCGTTCACGTCGGCGCGGGCCGCCTCGACGACGCCGTCGACCCGATCGACATCCTCCGGCTTGAGCGCCTTGGTCACGAACGACAGGCTGGGCACAGGCAGGCCGAACGCCTCCTTGTGCGCCTGGGTAGCCTGCGCGCGGTCGATGACGACGATCTCGCCCTTGGTCTCGGCCTCGCTCATCCGCGTGGTCGCCGCGTCGTAGCAGGCGAGCCGTTGGGCGTCGTCCTTCAGGGCGCGGCAGTCCAGCACCGCCTTGAAGGCGGCGGCGGTCGGATCCTTGTCCTTGGCGTGGGCCGCGGCGGCGATGGCAAGGCCGGCGGCCGTCGCGATGAGGAGAAGCCCGCCCCGCCGCACGCGCCTAGTTCTTGGTGGGCATGAAGTTGCGCTGGGTGTCGCGCGTGCGGGCCTGGTCGTCGGCGCGCTTCTGGTCCATCTCGGCCTTCGAGCGGCAGACGCGCTTGGCGAGCCGCGAGCCGGTCGGCTTCTCGTGGCGGCAGACCATCTCATCCTTGGCGGCCGGCCTGGCCTCCGGGGTCGCGGCCGCGTCGGGCGCAGGGGCGGTTTCGGCGGCTAGCGCCAGCAACAAAGCTACGAACATGGAACCTCCTGAAGGGCGGTAACCTAAGACCTCGCCCTGCGGCGGACAAGCCGCCGGCCCGCGTGAAATCGCAGCAGAGTCCGTCACCTGCCGGGGGTTTCGTGACACCCGACGTCAGCTGTTACGGGCCGCTGGTCCCGATCTTGCGCTGCTTCAGGAACAGCTGCTGCTGGTCCTCCAAGCGACGCTGCTCGATCTCGAGGCGGGTGCGGCAGACCTTCTTGCGCAGGCGCGTGCCGGCGATCTGTTCGGTCTTGCAGATCATTTCGTCGGCTTGGGCCACCGTTGCCGGTTTGTCGGGCTTGGTGGGCCCCTCGGCGGCCGCGAGCGGAGCGGTGGTTCCGACGGCCAGGGCGATGACAAGCGCCAGCATCGTTGTAGACTCCGTTGGACGGCCGGCATGGTACGGCCGCGCCCGGAAGGGGACAAGCCGCTCAGGCCGGGGCGCGGTCGCGGATCCACTGGCTGAACAGCCACTTCTCGCCCTGCGTCGGCGGCAGGCCGGCGTGCAGGCTGAGCGGCTCGAGGCGGCCCTCCAGGTCGACGTTGGCGAACATCAGGGCGTCGCCGGTTCGCCCCTTGAAGCGCAGCCCGGCGCGCGGGAAATCGGTCTCGCCGCCCGCATAGTCCGCGTTGAGGTAGGCCAGGAAGGTCGCTACGCGCTGTCCCCGCTGCGCCACCTCGGCGGCCAGGCCGGGTTGGGCCGCGTCGAGGAAGTCGAAGTGGCTGCGAAACGTCTCCCCCGGCGCATAGTGCAGCACCTGCGGGGTCTCGAGGGCGCCCGGAACCGTCCCGACCGCCGCGGCGATGCGCGCTCGGGTCAGCAGCACCACCACATCGACGTCGGCCAACTGGAACTCAAAGGCGGAATTGCTGCGCGCCGCGTCGACCGCCGCGACGCCGCTCGCGGTATCGAACACCTGGGCCCGCACGGTGCGGCCGCGCGCGCGGCGGATCAGCCAGGCGCAGGCGGCGGGCGAGAGGAACCCGCGCACCGCCGAGGCCCGCGGCGCCAGGGAGAGGCGCTCCTTGGCTGGCGGGAAGAACCAGGGCCGCACGTCCGGACCGATCACCGCCAGCTGGCCGGCGGCGTGGGCGCAACCCGCCCCCGCGGCCCACCGTAGACGCTCGATGGCCACGTCCCAGCTCTGCGGTTCGCCGGCGCCGAGGCAGGCGAAGACCGCGGTGAAGGCCACCGCCTCCGGATCGCCGGCCTCCGCGCGGCGACGGATTTCGGCGATCTCGTCAGGCGACACCGGCGCCCTCCAGCCAGGCCAGGCCGCGCCGGATCTCCGCGGCATGCTCGTGGCGCGCCTCGCCCAGCACTGCGGCGCGGGCCTCCGGTCCGAAGACGTACTCGGGCGCCTTGGAGTAGCGTTGGAAGTAGGCCGACTGCGCGAGCCGCTGGACCTCGGCCGGATCGGCGCGGCCGTGTAGCGTCGTCAGAGCCTGTGACAGCCCGGCGGCCGGGTCGGCCAGGAAGGCGTCGAAGTCGATCCAGGCCGTGCGGTCGGGGAACGCTCCCGCCGCCGCGTGCAGCGCCGCCGTCTCGCACGCCCAACTCATGGCCGCCAGCTCGCCCTCCGAGAACTCGCCTGCGAAGGTGCGGCCCATCCGGCGCGCGAGCCGGGCGCGGCGCGCCGGGGCCGCGGCGGCGAGCTCCACCCGCGAGTTGGGGCCGCCCAGGATGGTCGCCAGGTAGGTCTCGGGCGTCACCGTCATCAGGAGCGCCTTGCCGCGGGGGGCGAGCCCCAGCAGCCGAACGGCCAGTTCGCTCACCAGGCTCGTGGCCTTGATCAGGCTCCGCTGCCCGGGCCGCCAGGTGCGCGAGTAGAGCGCCAGGAACGTGGCCATCCGCGCGTCGAGCGCATCGGGCGTCCAAGGCTGACCCGCGAGCTCGGCCTGTGCGAAGACCCTGAGGGCCTGCGGCTCGCGCACCGAGAACACCGCCGGATGAGTCCCGAGCAGGCGGGAGAGCAGCGTCGAGCCCACGTGGCCGATGTGGAAGATGAAGTCGCAGGCGACCGGCAGCGACGCGGCGGCGGCCGACACGTCGGCGAACGGCGCGGCGAGAACCGAAGGGGCGGTGAGCCTCAGGTCCAGGAAGCTGGCGCGCTCGTACTCCACCGCCGGCATGGCGCGGAACTCCACCATGTCGCGCGCCGGCTCGAGGGTGAGCGGAAAAAGCTCCGGGCTTGCCAGGAGGCGGGCCTGCCAACCGGTGGACGACATCACCCGGAATCCTCGAAACGTGCTCGCACGGGTTAGCCGCCGGCTCCGGCCGGCGCAATAATGCGCGATGGCGAGTCGGTTGGTCTGGTCGCGCCGCGCGGCGCTCTCCGCGGTTCTCGGCGGCCTCGTCCGGCCGGCGGCCGCACAGGACAACGGCGCGTTCCTGGAGACCGCCTTCGACCAGGCCGTGCGCCTGACCGTGGGCGTGCGGCTGAACGGCCAGGGCCCCTTCGACTTCGTGATCGACACCGGGGCCAACCGCTCCGTCGTCTCCGAAGAGGTGGCCACGGAGCTGCGGCTGCCGAAAGAGGGAGCCGCGCCGGTGCATGGCATCGTCGCCGTCCAGCCGGCGCCCTTGGCGCGCGTGCGGCGCCTCTCGGTGGGCGAGGTGGTGTCGACGGGCATGAACCTGCCGATCCTGCCGGCGCGCGAGATCGGGGCGCAGGGCCTGCTGGGCCTCGACGCCATGCGCGGCCGGCGCATCCAGCTCGACTTCCGCCGCCGCACCTTCCAGATCGCGCCCTCCTCGGGCCAGGGCGCGCAATTGACCCGCGGGACCAACACGCGCCTGCGGGACCCCTACGCCCCTGTCACCGTGCCGGCGCGCTTCAAGTCCGGCCAGCTGGTCATCCTCGATGCGGAGGCGGCGGGCCAGCCGATCACCGCCTTCCTCGACTCCGGCTCCCAGGTGACCGTCGGCAACCGCATCCTGCGCGACGTGGTCTTCGCTGCACGGCCAGAGCTCGCCGAGCGCGCCCGGCGCTCCGAGCTGATCAGCGCCACGGGCCAGCGGATCACCGCGGAGTTCTCCACCCTCGAGGGCCTGCGCCTGGGCGGCCTGCGGGCCGGCGCGCCGCCGGCGGCATTCGCCGACCTGCATATCTTCGATCTCTGGGACCTGAAGGCCCGGCCGACGGTCCTGATCGGCGTCGACATCCTGCGCCGCTTCGACGCCGTGGCCTTCGACTTCGCGAAGAAGACGGTCACCTTCTGGCCGCCCCATCGCTGACGGCTCTAGCGCGGGGCGATGTCGAACGCCGCCGTCAGCCGCTCGCCGGTCCCGAACGGACGCGTGCCGTGCCACATCGTCGAGGGGAACAGCGCAAGGCGCCCCGGCCGCGGCTCGATCATCCGGATCGGGTCGAGCGAGAGGCCGAGCTCGACCGGCGGCTCGCCGAGCGTCAGCCACCCGGCGGGATCAGCCGGACTGGCGCCGATCGTCTCGGGCAGGGCGACATAGAAGGCCGAGCTGATCCAGCCGGTGGTGTGAACATGGTTCACGTGGAAGCCCTCCTGCGTCAGCCGCACCGACCAGGATCCTGCGAAGCGCCATCCCGTCCGCGACGGGCCGAGCAGCGGATGGTCGTGGTCGCCCAAGGGAAGCCGCACGACATACTCTCCCACCGCCTCGGCCAGCTTGCGGCGCAGCGCGCGGATCTCCGGTTCGCGGCGGGAGAGCAGCGCGCCCTCGGTCTGGGTGCCGCGCCGCAGGGTCTGGTCGAAAGGCGCCTGGCGGGCCCTGTGCAGGCCGCGCAGCACCTCGCCCAGCGCCGTCAGCTCGGCGGCGCTGAACGGCAGGTCGAACGAGCGGACGAAAGCCGGGTCGCCTTCCAGCCAGGCCCACTGCGGGTCGCCCAGCAGCCGCCAGGCGACCGCCGCGTACGGCCATGCGGCGGAATCGCCCAGTTCGCGGGCTGCGCGCTCGGCCTGGGCGGCCGCCGCCTCGGGCCGACCTGTGCGCAGGAGGTGACCGAGCCACGCCAGGCGCAAGCCCGGATCGGCCATGGGGTCGGTGCGCGCGAACGCCCTCTCGGCGCGGCCGGGATCGCCGGCCTGCGCTGCGGCAGCGGCCTCCAGCGAGACGGCCAGCGCGCCGAGCGCGCCCTCGGCCCGGCCGAGTTCGGCCAGCACCCGCTCCGGCCGGCCCGACCGCATGAGCGCGCCGAAGTATCCCAGCCAGAGCGCCGGCTGTCCCGGGTCGGCCGCGAGCGTGCGCTCGAAGCTCTCGGTGAAACGTTCGTCCTCGCCAGCGGCCCAGCGCAATCGGCTCAGCGCTTCATGGGCGGGCGCAAAGTCAGGCTGGGCGGCGACGAGGGCTTCGAGGTCGCGCCGGGCGGCCTCCAGGTCTCCGGCCTTCAAAGACGCCTGGGCCGCCTCGAGGGCCAGCAGCGGATCCTGCGGGGCCACGGCGCGGGCGCGGGCGTAGAGCGGAGCGGCGTCGCCGCCGACCTCTGCCTCGACCAGGGCGCGGCCCCGAAGCGCCAGGAGGCTGGCCGGCTGGATCGCCAGCGCACGGTCGTAGAGCGCGGCCGCCTCGTCGAACTCGCCCTCGGCCACCGCCAACGCCGCCAGGCTGAGCAGGGCGCGCAGGTTGACGGGTTGGGTCCGCACCGCCGCCTCCAGGGCCTGGCGGGCCTCCGCCGCGTCGCCCAGCGCCCGCAGCGCCGCGGCCAGGTTGACGAGGGTCTCGACGTGACCAGGCCGCCGGTCGAGCGCCGCTTCGTAGCGTTGCCGGGCGACTGCCGGCTGCCCCATATCCATGGCGAGGTTGGCCGCGCCGTTCAGCAGGTCCGGATCGCCTGGCGCAAGCGCCAGGGCCGCGTCGAACCGCGCCTGCGCCTGACCCGTCCGGCCCAGTCGCCGCGCCACGATGGCGCCGAGGTGGAGCGCCGGAAGCAGCCGCGGCTGCGCGGCCAAAAGGCGCTCGAGCGCCCGGTCGGCGGCGGCCAGGTCGCCCGCCGCATAGGACTTGTTGGCCTCGGCGAACAGCGCCTGCGCCGCGGACTCCGAAAGGCTCATCTACTCGACGCGCTTGGCGCGCACGGGCCGCAGTTTGTCCAGCTTCATCATGTAGCTGCCGAGCGCGGCGCGGCGGATCTCCACCTTCGAGCCGGCCCTGGGCCGCGGAGACAGCACCTCGTTGTCGGTCTGCCGCCACACGGCCCCATCGTCGAGCACGATGATCCAGTGGCCCAGGGAGTCGGTCGATGCCTGCTTCACCGTCGCGGTGATGGCGTTGACGCCGTCGTTGGCGTCATCTTCCCGCTCCTTCCTGACGTCGCCCGACCTGGCCTCGCCGCCCCTCTTTTCGAGCTTGGCCTCGCTGCCGGACTTGCGGTCCAGGAACGAGAGCGAGGGCAGGTTGAAGCCGAAGGCGCCGCGCCGGGCAGCCTGCACCTCCTTCTTGCGCACCAGCACCAGTTCGCCGGAGTCCACGGCCTGGTTCAGCGCGCCGGAGGCGGCGTCGTAGCAGGCGGCCTTGGCGGCCAGGTCGCTGATCGCGCGGCAGGCGTTCAGGTCCTTCAGCGCCGGATCCTGTGCGTGCGCCGCGCCCGCGCCGAGCGCCAGCGCCATGCCTCCCACGAGTGCGATGCCTCTCATGCGAACCCCCCTCGAGTCCCGACCACCCTAGCCCGCGCCGCGCGCCGCGCCATCCGGTGGATCGTCGCGCAGCCAGCCGGCGATCGTGTAGCGCGGCTGCGCCGCATAGGGGGCCACCGGCGCGACCGAATGGGCCAACGGCACGCGGAACAGCGTCAACACGTTGAACCGTGGCGCGAAGCCCCGCACCACGTCGCCCCGCGCATCATGGAACAACAGCTGGCCGCCCCAGTCCGGCCGCCAGCCGCGGGTGAAGCCGAGGGTGTAGGCGGCGCGCCGCTCGCCGACGCCCAGGTCGTCGTGCAGCGACAGGAAGTGGCCCGGACGGTAGCAGGTCGCCTGGGCGTCGACCTTGACCACGGGCTCCGCCGTGATCGCGGCGGCGAAATCGATGAACTCCGGGCTGTTCAGGAAGTCGGTCAAGCCGTGGAGCGGATGGTCCGGGTCGCGCCCTGCCACGTACGCCTCGATCATCGGATAGACGAGATAGATGTAGCTGAAGCGTTCGGCAGCCTGGGCGATCGCGGCGTGCAGACGTTCTCGCACCTCCGGCTCGGCGGTCTGGGCCAGGCGGCCCGGCTCCAGCACCGAGGCCCCGCCCCTGTCGTCTGCGTGCGCCAGAGACCACGGTGTGCGCCGGGCCAGCACCTCGGCGAACGCCTCGGCGATCTGCGGCGCCAGCACGTCCTCCACCTGCACCCAGCCGTCGCGGGCGTAGGCGGCGGCGAGCGCGGCGCGGTCCAGGCGCGGGTTCAGCCAGCCGGCTTCGCTCATCCGAGGAACCAGCCGGTCAGCGACAGCCGCGGCTCGGCGGCGTAGGGGGCGACCGGCGCCACGGAATGGCGGCGCGGCACGGCGAACACGGTCAGCACGTTGAAGCCAGGCGCGAAGCCGCGGGTGATGTCGCCGCGGTCGTCATGGAACAGCAGCTGCCCGCCCCAGTCCGGCCGCCAGCGGCGGGTGAACCCCAGCGTGAAGGCCGCCAGTCGCGTGTCGCGCGAGTGGCTGTCGTCGTGCAGGGTGAGGAAGTCGCCCTTGCGGTAGCGCGAGGCCTGAACGCGCAGCCCCGCCACCTCGCGTCCGAGGATCGCCGCGCCCACGTCGAGGAAAGCGCGGCTCTGCAGGAACTCGGTGACGGCGCGGGCCGGATCGTCGGGCCGGCGCGCGTACTCGTCCTGCAGCGAATAGGACTGGTGGACGAAGGCGAAACCGGAGGCGGCGCGCCTCAAGGTGTCGCTCAGGAACTGCCGCACCTGGGCCTCGCCGAACCGGCGCATGACCTCGTCACTGATGACCAGGGTGTCGCCGTTCTCGTCGGGCGCCACGAGGACGTAGGGCAGGCCGGGCAGGAGCGCTGCGACCCCTTCTGCGGCCTCGTCGGCGAGAAAGTCCGTCACCTGCGTCACACCGTCGCGCCGGAACGCCTCCGACGCCAGCGGCAGGTCGAGGTCGGCGCGAGTGCGAATCAGCGGGGGGGGCATGGATTTTCCGGCTCCGACCGGGGCAAGGGCCACAAGGCGCGCCCGCTGGCAAGGCGAGGCAATGTTCCTGCCGCTCTCTGTGACATTGTGGCCGAAGTGACCTAATTGCGACACTCAGCGACCGAAGCGCGCTGCAGAACGCCGGTCGCCTTGACGCTGTTACAGCTTCGCTACAAGCGTCATCAGCAGAGCTCGCCAATTTGGTTGGCGAGGGGGGCTGTCGCGGGACACTCGGGGACCGCGCGACCAAATCCGAATTCTTGGAGTGCTGAATGCTGAAACACTCGACCCGTGGCCGTCTCATGGCCTCCACGGTGCTCGGCGCGCTTCTCATGTCGACTGCCGCCTATGCGCAGACGGCGGCGGAGGGCGAAGTCGAAGAACTGGTCGTCACCGGTTCGCGCATCGTCCGTCAGGACCTGACCTCCACCAGCCCGGTCGCCACCGTTGGCGACACCGAGCTGAAGGGCAAGGGCGTCGTCAACACCGAGAACCTGCTGAACACCCTGCCGCAGACGGCGCCGGGCGTGACCGGCACGGTCAACAACGGCAACGGCGGCGTGGCTACCGTCAACCTGCGGGGCATCGGCTCGAACCGCACCCTGGTGCTGGTGGACGGCAAGCGTCAGGTCCCGACCACGTCGGGCGGCACCGTTGACATCAACCTCATCCCCGTCGCCATGATCGACCGCATCGAGGTCGTGACGGGCGGCGCCTCGGCCGTCTACGGTTCGGACGCCATCGCCGGCGTCGTCAACTTCATCCTGAAGCGTGACTTCGAAGGCTTCGAGTTCGCCGCCGGTTACTCCGCGACCGACGAAGGCGACGCGAAGACCTACGACATGTCGGCGACGATGGGCGCGAGCTTCGACGACGGCCGGGGCAACGTCACCCTCAGCCTCGGCTACAACAAGCGCGAGCCCTTCTTCCAGGGCGACTCGCCACAGGACAAGCTGCTGGTCTCCCTGGGCGAGCCCTCGGGCGGCGCGCCGGCCGGCACGCTGATCTTCTCGGGTTCGGGTTCCATCGAGCCGGGCCGCGTGAACCCGTTCGTGGCGGGCCGCTTCGCGACCATCCCGGGCGTCGCCAACAGCGCCGCCAACTCGGCCCTGTTCCTCACCGACGGCAACGTGCGCCTCTACCTGGGCGCGCCCGACACCTACAACTTCGCGCCGGTCAACTACGAGCAGACCCCGCAGGAGCGCTACTCGGTCACCACGCTGGGCCGCTACCAACTGACCGACGATATCGAGGTGTTCGCCAAGGGCTTCTTCACCAACAGCCGGGTCACCACCCAGCTGGCCCCGACGCCGATCGGCAACCGCGTGTTCCGCTTCACGCTGGACAACAACCCGTTCCTGACGGCCGCGGCGAAGACGGCGCTGAACTCGCTCGGTTCGACGACGTCCTACTCCATCCCGTCCAGCTCGCCCTGGGCGCAAGGCACCTACACGGACGTCGACACCGACGGTGACGGCCTCTTCGATGTGGTCACCGGCGTGTTCAACCGCCGCCTGACGGAAGTCGGCCCGCGTATCTCGGTGTTCAACTTCTACGGCTTCGAGTCGCAGATCGGCCTGCGCGGCAAGATCGACGCGATCAAGGGCGGGTGGGAAACCTACTTCTCCTACGGCAACACCCACGGCTCCAACGCCCTGCTCGGCGACACCAGCCTGGCCCGCACCCAGCAGGCCCTGCTGCTCAACGCCGCCGGCACCGGCTGCCTGGACCCGTCCGGCGGCTGCGTCCCCCTGAACCTCTACGGCCAGGGCCGCATCACGCCCGCGGCCGCGGCGTTCATCTCGACGCGGATCAACTCCTCGCAGGATTTCGAAGAGATCGTGGCGTCGGCGTTCATCAACGGCGACACCTCCAACTTCTTCAACCTGCCGGCCGGCCCGATCGGCTTCGCGATCGGCGGCGAGTACCGCTCCGACGAGTTCGCCTTCCGGCCCAGCCAGGACCTCGCCACCGGCAACCTGACCGGCTTCAACGGCTCCCCGCCGGTAGCCGGCTACATCGACGTGCGCGAGCTCTACGGTGAAGCCCGGATCCCGATCCTGAAGGACGTCCCCTTCGTCGAGGAACTGAACCTCGAAGTCGCGGGCCGTCTGTCGGACTACTCGACGCAGTCCAGCACCAGCGAGACCTACAAGATCGCCGGCGACTGGAAGATCAACAGCGACGTGCGTCTGCGCGGTTCCTATAACCGCGCGGTGCGCGCGCCGTCGGTGGGCGAGCTCTTCGCGCCCACGTCCAACAGCTTCCCGACCGCGACCGACCCGTGCTCGGCGCAGGGCAACCCGGACGCGGCGACGCGGACGGCCTGCATCAACTCGGGCGTTCCGGCGAACCTGGTGGGCGTGATCCAGGCCAACCAGCAGACCCAGACGCTGAACGGCGGCAACGCGAACCTCGAGCCGGAAATCGCCGACACCTATACGTTCGGCGCCGTGTTCACGCCGAGCTTCGTTCCCAATCTCTCGCTGACGGTCGACTACTTCGACATCAAGATCAAAGACCTGATCACCAGCTTCGGCGGCTCGACGGCGAACGTCCTGAACGTCTGCTACAAGAACGCGACGGTGAACGGGAACCCGAACTCGCCGTACTGCCAGGCGGTCAACCGCCTTGCCAACGGCTCGATCGACTTCGTGTCGCTGCAGCTGCGTAACGTCGCCAAGCAGCTGAACCGCGGTATCGACGTGTCGGCCAGCTACCGGTTCGACCTCGCCGACCTCGGCGCGCCGGACTGGGGTTCGATGTCGATCCGGTCGCTCTACACCAACACCTGGAAGAGCACGACCATCCCGGACGCCATCTCCAACCCCGTGCGCTGCGCCGACCGTTTCGGCCCGAACTGCAACGGCGGTGGCACGGGCATCACGCCGCGCCACAAGGTCCACACCACGATGAACTGGAAGTACCAGGATTGGGGCGTCAACCTGACCTGGGACCACCTGGACGACGTGACCGACGACAACCCGAACACGGTGTTCACGGTCGAGAAGATCGGCGCCAAGAACTACCTCGACCTGTCGGTCGACTGGGCTCCGCTCGATCACGTGGGCTTCACCGCCGGCGTGCGCAACCTGACCCAGGAATCCTACCCGGTCCTGGGCGGCAACGCCTCGCCGTCGAACAGCGGCTATCCCAACACCTACGACGTGCTGGGCCGCGTGTTCTTCGCGAACGTCCGGGTTCGCTACTAGGACGGACGGCGGCCCTCGGGCCGCCGCTCCACTTCGGACGACGAGAGCGCCGCGGACAACCGCGGCGCTCTTTTCGTTGGAGATCGGCGTGCGTCCCGTCTCTCCTCACCGGCAGGGGGAGAGGGACCGCCGAAGGCGGTGGTGGGGGAACCGAGCCGGTCGCGAAGCCTGTGACGTAGCCGCCTCCACCACGCTGCGCGCGGTCCCCCTCCCCTTACGGGTGAGGAGAGGGCCCTGAGCGCCTCGCACTCAGCGGATCGGCGTGGGGCCCAGGACCGTGCCGGACGGTCCGCCGCGGAGCTTCGCCTCCGCCACCCGCTCGATCAGCGCCTGTGCGCGCGGGTCGCCGAAGATCCAGGCGGCCGCCGCCAAGGTGCGGGCCGAGGTGGCCGAGATGCCCAGGGCCTTCTGCAGCGCCTGGAAAGCCCCCTCGGAGGGCGTCATGCGCCGCAAGGGCACGTCGCCGGAAAGTCCGGCCAGGTCCTTGGCCTCGTCGACCGCGTCGTAGAAGCCGCCCAGCTTGTCCACCAGACCGAGCGATTTGGCCTGGGCGCCCGTCCAGACCCGGCCTTTGGCGATCTCGGCGACCCGTTCGCGCGGCAGCTTGCGGCCGGCGGCCACCCGGGCGACGAAGTTGTCGTAGACCCGGTCCATCCAGGCGGCGAAGGCCGCCCGCTGCCCCTGCGTCCACGGCTCGCCGAGGCTGAAGGCGCCGGCGTAGTCGCTGCCCACCCCGATCGGGCGCAGGTCGACGCCGAACCTGGCCGTCGCATCGCCCACCGCAAACTTGCCGCCGTAGACGCCGATCGAGCCGGTCAGCGTGGTCGGCTGGGCGACGATCGAGGAGGCTTCGGAAGCGATCCAGTAGCCGCCGGAAGCGCCGTAAGTGCCCATCGAGACCACCACCGGCTTCTTGCGCGCCTTGGCGGCGCGGACGGCGTCGAGGATCTGCTCCGAGGCGGTGTCTGACCCGCCCGGCGAGTTGAGCCGCAGGACGATGGCCTTGACCGAGCTCGCCTTGGCCGCGCGCAGGATCGCGCCCGACAGCTCGTCGGAATAGATGCTGGAGCCGCCGGAGAACGGGCTGCCGCCGGTGTCCTTGCCGGTGAGGATCGCCCCCTCGGCTTCGATCACCGCGATCGTGGAGCCGCCGCCGGCGCCCCGCTCGCGGCGGTCGTCGACATAGTCGTCGAAATCGATGACCTGGGCTCCGTCGCCGGCGCGGTCCAGCAGCGACTGTTGCGCCTCGCGCACCTGTCCCAGCTTGTCGGCGAGCTTCAGCTTCACCGCGTCCTCGGCGAGATAGGGCCCGGCCTCCAGCGTTCGCCGCAGCGTCGCCGGATCCTGCTTGCGGTCGGCCGCCGCGGCAGCCAGCTCGCTCGCATAGACAGAACCCAGCCACGACAGGGTCGCCTCCCGGTGCGCCGGGGTGAAGTCCGAATAGAGGTAGCCGTTGACCGCGGTCTTATAGTCGCGGCGTTGCTCGTACTGGGCGACCACGCCGTACTTGTCGAAGAAGCGCTTGAAGAACAGCTCCTCGGTGGCGATTCCGGTCACCTGCAGCGAGGCGCCGGGCTGCATCCAGAGCTCGCCGGTGGCCGCGCCGACCATGTAGGTCGCGGGCGCAACGCCGGCCGGATAGAGGCCCTGGCTGTGGGCGGCGATCGGCTTGCCCGAGGCGCGGAAGTGGCGAACCGCGCCGCGGATCTCGTCCGCCATGCCCGGCTCGAGCCCATCCTCCGGCAGGCGGATCAGCACCGCCTTGATCCGGTCGTCGGTCTCGGCGCGGCGCAGGCCCACGACGATGTCCATCACCGAGGTCGACTTGCGCGCCAGGCCCGCCCATGGGTTGTGCGGCGACTGGTCGGTCAGCGGGTCGCGCAGGTCCAGTTCCAGCACGGTGCGCGCCGGCGTCGGGGCCGGCCCGGCGGCGGCCACCGCCAGGGTGATCAGCACGAACGGCACGCCGATCATGAAGATGAGGAGGCCCGCGAACACGCCGGCCGCCGTTATCAGGAACTGCTTCATGCCGCCTCGGTCGCCCTCTCGTCCGCCGGGCTCTCGCACGTTCTGCGGCGCACGCAAAGCCGTGCCGCAAGTGGCGCAAGCGCCGCGTTGCGAAGCGGCCCTTCCCGTCGTCGCCGAACCCGCGTTTCCTCCACCCCGATCAGGAGGGCCATGCGAGCGTGGCGCGCATTACGCCAGACAGGCGGCCAGGGCCGGTCGCCCGGGGCCGGCCGGCGGGGGTGGCGCGGGGTCGTGCTCCGCGCGCCATTGCGCTCGACGTCGACGCGGGGCGGGGGTCCATCCAGTCGCACATCTACCGGCGTATCCGCGACCTCATCGTCGAGGGGGTCTTCGCGCCCGGGGGCCGTCTGCCTTCGTCGCGCCAGTTGGCCGAGGACTGGGGCCTGGCGCGCAACACCATCCTGGCGGCGCTCGACCAGCTGGCGGCCGATGGCTGGCTCGTGGCGCGGACCGGAGCCGGGACATTCGTCGCTGACGACGTAACCGGCGTGCCGCCCCGACGCGCAAGCGAGCATCGCGATGTGACGCATCACCGGCCGTTCGAGATCACCCCGGGATTCGATCTCTTCCCGCGTGAGCGCTGGAGCCGGGTTCAGGCGCACTGCTGGCGCACCCTGCCGACAGCGGCGTTCGCGGAGGGCGCCGGCAGCGGCTGGCCGCCGCTGCGCGAAGCGCTCGCGGCGCACCTGCGCGCGGCGCGGGGCCTTCCGTGCGAGCCCGAGCAGGTCATCGTCACTTCCGGCGCGCGGGCGGGAATCAACCTCGCCGCTCGCATCCTCAGCCGCAATGGCGACCTGGTGTGGGTGGAGGACCCCGGCTACCACGCGGTGCGGCGGATCCTGGCGCGCCACCGGGTCCGGATCGAGCCGGTGGCCGTCGACGCGGAGGGCCTGCGGGTGGCCGACGCCATCGCGGCCGCGCCGGGCGCGAGCCTTGCGGTCGTGACCCCGGCTGCGCAGTTCCCCACCGGTCACGTGCTCTCCGCAGAGCGCCGGCGCGCGCTGGTGGACTGGGCGCGCTCCGCCGACGCCTTCCTCGTGGAGGACGACTACGACTCGGAGTTCACCGGGCCGAAGCCGCCGGCCGCCCTGGCGGCGCTGGCTCCTGAGCGGACCGTCTTCGTGGGCAGTTTCGCCAAGGCGCTCTTCCCGTCGTTGCGCATCGGCTACATGATCGTGCCCGACCAGCTGGTGGACGCCTTCGTCGCCGAACGCGCTTCCATCGATGTCCACACCAACGTGCCCAACCAGTCGGTGCTCGCCGCCTTCATCGAGGGCGGTCACCTGGACGCCCACCTGCGCCGCTGCCGCAAGGTCTACGCCGAGCGCCGAACGCACCTCCTACGCCTGATCGGCCAGCGGCTGTCGCCCTGGATGGAGATCGCGCCAGCGCCCGGCGGCCTGCATCTGGTCGCGCGCCTGAAGCCCGGGTTGAGCGAAGCCGCCTGCCTCGAACGGGCCGCCCGAGCTGGCCTGGATCTCACGCCGATGTCCCTGTTCTCGGTCGCCGCCGACCAGCCGCCGGCGGTGCTGTTCGGCTACGCCGGCTTCACGCTCGACGAACTGACCGCCGCCGTCGATCGGCTGGCCGCAGTCCTGCAACGCTCCCGAAGGAGGTGATCCCGATGCCGACGCTCATTCCCCGTCTCGCCGCCGCGCTGGCCTTGGCCGCCGCCGCCACGCCGGCGCTCGCCGCCTGCGAGGGACCGGAGCACCGCCAGTTCGACTTCTGGGTCGGTCGCTGGGACGTGAGCCCGACCGGCGCGGCGCAGGTGGTCGGCCAGAGCCTGATCGAGAAGGTCTACAATGGCTGTGGCATTCGCGAGAACTGGATGCCCGCGAACGGGCAGGATGGGGGCAGCCTCAACATCTACCTGCCGGCCAGCAAGGCCTGGACCCAGACCTGGATCGATTCCGCGGGCACGCAGGCGGTCTTCACCGGCGGCTGGAACGGCCAGACCATGGTCATCGAGGGCGAGTGGACCCAGGCGAACGGCGCGCCGCGCCGGGTCCGCATGACCTACCGGCCGAACCCTGACGGCACCGTGCGCCAGTCCGGCGAGGCGTCCCTGGACGGCGGCAAGACCTGGAAGCCCTCCTTCGACTTCACCTACCGCCGCCGCAGCTAGCGGGGCCTTGCGGCAAGGCCGCTCGCGGCGCATCGGAAGGTCATGCCTGAACCGACGCCGCCGCTGTTCTTCGACTTGAAGTCCACCCACAACCCGCACCGCTGGTACATGCCTGTGGAGCCGTCGATCTGCGTGGGACCGCCAGGCAACTTGTTCATGTTTGGTGGGGTCGGGATGGCCTCGGCGGTCGCGGCGCTGGAGCGCACCACGGGCCGGCCACTGATCTGGGCGACCGCCCAGTACCTGGGCTACGCCCGACCGCCGGCGGTGGTGGACATCGACGTCTGGACGCCGGTCGAGGGCAAGCATGTCACCCAGGCCAACGCCAAGGTGCACATCGACGACAAGGAGATCATCTCGGTCAGCGCCGCGCTGGGCTCTCGGCCGGTGGACCTGACCGGCCAGTGGGCGCAGGCGCCGCAGGCTCCGCCGCCGCAGGACTGCGAACCCTCCGAGCACTGGCGCGCCGCCGAAGCCGGGCTGCACAGCCGGCTGGAGGTGCGGATGGTCAAGGGCCGCCGCGGGCTGGACCGCAAGGGCGCCCCCGAGGCCGACGGGCGCACTCTGCTCTGGGCGCGGCCGCGCGAGGGCCAGGCGATCGACGCGAGCATGCTGGCCGTGCTGGCCGACTTCGTGCCGTCGGGCATCGGCAGCGCGCTGGGCCAGAACGCCGGCGGCAACTCTCTCGACAACACGCTGCGCATCCGGCGCATCACGCCCACCGACTGGGTGCTCTGCGACATCCGCATCTCCGGCGTCGCCGGCGGCTTCGGCCATGGGGCCATGTGGCTGTTCGGCCAGGACGGCGAACTCCTGGCCACCGCCAGCCAGTCGGTCATCGTGCGCGTGCGCGAGACCGCTGCGGACCGTTGAATTCATACGGGAAAGGAATGGTCGGAGTGGCAGGATTTGAACCTGCGACCCCCGCGTCCCGAACGCGGTGCTCTACCAGACTGAGCCACACTCCGACGGCAAGGAAGCGCCCCTATATAGGAGCGGTCCTGAGGCGGCAAGCGGCCTCACCCGCAGGCGGCGGGGGGCCGTTGCATCGCGGGTTATGGTAGGCTATTTCCCCCGCTCCCGAGGGCTCAGCCCCTCGGCGCGACCGTTCCTGCTGGGGAATGGTGTAATGGTAACACTGCGGTTTTTGGTACCGTCATTCTAGGTTCGAGTCCTAGTTCCCCAGCCACTTCCATCTTCCACAATCTTCTCTAACACCGGCGTCGGGTTGTCGTGTGGGGAGCGTTCTCGATGAAGCTGTTGGCGCCGGCCTTCGCGGCCGCGGTCCTGGCGTGGCCCGCGTGCGCGGCCACCGATCTCGCGGTCATCAACCGCATCAACACCGAGGCCTACAACCGCTCCAGCGTGGCCGAGACCGCCGCCCACCTGACCGATCGCATAGGCTCGCGCCTCGCCAACTCGCCGGGCGCACGCCAGGCCGAAGCCTGGACGCAGGAGCGGTTCAAGAGCTGGGGCCTCGTCAACGTCCGCAAGGAAGGCTTTCCGTTCGGTCGCGGCTGGCAGTCCGAGTTCGTGCGGGTGCGGATGACCGTGCCGCGGCCGCTGGACCTGCGGGCCATCCCCGTCGCCTGGTCGCCCGGCACGAACGGCGCCGTCAGCGGCGAGGTCGTGGTGGCTCCAATGCGGCTCGAGCGGGACCTGGCCGCCTGGAAGGGCAAGCTCGCCGGCAAGGTGGTGCTGGTCACCGCCCCGGCTGCGCCGCCGGATCGTCTGACGCCCGACTTCCGCCGCCTGGCTGACGCCGACGTCACCCGGCTGGACGCCTACCAACCCGTCGACCCCGATCCCCGCGCCCTCGACCAGGCGTACGCGCGCCGGATCTTCGCGGCGAAGCTCGACGCTTTCCTGGCGGCCGAGGGGGCGGTCGCAATGGTGCGCATGTCGCCGCGCGAGAACGGCCTGCTGCAGGGTACGGGCAGCCTCTACAAGGTGGGCGCGACGGCCAAGGTCCCTGCGGTCGAGGTGGCGGCCGAGGATTACCGCCGCCTCACCCGGCTGGCCAAGGGCGGCCCGGTTCGCGTCGAGCTGGAGAGCCGCGTCCGCTGGGACGACAGCGACCCCCAGGCCTACAACGTCATCGCCGAGATTCCCGGCGGCGACCTGAAGGCCGGCTACGTCATGGCCGGCGCCCACCTCGACAGCTGGGCGGCCGCGGACGGCGCGGCCGACAACGCCGCGGGCTCGGCCATCGTCATGGAGGCGGCGCGCATCCTGGCCTCGCTCGGCCTGAAGCCGAAGCGCACGATCCGCTTCGCGCTCTGGGGCGCGGAGGAGGAGGGCCTGCTGGGCTCCAACGCCTATGTGGCGAAGCACCTTGCCACCCGCCCGCCGCCGACCAACGAGAAGGAGGAGGCCCTGGAGCCGGGCGCCGCTTACCTGCGTTACCCGATCACGCCGCTGCCGGGTTACGGCCAGCTGGCCGGCTACTTCAATCTCGACAATGGGTCGGGACGGATCCGCGGTATCTACGCCGAGGGCAACGCCGCGGCGATCCCGGTGCTGAAGGAATGGCTGGAGCCGTTCGCCCCGCATGGGGCGGGCGCGGTCGTGGCGCGCAATACCGGGTCGACCGACCACGTGCCGATGCGCCGCATCGGCCTGCCGGCCTTCCAGTTCGTACAGGACCCGCTGGATTACGGCTCCACCGTCCACCACACCAGCGTCGACACCTTCGACCACCTGCGCGTCGACGACATGCGCCAGGCGGCGGCCGTGGCGGCCGGCGTGCTGTGGCAGGCCGCCAACGCCGCAACGCCGCTGCCCGGCCTCGGCCTGCCTAGCGAGCCGAAGGTCCCAAACCCTTATGTGGAACGCCCGCCGGCGGACCAGTAGCGCGGCTCAGTCCGGCCTCACGTCGAAGGCCATGGTCATGCGGCTCTCGTCGGTCCAGAACGGCTCGGTGCCGTGCCACATGTAGGACGGGAAGAGCACGAGGCGGCCGGGCTTCGGCTTCACGTAGTGGCCGGCTTCGAGCGGCGGGTTCGTCGGCGTCGGCGGGCGGCCGAAACGGATCCAGCCGTCTCGGCCGTCGCCCGCCAGCGCCTGGTCCGGGGTCTCCACGTAGAAGGCCGATGACAGCCAGCCCTCGGGGTGGAAGTGGTCCTTGTGGAAGCCGCCGGGCTTGAGCAGCACAGACCAGGCGCTGAGGATGCGGTACTTGCCGGTATTGCGCCGGCGAAGCGGCTCCAGCCCGCGGCCAAGGGCGGCCATGTGCTGGCGGATCGGCGCGTCGATGGCCTTGAAGAAGGCCGCGATGGCCGGTTCGTCGGATCCGGCGAGGGGTTGCAGGGTCTGGCTGCCCTGGCGCAGCGACTGGTGGAACGGGTGGCGCACGAACGGGTGCATGCGTCGCAGACTCGTCGCCAGGTCCTTCAGGTAGGCGTCGAGGGACGGCCATCCCTGGGGCGCCTCGATGTCGTAGACGCCGACCATCTTCGCGTAGTCGTAGAGATCGCCGTAGAGCGGGTCGCCTATGGCTCGCGCGGCGGTCGCGGCCCAGCCGATCAGCGACTGGTTGTCCGGGTCGAGGTCGAGGCCGCGAACGGCGGCGGCCAAGGCCTCGCCGGGCGCGCTGCGGGCCATGGCGACGATGGCCTGCTGATTCAGCACGAGGGGGTCGTTGGGGGCCTTCGCCATCGCCTGGGCGACCAGGCGCGCGGCGGCGTCGACCTGGCCCAGCTCCACCGCCGCCTGCGAGGCGGCCAGCACCACGGACACGTCGTCGGGCATCCGCAGGGCGGCCATCGCCAGCAACTGGGCGGCGGCCTCCGGCTGGCCGGCCGCCTCCATCAGCCGCGCCTTGGCCATGACCAGGGCCCCGGCCGGGCCGCCGGCGTGGAAGGCCTGATCCAGCAGCGCCTGCGACGCCCCGAGGTCGCCGGTGCGCATCCACACCACGTTGGCGTGCTCGACCGCGATGTCGGCGGCGGCCGGCGCGCGCTTGCGGCACTCCGCATAGGCGCGCTCGGCGGCGTCCAGCTCGCCGACCGCGAGCAGGGCGCGCGCGTAGACGCTCCACGTCTGCGGCGCGTCGAGGCCCAGCTTCATGGCTCGCTCGGCGGCGGCGCGGCTTTCCTGTCCGCGGCCGAGGTCGCCCAGGGTGGCGGCCAGGTTGTGCCAGGCGACCGGGCTCTGCGGGTAGCGATCGGCGGCCCGCTCGTTGAACGCCAAGGCCTCCAGCGGCCGGCCGAGCGCCTTCAGCGCGCTGGCGTGGGTGGCGAGCGCGGCGTGCGGCGCATCGGCCTTGGCGGCGGGCCCGGCGGTCAGCGCCGCGGCCTCGGCGGCGCGGCCCTGGTCCAGCAGCGCGTCGGCGCGGTCGATGGGGTCGTCGTTGGGGGTCACTCAAGGCTCCTGGCCGGTGAGGAACCCGGCGCGCGCCGCCAGCATGGCGCCGACGAGGTCGCGCTCGCCAGGCTCCAGGTACGGGTTCCAGATGTCGATGATGAGGATGACCCGCAGCGCATCGGCGTCGTTCCACGCCTCGTGCTCCAGTGTGTCGTCGAACACCCAGGCCTCGCCCAGGCGCCAGTCGCGCACCTCGTTGCCGACCCGGAAGCGGGCCGGGCCCGGCAGGATCAGCGGCAGGTGGACGAGAAGGCGGGTGTTGGTCGAGCCGGTATGCGGCGGGATGTGGGTGTGCGCCGCGAGCGCCGAAAACACCACCGTCGGCGCGAAGCCCGGCTGGCGGGCGAGCGGCAGCGTCTCCATCAGGGCGGCGGTCTGCGGGCAGGCCTCGCAGGCCGCCTCCTGTCGCTCGCCGTCGCGCCACAGGAACAGCGCGTTCCAGCGCGGCGACCTGTTGAGTTCCCCCCACTGGTTCACCGGAATGTCCGGCGGGTAGTCGATGTATGGAGCAAAGCCTGTCTGCCGCTCGAGCGCGGCCTCCAGTTCGCCGCGGATGGTGTCGGTCGCGGCCTCGAGCGTCGGCAGCCATGGGAAGAGCTCGCGGTCGTAGAACGGGATGGCGGGGAGCCGCGGGTAGTGCAGCAGGAGCGGCTCGGGCGTATAGGCCTTGGCGGTGCCCGCGAAGATCCGCACCCCCTCGTCGAAGCGGCTGAGCGCCGCCGGCGACAGGCCGGCGCCGGCCACATCGAGGCGGGCGCGCATGTGGCTCTCCAGCCCTGCGGCGGTGCGAGCGACCACTTCGCGGGCGCGGGCCAAGGCGGCGGCGAGCTGGGGCGGCGGCTCGGACGGGACGATCTTGAGCGCGTTGCGGTAGGTTTCGGCGGCCGCCGGCTCCCCGGCGATGCGTTCGATCAGGGCGCCCTTCGCCAGCACCGCCATGAAGTTGTAGGGCTCCAACGCCAGCGCGCCCTGGATCGCCGTCAGCGCTCCTTGCAGGTCGCCGGTCATCCGCAGCACCACGGCCTTCTGCATCTTCACCGGGACGTTGGCGGGGGCGGCTGACTCCGCCTCGCCCAGCAGCCGGAGCGCCGTGGGCAGGTCGCCGCCCCGCAGAGCGTCCTCCGCCCGGCGCAGCAGCGGCGCGATCGTGTTATCGGGGACGGCGGCCATCAGGTCCTTGGATAGGTTGGGAGAATCCGCGTCCAGACATACGCGCCCAGCCCCGCTCCGCGAAGCCGAAGAAGCTGCTCGCTACGATGGCGCCTGCGGCAGAGATGCAACCCTGAACTGCGACCAGGCGTCACAGTAAAACTGCGTAGGTAATCGACCGGGGATGACGGCCCCCGAATCAAAGTGGTTCTAGTTCGTTAACCATAATCTTGCCGCAAAAACGGACGGGCCATGACACGCCAGAGCCACAATTCGGATTGCTGCGGCAGAGCGCGAGTCTTCGCGTCTCCGGTTGTCTGCTGAACCCAGACGATAGTTGGAGTTCCGCCCGTGTCCGCAAGCGTTCTACTCATTGATGACGATGCAGTTCTCCTGGGCATGATGGCGCAGGCGTTCCGCAGCGCCGGATTTGAGGTCGCCACCGCCGAAAACGGCCGCAAGGGCCTGGAGGCCCTCGAGACGCTCACCCCCGACCTGGTCGTCACCGACATCGTCATGCCCGAAATGGAAGGCATCGGCGCCATCCGCGAGATCAAGCGCCGCGAGCGGGCGCCGAAAATCGTCGCCATCTCCGGCGCCGGTCGCTTGCGCACCGGGGACTACCTCTCCTGGGCCTCGCACCTCGGGGCCGACGCCGTCCTCGCCAAGCCGTTTCGGATGACCGAGCTCGTCAAGCTCGCGGGCGGCCTGATCGACCATCCGACCACCACGAACACCACCTCCACAACCTCTCACGTCAGACGAATTGGGGCCTAAGACCATGCACATCCTGCTCATCGAAGACACGCCTGCGTCCGCCAAGAGCATCGAGCTCCTGCTGGCCTCCGAGGGCCACAACGTCGCCACCGTCTCCACCGGGGAGGAGGGCATCGAGCTCGCCGAGGTCTACGACTACGACATCCTGCTGCTGGACCTGGACCTGCCGGACATGACCGGCGTGGAGGTGCTGCGCGAGCTTCGGCTGCAGAAGGTCAAGTCGCCTGTGATCGTGATCTCCGGGACCGCCGACATCGAGAGCAAGGTCCAGGCCCTGACGGCCGGCGCCGACGATTACCTGACCAAGCCGTTCCACAAGGCTGAACTCGTCGCCCGTATCAATGCCGTCGTTCGCCGCTCGCGCGGCCACGGGGAGTCGATCATCCGAACCGGCGAGATCGCGCTCAACCTCGACACGCGCAGAGCTGAGGTGGCCGGCCTCCCGATCCACCTGACGCCCAGCGAGTACAAGATCCTCGAGCTGCTCTCGCTCAGGAAGAACACCCTCCTGACCAAGGAGATGTGCCTGAACCACCTCTACAACGGCCTCTCGGAGCCCGAGATCAAGATCATCGACGTCTTCATCTGCAAGCTGCGCAAGAAGATCGCCGCGGCGACCGGCGGCGACGGCCAGATCGAGACCGTTTGGGGCGGCGGCTACATGCTGCGCGACGGGCCCGCCAAGGACAGCCAGATGAAGCAGGCGGCCTAACCCCCTCGACGCCCCGCTTCGTCTGAAGGCGGCCTGCAGCGGCGACGCTGCGGGCCGTTTTCATGTCAGCTGGCCAGCGGCACGTAGAGGGTGACGGTCATACCGGCCGCGGTGGGCGTGGCGTTCGACAGGCCCCCGCCGCTCTTGCGGGCGAACTCCGCCACCGAGCCCAGGTCGAACGTTCCGCCGCCCGGTCCGGTGTGGTGCACGGTGATCGCCACGAAGCCGCCGGGAAGCCCGACCATCCGCGCCGCGCCGGGCGGCAGCCGCCCCGGGGTGGCGTCGACCAGCACGACGCCACCGTCGGACATGGCCTGCACCGCGTTCAGCATCAGGACCACCAGCGCCCGATGAAGCTCCGCACTGTCGCAGAGGCAGGCGATGCCAGGTTCGGCGGAGGCGTGCACCTCAACGTCGCTGCGGGCCACCTGGCGAACGAAGGCGGCCGCGGCCTCCAGGGCCATCGCGCAGGCGACCGGTGCGTGCGGTGCGGCGGCCGGCTCCAGCAGAGTTCGAAGTTGCACGAGCGCCAGGCGGCTGCGGTCGGCCGCCTCCAGGCAGATGCTGGCGAGCTCCCGGTTCGCAGGGTCGCCCGCGAGGTTCTCCACCAGCTGCTCCGACGCGCCGAGCAGCCGGCTCAGGACATTGTTGAAGTCGTGGATCAGCGCGTCGGCGTCGGCAGCCTCGGCCGGCGCGGAAGGTCCGAGCGCGTTCATGCCGCCCCCGCCACCAGCGTCATCCGCACCAGCTCCGATAGACTGTCGGCGCGCATCTTGGACATGACGCTGGCGCGGTAGATTTCCACCGTGCGGGGGCTGATCCCCAGGCGCGTCGCCACCACCTTGTTGCTGGCGCCCTCGACCACGAGCTCCAGCACCTGGCGCTCGCGCCCGGTGAGGCTGTCGAGCCGCTGCCGCACGCGGCCGCGCCAGGCGTTGGCGTCGACCGCCTCGTCGTTGGCCTCCAGGCAGCCGCGGATGAGCCGCAGGATGTGCTCGGCCTCGAAGGGCTTCTCGATGAACTCCGCTGCGCCTGCCTTCATGGCGTCGACGGCGCGGCTGACATCCGCGTGGCCGGTGACCACGATCACCGGCAGGCCGGATCCGCGGGCCCTGAGCTCGCGGATCAGCTGCACGCCGTCCATCTCCGGCATCTTCAGGTCGGTGACCAGGCACCCGCGCGCCTCCGGCTCCGTGGCCGCGAGCATCGATGGCGCGGAGGTGAAACCCCTCGCCGGCAGCCCGTTAACCTTGAGAAGTAGGAGAAGTGACTCTAGCGCTGCGTCGTCGTCATCGACGACGTAGACCGTGCGATCGGACGCTGACGTCCTCTCCATCTTTTCCTGCCCGCGCCAAGACAAAACAAAATGCGGCGCCGCCCAGGCGGCTGGGTTGAACCCAGATCCGCCCCCTGTGGTTGTGGACTATAGCACTAGAAATAGAAAGGCCTAGTCCCATTCCATCGGGTTTCGTGCTTGCGAGCGGTTGAAACAGTCGATCATGGATATCCGGATCGAGTCCTGGGCCACTATCCTCGACGGACGTGAGAAGATTGCCCTCAGGATCGAGAACCGTGGAAATTTTGACCTGGCGATCCGGGTACTTTGTTACCGCTTCGATGGCATTGCGAGTAAGGTTAACGACTAGCTGCTGCATTTGGGTCTTGTCGGCCAACACTATATCGTGGCCTTGGAACAGGTCATAGGTGACGCGGACATCTGAGTCTCTCGCGATCAACCCTAGGATGAATTCGATCTCGCGGATGGCCGCGGAGAGGCTGACAGGCTCCAGATGCGTGCCCCCGCGGGTCGCGAGATCGCGCATGGTCCGGACGATCTCGCCGGCTCGCACAGCCTGGTCGCCGGCGCGGCTGACCGCGTCGACGAGATCGTCGTCCTCGAGCTCCAGCTGGGCGATCAGGGTGCGTGCGGCCCGCAGGTAGTTGGTCACCGCCGCCAGCGGCTGGTTCAGCTCGTGGGCGAGCACGGAGGCCATCTCGCCCATGGAGTTCTGGCTCCACGCCTGGGTCAGCTGGGCGTGCAGCTCCTCGGCGCGGCGGTCCGACTCGTGCGTGTCGACGGCCGGCGATGCGGGCCGTTGGGCGCGGGCCTGCCGGGCGGAGACGATGCGCTGGGCGAAGAAGGCTCCGGCGATCCCCGCGGCGAGGAACACGCCGGCGCGCACCACCCGCTCCATGTCCGGGATGCCGGCCCGCCCGTCCGCGACGAAGCCGCCGACCGTGAGGATCACCACCGCGGTCAGCACGGACGGCCCGCCCCGCAGGGCCGCGCAGACCAGCAACGCGAAGCCGCCAAGCAAGTAAGCCGAGTGATCGAACACCGGCTTCAACAGGACCTGCAGCGTAAGCGCGACGGCAGCCGCGAGCGCAGCGAGGATTTGGCCCTCCCAAAACGCGCGTGCGGATTTCAGACTACTAGCGTGGGTTGTGTCGAATATCGAACGCAACCTAGTCATGGTGATGTTTCGTCCCGGCTCTCTCCAAAGCCGGACACTTCTTTGCTCCAAAACGCCGCCCTAGCAATCCGTACAACTACATAGCGGGGCTTTAGGGTTCCCGGGGAGCGATCCCAGGGCGCGGCCGTTAGCCAATCGGGCCGGTCATCGGCCCGATCGGAGAATCGAACTGCGCGCCATCACCGCCGCCCCGGGCGTCCCCCATTCGGCCGCCCTCGAGGACCTGCCCGAGCCGTCGGCGCAGGATGGGTTGCTGGTGCAGGCGGTTGCGCTCGGAGTCTGCGGAACCGACCTCGAGATTCTCGCCGGAGTCCACGGTGAGCCGCCGCCCGGCCGCGGGCGAATGGTGCTGGGTCACGAGTCGCTGGGCCGGGTGCTCGAGGCGCCGGCGGACTGTGGCTTCACCGCCGGCGACATGGTCGTCGGCATCGTGCGGCGTCCAGATCCGGTTCCGTGCCGCGCCTGTGCGGGCGGCGAATGGGACATGTGCGAGAACGGCCTCTACGTGGAGCGCGGAATCAAGGGCCGCGACGGCTTCGGCTCGGAGCGCTACCGGCTGGCGCCGCCCTTCGCGGTGACGGTGGCGCCGAGCCTCGGCATCGCGGCCGTGCTGCTCGAGCCGGCGAGTGTCCTGGCCAAGGCCTGGGACCACATCGAGCGCATCGGGCGACGGACAAGAACCTGGTCGCCGCGGCGTGTGTTGGTGACCGGCGCGGGCCCGGTCGGGCTCCTGGCGGCGATGATGGCGGCGCAACGGGGCTGCGAGGTGCATGTCTACGACCAGGTCGCCGAGGGGCCGAAGCCTCGACTGGTCGCCGATCTCGGAGGAATCTACCACACCGGCGCCCTCGAAGCGTTGCCGGGGCTGGACGCCGACGTGGTGGTGGAGTGCACCGGAGCCGGGCCGGTGGTGCTGGCCATGATGGCGGGTGCGGGGCCGAACGCCATCGTCTGCCTGACCGGCCTGTCCTCGGCGGGGCGGCGGCGCGACCTGGATGTGGGTGGGCTGAACCGCTCGATGGTGCTCGAGAACAACGTGGTCTTCGGCTCGGTCAACGCGAACCGCCGACACTACGAGCGGGCGGCGCTATCGCTCGCGGCGGCCGACCCGGCCTGGCTTGGGCGCTTGATCACCCGGCGCGTGCCGCTCGCCCGCTGGCGTGAGGCCTACGAGCGCCGGTCGGACGACGTGAAGGTGGTCGTCGACTTCGGCGTCGTCGCCTGATGGCGGGGCGCATCGAGGATTACGCCCTCATCGGCGACTGCGAGACCGCCGCCCTGGTTGGCCGCGACGGCTCGATCGACTGGCTCTGCTGGCCGAGGTTCGATTCCGACGCCTGCTTCGCGGCCCTCTTGGGAGACTCCGCCAACGGGCGCTGGAAGATCGCCCCGACCGGCGAGGACGTGCGCACGTCGTGGCGATACCGACCCGACACCCTGATCCTGGAGACCCTGCACGAGACCGCCGGCGGCGCGGTGCGGGTCACCGACTTCATGCCGCCACGCGGGGCGGTGTCCGAGCTGGTGCGCCAAGTCGCCGGCGTGCGCGGCCGCGTGGAGATGGCTTGCGAGTTCGTCGTGCGGTTCGGCTACGGCCAGACCGTTCCCTGGGTCACGCGCCTCGAGGACGGCGGTCTGAGCGCCGTCGCCGGGCCGGACCGCATCGTACTGCGCACGCCTGTCGCGCTCAGGCCGGAAGGACTGACCACCGTGGCCGCCTTCACGGTCGACGCGGGTGAGACTGTCGACTTCACGCTCGGCTACAAGGCCTCGCACCTGCCGCCCCCGCCGCCGATCGACCCGGCGAAAGCCCTGTCGGACACCGAGGCCTACTGGAACGACTGGGTCGGACGGGGCGACGTCTCCGGCCCCCACGCCGACGCGATCCGCCGCTCGCTGATCACGCTCAAGGCGCTGACGCATGCCCCCACAGGCGGCGTGGTGGCCGCGCCGACGACGTCCCTGCCGGAGCGCCTCGGGGGAACGCGCAACTGGGACTACCGCTTCTGCTGGGTCCGCGACGCCACCCTGACGCTGCTTTCCCTCATGAACGCCGGCTACTTCGAGGAGGCCGCGGCCTGGCGCGACTGGCTGCTTCGGGCCGCCGCCGGCAGCCCCGACCAGATGCAGATCATGTACGGCCTTGGCGGCGAACGACGCCTGACCGAATGGACCGCAGACTGGCTGCCCGGATACGAGGGCTCGACCCCCGTGCGCATCGGCAACGCCGCCCACGACCAGTTCCAGTTGGACGTCTATGGCGAGGTCATGGACGCCCTCCACCAGGCTCGCAAGGGCGGCGTCGCCGGCAGCGAGCCCGCGTGGGCGGTCCAGCGTGCGCTGGTGGGCCACGTGGAGGCGAGCTGGAACGCGCCGGACGACGGCCTGTGGGAGGTGCGTGGCGGGCGCGGACACTTCACGTTCTCGAAGGTCATGGCCTGGGTTGCCATCGACCGCGCGATCAAGGCCGTCGAGCAGTTCGGCCTCGATGGAGACGTCGAGCGCTGGACGGAGCTGAGGAGCAGGATCCACGCCGACGTCTGCGCCCGCGGATACGACGCGGCGCGCAACACCTTCGTCCAATCCTATGGGCGGGGCGAGCTGGACGCGAGCCTCCTGCTCCTGGCCGAGCTAGGCTTCCTGGAGGCGGACGATCCGCGGTTCCGCGGCACCGTCGAAGCGATTGAGCGCGAACTCCTGCGAGACGGCTTCCTGCTGCGCTACGACACCGCCGCGACCCAGGACGGCCTGCCGCCGGGCGAGGGCGCGTTCCTTGCCTGCAGCTTCTGGCTCGTCGACGCCTGGCTGATGCTCGGCCGCCGCGCGGACGCCGAGGCCCTGTTCGACCGCCTGTTGGCGGTGCGCAACGACCTGGGTCTGCTGGCCGAGGAATACGATCCCCGGAACGGCCGGCTGGTTGGCAACTTCCCCCAGGCTTTCTCGCAGATCGGCCTGATCAACGCGGCCTTCAACCTCACCCGCGCCGCCAAGCCGACGGAGCAGCGGTCGGAGCGCGCCGCAAAGACCGCCCGCGACGGCGGGAAGGGCTGACGCGGGCGCTTCAGGCGCCGCCGAGCGGGATCCCCTCACCGTCCGGCGGCCGCGCATCGCCGCCGTTCAGGGGCTTCTGCATCCACACGATGTCGACCCAGCGGCCGAGCTTGTAGCCGAAGCTACGGCCTACCCCGGCCGGCTCGAAGCCCAGCGCCTTGTGCAGGCCGATGGAGCCCGCGTTCTCGCTGTCCCCGATCACCGCCACCACCTGGCGCAGGCCCTTGGCCTCGCAGGCGGCGAGGACGGCCGACAGCGTCGCGCGGCCCACGCCCCGCCCCTGCGCATCGGGCGCCACATAGACGCTGTCCTCGACGGTGTAGCGGTATCCCGGCCGCGCCCGGAACGGCCCCGCGTAGGCATAGCCCAGCACCCGGCCGTCCGCCTCGGCCACCACGAAGGGCAAGCCGTAACCCTGCACCTCGCGCCGCTTGGCGTCGGCCCAGGCCGCGTCCGGCGGCACGGTCTCGAACGTGCCGAAGCCATGCAGCACCGCGTGCGCATAGATTGCCGCGATGGCGTCTGCGTCCGCCGCCGTCGCCTCCCGCACGATCAACCGCGCCATCCCCCGTCGAGCGCCCAGATGGCGAAAGCGTAGTCCAGGGCGACCTCCTTCAGGAAGTCGAACCGCCCGGAGGCGCCGCCGTGACCGGCCTCCATGTTGATCCGGAGCAGGATCGGGGCGTCGCCCGCCTGGTTCTCGCGCAGCTTCGCCACCCACTTGGCCGGCTCCCAGTAGGTGACGCGCGGGTCCGAGAGGCCGCCTGTCGCCAGGATCGGCGGATAGGCGCGGGGCGAGACCTGGTCGTATGGGCTGTAGCTCGCGATGCGGTCGTAGGCGCCTTCGTCTTCGAGCGGGTTGCCCCACTCCGGCCACTCCGGCGGGGTCAGCGGCAAGCTGGTGTCGCTCATGGTGTTGAGGACGTCGACGAAGGGCACGGCGGCGATCACCGCCCCCCACAGGTCCGGCCGCAGGTTGGCGACCGCGCCCATCAGCATGCCGCCGGCCGAGCCGCCGTAGGCCGCGATCCGGCCGGGCGTGGCATAGCCCTCGGCCGCCAGGTGATCGGCGCAGGCGATGAAGTCGGTGAAGGTGTTGGGCTTCTTTTCCTTGCGCCCGC